>CAZKXG010000270.1:0-2679 GCA_964556465.1 uncultured Cryomorphaceae bacterium | reverse complement strand
AGCCCGAAACTCGATAGCACCGAGACAAGGAAGAGAGCTTTTTATTCAATTGAGGAAGCCGAATTAAGACTCAGGCACGTAAAGCTTCTTAATCGTCTTTACTGGCCCCGGGCAGTACGATTGATGGCAAGATATGCAAGCACCTACTAGATTATTGTAGGCCGACTTGGCTAAATCGATGTCTTCTGCAGCGAGAAATGCATCCAATTGAGATTGGTAGTTTGCCGCCATTCCTTCGAATGCAGGGCCTTTTACTTCAGGCTTTGTAGGTTTCGACTCTACTAAAGCACTATAAATCGCCACGCTATCCGTAACCAATTCGCCGTTTACAATCTTGGCGCGCCATAGCTTTGCGTCTTTGTGAATTTGACGCATTAAAATTGCCAACTCACTCCATTCAGCCATTTGTATTTCAGCCTGTGCAAGAGGTTCTTCGGTTAATGTGGGACTTGCAGGTTCTGAACAAGACCAGATAAGTGCAATTATTATGGCTAGGGTTGACAGGCGCTTCATCAAAAAATACTAAGTGAAAAGAATAGAGCACTAAGATACAACCCTAGCCAATACTTTGTAATTGATTCGCAATACTTCCCACTAAAAATCTAATTTTGACCAAAGTTTGAAAATGCCTCAAGAGAAGACCTTAGTACTCGATCATATCAGAATTCTCCAAAAATTGCGACGGATCGCCTATCAGATCTATGAGTTCAACTACCGTGAGGAGGAATTGACCATTGTGGCCGTTGAAAAAAAAGGAGTCTTTTTAGCAAAACGCATTATTCCGGTACTTAAAGATATCTCAGGATTTAAAATCAACCTTGTTACGCTCAGTATCAACAAAGAAAACCCCAAAGAAGAACCTACTTGGAATGGTGATGCTTCCGTTTTGAGCGGTAAGTCGGTAATTTTGGTTGATGACGTTCTGAATTCGGGGCGTACACTAATTTACGCAGCAAGGCATGTATTGGATTACAATGTAAAGAAACTCACCACGGTAGTGCTGGTTGACCGCCGCCACAGACTCTTTCCCATAAAAGCCGACTTCGTTGGACTCACCCTGAGTACCACCCTACAGGACCACATTGCGGTAGAATTTCAAGAAGGAAACGACCAGGTCTACTTGGAGTGAATCTCTTGCACCAAATGCTCTAGTTTTTCGGCGTTCACATTGGTTGAATCAAAGCGAATATGTGCTTTTCTGTAATGCGGTATCCTTTCGGTGAGATGCGTCTTAATAAACTCCTTCCGCTTTTCTTCAGGGACACCTTGCAATAAAGGCCGATCCTCACCCTGAGCAAGTCGACTAAGAATTTTATCGACAGACATATCCAACCATATTACGATTCCTGAATCTTTCATGCTTTCGATATTTCCGATGGAACTAGCAGCTCCTCCACCAGTCGATAAAACGAAGGATTCTTTTCGATTACAGAAATCCTTTAAAATTCGAGTCTCCACTTCACGAAAGTGCAACTCCCCACTTTGAGAGAATATTTCTTTGACCAGGCGGGATTCCATCCTTACGATTTCCTTGTCCAAATCGTAAAACGGAAGACCCATGGAGTTAGCAATGCGCTTGCCTAGTGTGGTTTTGCCAACTCCCATATAGCCGATTAGGAAAACCTTTTTCATGCTTTAATTTCTTAAAGCTAATTTCGCAGAAATTTCCCGAGTATGCGAGCCTTATCCGTAGAAAGTAAGAAAATGGTCGATGAGTTTCATCGTGTCCCCGATATCATCTACGCGAATGACCCGAATTACATCGCTCACTTAAGGCAGGATATCGAAAAGATATTCGATCCTAAGAAGAACAAACTGTTTAAGGACGGAAAGGCTATTCGATGGGTTTTTTACAATGCCGACGGGCAAAAGATTGGCAGATTGGCTGCATTCGTCAATCCGAAAACAGCCCACACGGATAAGCAACCGACCGGAGGTATTGGCTTTTTTGAGTCAATTGATGATCAAGAGGTAGCCGACTTTATTTTTGATACTGGAAAAACTTGGCTGACAGAGCAAGGCATGGAGGCGATGGATGGCCCGGTAAACTTTGGCGAACGCAACCAGTTTTGGGGGTGCCTGACCAAAAACTTCACCGATATGAATAGTTACGCGATGAACTACAATCCATCGTACTATCCGGAGCTTTTTGAGAACTATGGCTTCAAGACTTACTTTGAGCAATATCTTTATACACGGCCTGTCTATCAGCCTGTGGAGGATGTTTTTGCAAGAAAATTGGAGCGCTTGATGGAACGAGAGCAAATCACCGTAAAGAACGCGGTTGGTATGTCATTGGAAGAAATAGCCGATAATTTCTTGAAAGTGTACAACGGTGCTTGGGGTGGTCACGATAACTTCAAGATGATGGAGAGAAAGCAGGCACTCAAAATCATGAAATCTATGAAACCTGTAATGGATAAGCGAATTTTGATATTCACTTTCGACAGAGAGAACGAGCCCATCGCGTTCTTCATTAATCTGCCTGAGCTCAATGAGATATTTCGCTTTGTAAATGGAAACTTAAACCTTTTGGGAAAACTGAAGTTTTTATACCACAAGTGGAAGGGAACGCCTACCACGATGGTAGGAATTGTTTTTGGTGTGGTGCGAGAATGGCATGGAAAAGGGGCAGAAGGCGCTATGATTCACTGGTCAGGAAAGTATTTGACCGATAAT
>CAZKXG010000269.1:1818-3796 GCA_964556465.1 uncultured Cryomorphaceae bacterium | reverse complement strand
ATTGATAGAAAAAACGGGAAACGAACGTTTTGTTTGGGACTCGTATCGGCGCTTCATTCAAATGTACAGCGGAGTTGTACTCGGCTTAAAACCCGAAAATAAAGATGACCTCGATCCTTTTGAAGAAGTAATCGATCACCTGAAAGAAAAGAGAGAAATTGATCTGGATACCGAATTTACCGTTTCGGATCTGAAGGATTTGGTTTATGATTTCAAAGACATTGTCGTCAAAAGGAGCGGTCAGCCATTCCCTACAGATCCTTGGGATCAATTATGGGGCGCCATCATGGCTGTTTTTGATAGTTGGAATGGCGCTCGAGCAATCTACTACCGAAAAATGAATGGCTATCCGGATGACTGGGGAACCGCCGTGAACATACAAGCCATGGTCTTCGGGAATATGAGCAACGACTCGGCAACGGGTGTTTGCTTCACCCGTGATGCCGGAACAGGTGAAAATGTTTTTAACGGAGAATACTTGCTCAATGCTCAGGGTGAAGATGTGGTTGCAGGTGTGAGAACTCCTCAGCAGATAACGAAATTGGGTTCTAAACGCTGGGCTCAATTGGCTCAAGTTGATGAAAAAGAGCGACAAGAAAAATTCCCCTCACTCGAAGAGGTGATGCCTGAGCTTTACCGCGAATTATTTGAATACCAGCGCAAGCTCGAAGATCATTACCGAGATATGCAAGACATGGAGTTTACCATTCAAGAAGGGAAACTTTGGATTTTGCAAACACGGAATGGAAAAAGAACAGGTGCGGCTATGGTTAAAATAGCTATGGAATTATTGGAAGAAGGATTGATTGATGAAAAAACTGCCCTTAAACGGATAGATCCGTTTAAGCTTGACGAACTTTTGCATCCAATCTTTGATCCTGAAGCATTATTAGAGGGAACTGTTATCGCACAGGGTCTTCCCGCATCTCCGGGGGCAGCCACGGGAAAGATTGTCTTCTTTGCCGATGAAGCCGATAAGTTTAAGTCCACCATACTCGTTCGTACAGAAACATCACCTGAGGACTTGGAAGGAATGCACGTCGCCAAAGGAATTGTAACCGCAAGAGGAGGGATGACCTCCCACGCGGCCGTTGTGGCGAGAGGAATGGGGAAATGCTGTGTGTCGGGAGCAGGAGCGCTCAAGATTGATTATAAAACCCGCACGCTTAAGGTAGGCGATCACGAATACCACGAAGGTGATTGGATATCAATCAACGGAACTACGGGGAATATTTTTGAAGGAAAAATCAGCACCAAGGAACCTGAGTTGAGTGGTGAGTTTGCAGAGCTTATGACCCTGAGCGACAAGTTTTCTCGTATGGACGTTCGCACGAACGCCGACACTCCGAAGGATGCTCAAATAGCCCGCTCTTTCGGCGCGAAAGGAATCGGCCTGACGAGAACAGAGCACATGTTCTTTGAGGTAGATCGTATCAAAATAATGCGTGAAATGATTTTGGCAGATACGGTTAAAGGACGTAAACTGGCTCTGAAGGAATTACTGCCCATGCAGCGCAGCGACTTCGAAGGAATCTTCGAAGCTATGCAAGGTTTTCCTGTGACGATTCGCCTACTGGATCCACCGCTTCATGAGTTTGTCCCTCACCAATTGGCTACACAAAAGGAGCTAGCCGAGGACCTCCATATTTCTCTGTCAAATGTATTGTCCAAAATAGCTGAGCTGCAAGAGTTTAACCCCATGATGGGACACCGCGGATGCCGATTGGGAAATACTTATCCTGAAATCACTGAAATGCAAACTCAGGCCATCCTTGAAGCTGCTCTAAATCTTAAAATGAAGAAAGGAATTGAGTCAAAACCTGAAATAATGATTCCACTCGTGGGGACTCTGGAGGAGTTTATTCAGCAGAAAAAAACCATAGAAGAAACGGCCATCAAAGTCTTTAGGAAATGTGGAGATCAAGTTTCATACACCGTAGGAACAATGATGGAAATTCCCCGAGCTACCTTAATTGCT
>CAZKXG010000269.1:0-1705 GCA_964556465.1 uncultured Cryomorphaceae bacterium | reverse complement strand
ACACATCCGAATCGCAAAATCGGAATTTGTGGTGAGCATGGAGGTGAGCCACAGTCTATTGGATTCTTTCATCGTTCAGGTATGGACTACGTGAGTTGTTCTCCCTATAGAGTGCCTATTGCACGAGTGGCCTCAGCTCAGGCAGCTATCGAAGCGACTGAATAGAATTAGTAGTATTAATCAGGGGAACACCTCCGAAGAGTGAATTTTTTGGGGGTGTTCTATTTTTCGGCGAACCGGCTTTTCTTTCCGTTCAATCACTCTCTATTCATCAAGTAAATAAAAGACTACCTTCACCATTGAACTAACGTACCAATATAATGAGTCAAGGAAAAGTAAAGTTTTTTAATAATGCCAAAGGTTTTGGGTTTATCACACCCGATGATGGAGGTAAAGATGCCTTCGTTCATCAGTCTTCATTAACTGAAGATATAAGAGAAGGTGATACCGTAAGCTTCGATTTGGAGCAAGGTGAGAAAGGACTGAACGCGATAAATGTGAAAGTTCGTTAACCATTTACCCTTTTAACGAATTGTATAAAAGAGCCTGTCTTTTGAGACGGGCTTTTTTTTGACTTTCATTATTAATCAAACCAAAAGGTAGGAGAAAGCTTTTTTTATAGGGAACGGGTAATAGTTTTTTTCGGCTTTTATTGGTGCTAGTGTATTCTTTAACAGAAGGGTTAAGTCGTGTTGGTTTATTTAAAATGACTACATTGGAGTGTAAATCGTTCTAAATGAACAACTAACCCCTTTTACCATGAAGTATCTAACCAATGTTCAATCGCTTTTATTCTTATTGTTATTCTCACTTGTTTTCACAGCCTGCAAGGATGACAAGCCCAAACCAACCGAGAAACCCGCGGTGGTAGAAAAGCCTACCGAAACCCCCGTTGAACTTTCGGCCATTAACACCCTTCGATTGTCTATTGCTGCCCTCCATCCCGAAGATCAGCGAGCGATAATAGGATCTTTGCCCGCCCATTACACCTATGCCTTATGGAAGGATCGACTAAGTGAACTAATGGCCTCAGCTGAGACGACGGCAGAATCTGATTTGCTGTCGTCGGTTTACAACGGGCTCCAATTGTCGATGTATACTGATGACCAAGTATCTTCCCAAACCCAACTATTTGTAGACAATATGCGAACCAGTGCACTGGAAGTGTATGATAACGATACCATGCATGTCCTCTCCATGTTTACCACTTTAGGCGAATCCTTAGAATCCACAGGTATAACTGAAGGGGGAGGAGCGGCCCTTCCCAACTGTGAATGTATGACCTATGGACTTGATTTTGACTGCCATATTTTCGATGATTGCGCAGCCGGTGGTTGTGTAAAGGTGAAAAGAGCATGTGGTTTTTGGGATATTTATGATTGTAACGGATTATGTGTTGATTAGTCTTGAGTAGACTACATCAGAATAAATGCTGTACATCCCTTAATGATCAAATCCTGCAGTTAGGCTGTAGGATTTTTTTTGAAAATACGCTGAAAATGATCTAGAAATCGCTTCTTTGGATTCTATGCAGAATGTAAGCTTAAATTTGAACTGATAGATAACATGTTCATTTACCGGTCTTGAAAAAGAAAGAACAAACCATTTTAAAAAAGTACGTCAGAATCAGCCTGCTTCTGGCCTGCTTCATTTTATGCCATTCAGAGTTTGAGGCACAATCCGCAGATACATCATCTTCGATCAT
>CAZKXG010000268.1:2474-3827 GCA_964556465.1 uncultured Cryomorphaceae bacterium | reverse complement strand
TCTGACCCTTTGGATTTTTGCCGCCATGGCAGTAGGAGTGGGGATTGGGTACTTCTTTCCGACTTTTCCCGAGTTGATCAACTCCTTCAATAGTGGAACCACCAATATTCCCATCGCTATCGGACTTATACTTATGATGTATCCGCCTTTGGCCAAAGTGAACTATGCCCTGCTGCCAAGAGTGTTTCGAAATACGAAGATCCTCAGCATCTCACTCGTGCTCAATTGGGTGATTGGGCCTATACTGATGTTCGTTTTGGCCATTACGTTCTTGCGCGATTATCCCGAATACATGGTGGGCCTCATTCTGATCGGGCTGGCGAGGTGCATTGCTATGGTATTGGTGTGGAACGACCTGGCCGAAGGCAGCAGCGAGTACGGTGCGGGCCTGGTGGCACTGAACAGCATTTTCCAAGTATTCGCTTACAGCTTTTACGCCTGGATATTTATAACCGTTCTGCCGCCATACTTCGGCTTCGAAGGTGCTATAGTCGATATTTCCATTGCTACCATTGCCGAAAGTGTAGCCATCTACCTGGGGATTCCATTTCTAATGGGAATTTTCAGCAGGCTGATTTTGGTCAGGCTGAAAGGAGAGGAGTGGTACACCCAAAAGTTCATTCCGACCGTTTCTCCACTCACTTTAGTGGCGCTTTTGTTTACCATTATCATCATGTTTTCGCTAAAGGGCGAATTGATAGTTGAAATACCGATGGATGTACTAATCATCGCCATTCCATTGCTCATTTACTTCACCTCGATGTTCATTATCGGTTTCTTCTTTACCAAAGCCATGGGTGCCGATTATGACAAAACAGCCTCAGTAGCTTTTACGGCAGCGGGAAATAATTTTGAACTGGCCATAGCCGTGGCCATTGCGGTATTTGGACTCAACTCAGGTCAAGCTTTTGCGGGAGTGATAGGCCCTCTGGTAGAAGTACCCGCCTTGATTCTATTGGTGAGGGTATCGTTTTGGTTGCGAAAAAAGTACTTTGGCAGAAGCCCCTTGCTTAATAAAAGATGATTTGAGATTGCCCGTAAAATCAAATCAGCAAAACGCATACCTCAGATTTCTACGGCCTCAATTAAACTTAAGTGCTTTATTTTTGTCTTATCTCTTTAATCACCCCAGAGCCATCATCCGAAATGCGCGAAATTAAAGTACTTTTCTTTTTAGTAACCCTCTTTGCAGGCTTGGGCCTTAGTGCCCAAGATATAACGGTATTAGGTAAGGTAGTAGATGGGGGCAATAATGAGCCCATTCCTTTTGCCACCGTAGCGTTGCTGCAATCACCGTCTAATGAAATTCTGTCGGGTACCACTACTGATATAGACGGAAGGTTTGAATTAAAA
>CAZKXG010000268.1:0-2434 GCA_964556465.1 uncultured Cryomorphaceae bacterium | reverse complement strand
CGAGGATCGCATAGTGGAGGCTCCTGCCGTGGCCGGTGGTCAAATGGATTTTGGCACCATCACCATCGAATCATCGGCTACGGGGCTAGAAGAAATCGAGATTGTAGCCGAAAAATCTCAGATGGAATTCAAACTCGACAAGCGTGTATTCAATGTGGGCCAAGACATTAGTTCTACGGGAATGGGCGCTATGGAACTGCTGGATAATGTTCCTTCGGTGAATGTAGACATTGAGGGTCAGGTTAGTTTGCGAGGTAATTCGGGAGTTCAAATTCTGATAAACGGAAAGCCTTCGGTGCTGGCAGATCCTGAAGGTAATGCCCTGGGCTCTATTACTGCTGATATGGTCGAGAGTATTGAAGTTATCACCAATCCTTCGGCCAAATACGAAGCAGAGGGAACGGCGGGGATCATCAACATTATTTTGAAGAAAGACGAAAAGAAGGGGTTGAACGGATCGATCTCAGCCAATACCGGTATTCCCGACAACCACAGCCTTGGCGGTAGCATGAATCTGCGCACAGAGAATTTCAACTTCTTCACTCAATTTGGTGCGGGCTATCGTTCATTGCCGCGTTTCCGCGAAAGCGAGAACCTTGACCTTACTACGGGAAACCTGCTAAAATCTGATGGAACGGAATACCGCAACGAGGCATTCTACAACATTACTTTAGGGACTGACTACTACCTCACTGATCGCGATGTCATTACCCTTTCGGGGAGTTTTGCCTTCGAAGATGAGGATCAGCCCAGCGAAACGGAATTTTCCTTTTTTGGCGAAAACGGTCAACTCGAATCTCAATGGTTGCGCGAAGAAACCACCACGGCCGACAATCCGAAGTACCAATACGACTTTAACTACAAGCGCGAGTTTGCCGATTCGGAAGACCATACGCTCCAGTTTAGTTCCTTGGGAAACTTCTTTGGCAAGGAGAGCTTCTCCTCTTTTGAGAATACGGCACTGCTGGATGCAGAGGTAGATCCAAATCAAAAAACACAGACCGATTTCTTCGAGCGGCGGTTTCTGTTTAAGCTCGATTATGCCAAACCCATCAAAGAGCGCTGGAGCCTTGAAGCGGGTGCGCTTTATGAAATTAAAGATGTAGGAAACGACTTTGCCGTATTCAATGAGGTAGACGGGGCGTTTATTCCCGATTCCAACTTCACCAATAACTTTGAATACAGCCAAAACGTATTGGGAGTATACGGAACGCTGGGCTACGAAGCCAATGGATGGGGCGTAAAGGGGGGACTTCGTGTGGAGAACACCGATTTGCAAACGATCCTCACCAATACCGATGAGCGCAACACCCAGAATTTTACCAACCTGTTTCCATCCTTCCACGCTTCGTATAAGTGGAGCGAAAAATTCTCTTTGCAAACAGGATACTCGCGTAGAATCTACCGACCGCGCCTGTGGGATCTGAATCCCTTTTTCAATATTCGAAACAACTTCAACATCCGTCAGGGAAATCCCGAGCTTCTGCCCGAGTATTCGGACTCATATGAAGTAACGGCCATTTTGCTTTTGGGCAAGGTGTCGTTTAACTCGAGCCTTTACTACCTCTACACCACTGAGAAGATCGAACGGGTGACCTTCTCGGAAGACAACCGAAACATCACCAAGCCGCTCAACATCGGCACGCAAGACAAAGTAGGGTTGGAGCTAAACGGAAAGTATAGTGCAGTAGATTGGCTATCGGTAAATTGGGATTTCAATTGGGGGTACTTTAGCCGCAATGGCGACTTTGAAGGGCAGAGCTTCGACTTTGCCGATGACCAATGGACAACGGAGGTGACGGCAAAGTTCAAGCTAAACCACGGCATCGACTTTGAGGTAACGGGAAATTACCAGTCGGGATTTGAGACGGTTCAAGGAACCCAATCGGGGTTTGCCTTTGCCAATATGGGCTTGCGCAAGAAATTCCTAAAGGGAAAGATCGTAGCCAATTTTGCGATACGCGATATTTTTGCCTCGCGTATTCGCGAAAACTTCACCCGCCAAGCCGATTTTACCGCCTATGACTTTTCGCAGCGAGGTACCTTTTACACCTTGGGCATCAGCTATGGCTTTGGTAAAGGAGAGGCCATGACTTACTCGGGTAGAAGACGGTAAAAATAGTCTCGCCTATAATCAGGGCGCTAGTCAATTATTATTGCATCACGCTACACCTGTCATTTCCTCTTGCGGCTGTGGCTGCTTCGTGTTCACCGTTTAGTCAACTACCACAATGTATTCAGCCTAAGATTGGTTATACTTGTGGATGAAGCTACTACCAAACTCGACATCTAAAAGCAAAAACAGTCATTAAGGACTTAAGCTGACTAAGCGCAACTAAGCGGAGCGTTCTCACCGAAGGTAATTGCGCTTATTTGGTTGTTAGCTGTAAGTAAAAAACTATGCTGACCAAAAAATCCATTCTGATCATCACTC
>CAZKXG010000267.1:0-3906 GCA_964556465.1 uncultured Cryomorphaceae bacterium | reverse complement strand
CTCGCCCAAATTAGAGAATCCGCGGTGGATGGCTCCCACCCGTTTCAATCCCGATTGGATGAGTCGTTCGGTAGAACCAATCCAAAGCGCTAGGTCTGCATTGATGGGGTTTTTGATCAAAACGGGAATATCGACTCCACGCAATGCCTCAGCAATTTCCTGAACCGTGAATGGATTTACGGTAGATCGCGCTCCGATCCACAGCATGTCGATATCGTGCTTCAGTGCCAGTTCTACGTGCGCGGCATTGGCCACTTCTATTGTAACGGGAAGTCCCGTTTCGGCTTTTACTTTTTGCATCCACGGCAGACCCTTCTCTCCCACGCCTTCGAAGGAGCCAGGTCGGGTTCTGGGCTTCCAGATTCCCGCACGGATATAGTCCACCTTTCTCGTGGCGGCCAGCCTTTTGGATGTTTCCAATGTTTGCTCTTCCGTCTCGGCACTACACGGGCCACTGATCAATATCGGTCCTCGTCCTGTTGAGATCCACGATTGTAATTTGGTAGTTTTCTTTGTCCCTTCCATGTCTTCTCAATTAGCTATATCAAGTAATATTTTATTCGTTTCTATCGCCGCTGCTATACGTCGATGTGCTTCTTTAAAAATCTCGAGATCTCCGCACAAAGAGATTCTCAAATGTCTGTTTCCATTTTCGCCGAAGACCATCCCCGGCGTAATAAATACCTTGGCTTGAGTCAATATTTCTTCCGAGTAGTCTTCTGCCGCGGCCTTTGATGACGGTATCTCCGCCCATACGAATAATCCCGCTGTATCCATTTCATATCTGCACCCCAACAAGTCCATTATCTTCTGTGCCCACTCCTTTCTTCGGGCGTATTCCTCATTCAAGGTGGCAAACCAGTCCTGGCCTTGCTTCAATGCTATGACTGCTGCTTCTTGCACGGCTTTAAACATCCCCGAATCCATATTGCTCTTAAACATCAACACCGCATTCACATGCCTGCCAGGCAGCCCACTCGCCATCCGGCCATATTGTAACACTTGCTAAGTGAGCTTAGTTCCAAGGCATGGTCTATCGCTCCATCGACTTCCATTATACTCAAGGGGGCATCGTTCAAGATAAACGCATACGGATTGTCGTGGCAGATCAGTATGTCGTGCGCTTTCGCGAAAGCGATCAAGTCCGTAAAGAAATCAAGATCGGCTTGGGCACCCGTGGGCATATTTGGGTAATTGACCCACATAATCTTCACCGCACTCAGGTCTCGTTTGGCCAATGCTTTCAGATCGGGTCGCCAGTTCAAGTCTTGTTCCAGGGAGTAGAGAACCGATTCGGCTCCCGCCAATTTTGTCGCGGACGCATAAGCCGGATAGCCCGGATCGGGCACCAAGGCTTGATCGCCTTCCCCAAGAAAGGTCATTGCGATGTGCATAATTCCTTCCTTAGAACCAATCAGCGGCAGCAGTTCCGACTCTGGATTGAGCTTGACGCCAAAATGCTCTTGGTACCAATTGGCGAAAGCCCCGCGCAAGGCAGGCAGCGATCGGTACGACTGGTACATATTGGCTTCGGGCTCGTGTACCGCTTCTTTCAGTCGCTCAATTACCGCGGCGGGAGGCAGCATATCGGGACTCCCGATTCCCAAGTTGATCACTCGGTCGCCTGCTTCGTTCATCCGCCGAATCTGTGCGAGCTTATCGGCGAAGTAGTAGGTGCCGATTCCTTCCAAACGTTTGGCTGTTTCAATCATCGATTTCGGCTTTTTGGTAGGTTCCCAGCACTTCCAGCGAATCGGTGCAGGACTTGAGCTCGTTCATGCATTTTTCAAATTCGTGCAAATCGTCAAATTCCAGATCGAGGTGAAAGTAGTAGCGGCTTAGTTGCCCCAGCACCGGATAAGACTGCAGCTTACTCAAATTGATATCGTGGTTATTAATCACGTCCAGGACTTTTAAAAGCTTACCCCGTCCATCTACCACCTTGAGGTAAATAGATGCCTTATTAACCACGCTCTCGGGGATCGGTTTCTCCATGGCTTGCACAATAAAGAAACGGGTATAATTGACCTTCGAGGTTTCAATGCCTTCGGCTAGTATTTCCAGACCATAGAGTTCTGCGGCTCGCCTACCGGCAATGGCGGCAACACCCCGCGTTTGCTTTTCAAAGATACGCTTGGCGCTTAGGGCTGTATCCTCCGACTCTACCAGCTTCATCTCCTTGTCGCTCAAGTAGGCCAAGCACTGGTTGAGCGCCATCGGGTGCGAATGCACTTCCTTGATCTCGTTGACCTCTTGCCCCGGCAGTGCCATCAGGTTGTGCTTGATGCGCAAGTAGACTTCTCCCACCACCCTGAATTTGTGCTCCCGAAGGATGCGGTAATTCTGTAAAAGACTCCCCGCAATAGAATTCTCGATGGCCATAATGGCGATGTGGTCACTTGGGTGCTTGTCCAACCGAGCGGCCAGAATAGGAAACGACTCGGCAGGAACGAAGCTGTGCCCATTCTCGCCAAAGTACTTCTGCGCCGCCTCCTCGTGGAAGCAACCCAACTCTCCTTGTATGATGATTTTACTCCGCATAAAAAAAGAGTCCCTGTGTGTAAGGACTCTCGTATTTTTTATCAGTTGAAAGATTCAAATAGCAGCCCCGTTCTATTGACTAAAATAGAAGCAGAAACGGCTATAAAAAAACTTTGCTTTACTCATGTTTTGTTTTGACAAGTCGATAAATGTAAACGATCCAAAAAGGATAACCAAGGCATTTTGGAGAGAATTGATGAACTAAGTGTCAAAACGACGTAATCATTACGAGATTTACAGAGAATTAAGCTGTGTAAAAGTGTGTCCTAATGCATTCTTAAGTACGACAAAAAGCAGTCAATACCTCCGATATAATGCTTAAATTTGGATACGACTTAAAACGCTGCAAGCCAGAAAATACAATCTAAATAGCAGCTGCGGAGAGTTGGTGTTCTAAACTTATCCATCACCGTAATACATGAAATCATGAAAAGAAATATGGGATCAGCCGATCGAATCGTTAGAGTTCTGATCGCTGCTGTAGTTGCAACGCTTTATTTTACGAATGTCATAAGTGGCACTTTGGGAATTGTCCTGTTGGTGTTGGCGGGCGTATTTGTACTTACCAGCTTGATAAGCTTTTGTCCGCTTTACACCTTTTTCGGGTTCAGAACCTGCCCGATGAAAGAGAAGTAAGCCCTTGAGCTGATGGATTAATCGACACACGTAAATGGTCTTTGCTGATCTGTGGGCAAAGACCACTTGGTTTACTCAACCGAATAAAACCAAACCATGGCATTTATTGATTACTACAAAATCTTAGGTATTTCCAAAACGGCGACGGAAAAGGAAATCAAATCGGCGTACCGAAAATTGGCCCGAAAGTACCATCCCGACATCAATCCCGACGACAAGGAAGCGGAGCGGAAATTCAAGGATATAAACGAGGCCAACGAAGTGCTGAGCAATCCCGAGAACCGCAAGAAATACGACAAGTACGGCAAGGACTGGAAGCACGGCGAGGAATACGAGAAAGCCCAGAAAGAATATGAGCAGCAACAACGGCAACGTCAGTCGCAGTACCAATCAGGTGGTCAGAGTTTTGGCGGTCAAAGCTACGGTGGTGACTTTGGCGGCGGCGACTATTCCGACTTTTTTGAATCGATGTTTGGCGGCAGCGGTCGGGCCTCGTCGGGCCGAAGGAACACGAAATTCAGGGGGCAGGACTTCAATGCCGAGCTGCACCTTAAACTATCGGACGTTTACACTTCGGAAAAGCAGGTGCTCACCGTAAACGGAAAAAAAATACGATTGACCATACCTGCGGGAGTAGAAAACGGTCAGGTGATCAAAATCGCAGGTAAAGGGGGACCCGGAGTAAATGGTGGCCCGAACGGCGACCTTTACATCAAGTTTATCCTCAAT
>CAZKXG010000266.1:0-3955 GCA_964556465.1 uncultured Cryomorphaceae bacterium | reverse complement strand
AAACGCGGTATTTTAGAAGGTCGAAAATCTCTCCCTTTTTCTGATTTCTAATCTTGATCAAATTGCATGGCGGAAACCACTGATTACACTGAAGATGATATTAAATCCCTGGACTGGAAGGAGCACATTCGCCTCAGGCCGGGAATGTACATTGGTAAGCTCGGAAACGGAAGCGCATACGACGATGGGATTTATATTCTGATCAAAGAAGTTCTGGACAACTCTATCGACGAATTTGTGATGGGGAATGGAAAGAAAATTGATATCACGGTAAAAGATGGCTATGTATTGGTGCGTGACTATGGTCGTGGTATTCCTTTGGGTAAGTTGGTAGACGTAGTGAGTAAAATCAATACCGGAGCCAAATACGATAGTAAAGCATTTAAGAAATCCGTCGGTCTGAACGGTGTCGGAACCAAAGCTGTTAACGCTCTTTCAGACTATTTTGAGATTGATTCATTCCGTGAAGGGGAAGGCAAAAAAGCCATTTTTGAAAGAGGAGTGCTGATCAAAGAAGAGAGTTTCAAAGCACCAGATGAGAGAAACGGGACTCGTGTTTACTTTCGTCCCGATGCTGAGGTATTCAAGAGTTACAAGTTTAAGTCTGAATACATTGAAAGACTACTCTGGAATTATTGCTACCTGAATACAGGGCTGAGCATTTGGTTTAACGGGACCCGATTTCACTCAAAAAACGGACTGAAAGACCTACTTGAAGAGAAGTCGTCAGACGAACCATTGTACCCGATTGTACACCTTAAAGGTGATGATATCGAGGTGGCATTTACACACTCCGGGTCATATGGTGAGGAGTACTACAGTTTTGTAAATGGTCAGCACACCACCCAAGGAGGTACTCATCAAGGAGCGTTTCGTGAAGCATTCGCTCGGGTGATTAAAGATTTCTATGGTAAAAATTACGAGCCTACTGACATTCGTTCTAGTGTCTCAGCTGCAATAGCCGTAAAGGTAATTGAGCCTGTTTTTGAGTCTCAGACCAAAACAAAACTCGGTTCTCACGAAATAGAGCCCGGCGGTAAGAGTATGCGTGCTTTTATTGGTGACTTTTTGAAAGAGAAGCTCGACAATTTCTTGCATAAGAATCCCGATGTAGCTGAAATCATCGAGAAGAAGATCAAAGCCAACGAAAAGGAAAGAAAAGACTTAGCAGGAATTCGAAAACTCGCCAAGGAGCGCGCCAAGAAGGCAAACCTCCACAACAAGAAGTTGCGGGATTGCCGACAGCATTACAACGATGCTAAAAGCGGTGAGAAAGGAAAAGAAACGATGCTCTTTATCACGGAGGGAGATTCAGCATCCGGATCGATCACCAAGTCTCGTGATGTGAATACTCAGGCTGTTTTTTCGCTAAAAGGAAAACCCTTAAATAGCTATGGGTTAACGAAAAAGATCGTTTATGAGAATGAAGAGTTTAACTTGGTTCAAGCTGCTCTGAATATTGAAGATGGATTAGATGGATTACGCTACAACAAAATCGTAATTGCCACGGATGCTGATGTAGACGGAATGCATATACGGCTATTGCTCATGACATTCTTCCTGCAGTTTTTTCCTGACTTGGTGAAGAACAATCATTTATACATCTTGCAAACACCGCTCTTTCGCGTGAGAAACAAGAAAGAAACAATTTATTGCTACTCAGAAATTGAGCATATCGGTAAATCTGCTGAGATAACCCGATTCAAAGGGTTGGGTGAGATATCTCCTGACGAGTTCAAAAACTTTATCGGAGATGATATTAGATTAGAACCTGTGGTACTCAATAAAGATTCTCAATTGGCTGAACTATTGAGATTCTACATGGGAAAGAATACCCAGGAAAGGCAAGAATTCATTATCGAAAATCTACGAGTGGAGAAGGATTCAGTTGAAGAAGTTGAGGAATTAATTGAAGAAGTAAACGCTTAAGCACTACATGGCTGAAGAAGAAAACGAAGATTTAAACGGACAGGAACCTGAGGGTTTTTTGGACGCTCGTACCGACGAGGAGGTAATACAGGTAAAAGGCCTTTATAAAAACTGGTTTCTGGATTACGCGTCGTATGTAATTCTCGAAAGAGCCGTACCTGCCGTCAACGATGGTTTAAAACCCGTTCAGCGTCGAATCCTACATGCCATGAAGGATTTAGACGACGGGCGTTACAATAAAGTAGCTAACATCATCGGGCATACCATGAAGTATCACCCTCACGGTGATGCTTCCATCGGAGACGCATTGGTTCAACTCGGACAGAAAGATCTGCTCATCGATACCCAAGGAAACTGGGGAAATACCTTGACCGGGGATGGATCGGCCGCACCAAGATACATCGAAGCACGACTATCCAAGTTTGCGTTGGAAGTGGTTTTCAACCACAAGACCACCAAGTGGGGGCTCTCTTACGATGGCCGAAACAAGGAGCCTTTCTTCCTACCGGTAAAGTTTCCTTTGTTACTGGCCCAGGGAGCCGAAGGTATTGCGGTAGGTTTGGCTTGTAAGATTCTTCCGCACAATTTCAATGAGCTGATCGACGCCAGTATTGGTATCCTTAGGGGCAAGAAGCCCAATATTCTGCCAGACTTCCCCAATGGTGGGATGGCCGATTTTACCAACTACAATGATGGTCTTCGAGGTGGTAAAGTTCGAATTCGAGCTAAAATGCGTCAGCAAGACAAAAAAACGTTGATTATTGATGAAATCCCGCATGGAACTACAACAGGGTCTTTGATCGAAAGCATCATCAAAGCCAATGACAAAGGAAAGATCAAGATTAAGAAGATTGAAGACAATACTTCTGACAAAGCCGAAATCATAGTTCACCTGCCACCGAATATCTCACCCGACAAAACCATGGATGCACTTTATGCCTTCACGGATTGCGAAGTGAGCATTTCCCCTAATGCTTGTGTTATTGAAAACGAGAAGCCTCGATTTGTCGGAGTAAACGAGATTCTCAAAATCAATACCGAACAAACAGTTGAATTGCTCAAGCAAGAGCTGGAAATACGCAAAAGCGAGCTCGAGGAACAATGGCATTTTTCATCACTCGAGAAGATTTTCATCGAGAACAGAATATACCGTGACATAGAGGAAGCCGAGACTTGGGAAGAAGTGATCGGTAATATTGATGAAGGTTTAAAGCCACACATCAAACATCTGAAAAGAGCTGTTACAGAAGATGATATTGTTCGCTTAACCGAAATCAGAATTAAGCGCATTTCCAAGTTTGACAAATTCAAGGCTGATGAAAAAATAGCAGGCTTAGAGGCTGAATTGGAAGAGGTTCAGGGGTTTTTAGATAATTTGGTCGATTATGCGATAGACTACTACAAGAAACTTAAAAAGAAGTACGGAGAAGGCCGCGACCGAAAAACGGAAATTAAAATTTTCGACAGCATAGAAGCAGCTAAAGTGGTAGTGGCCAATAAGAAGCTATACGTCAACCGTGAGGAAGGCTTTATTGGATATGGATTGCGCAAAGATGAGTTTGTATGCGACTGTTCTGATATTGACGATATCATTGTTTTTCGCAACGACGGAACCATGATGGTGACCAAAGTCGATACAAAGAAATTTGTCGGAAAGGATATTGTTCATGTAGGTGTTTGGAAAAAAGGGGACAAGCGTACCATTTACAATATGGTCTACCAAGACGGCCCAAAAGGTGCTGCCTACATGAAGCGTTTCCCTGTAAACAGTATTACCCGAGATAAAGAGTATGATCTTACAGCAGGAAATAAAGGCTCAAAGCTGCTATACTTTACTGCAAACCCGAATGGTGAAGCAGAAGTGATTCAAGTTATTTTGCGTCCCAAGGCCAATTTGCGAAAGGCAAAATTCGATTACGACTTTGCCGACTTAGCCATTAAGGGACGAGGTGCAAAAGGAAATACACTTTCGAAGCATTTGATCAGGAAGGTCGAAATGAAGGAAGAAGGAGCAAGCACCTTAGCT
>CAZKXG010000265.1:0-4016 GCA_964556465.1 uncultured Cryomorphaceae bacterium | reverse complement strand
CGATCTTTTCATAGTTCGGATATGGCGCGATTTCATTTTCTGTCAGAATGAATAATAGCGACAATATAAGAAATGGGTTCTCACCTTCCACTTTGGCCAAAAGGGTTAATCTAGCTGTACGAATCATAAGTGCAAGTCAGTTTTTTTTGGATTTACCTTAGCATACGAAGCGGTTAATACCAGCTTATTAAATCGGGCCAATTAGCAGACAGCCAATTGTTAATCATTCTCTCGAATGATTCCAGAATATCATCTTGATAAGAAAACTTCCATTAGGGCATCTATCCAAAAATCATCCTTTTAGGTGACCCTGACTTTGAGCATCTTCCGCACTTTTGTGCTGATGGATATGCAGCTTCACATATTTGGCACCTTTATAGCAACGTCACAGAATTTCTTTGATCTGAAACCCATGCGGCTTTATCACCGACTCGAATTAGAAAATGGAAGTAAATTGAACCCGTCGGATTACAGTTATCCTAACAGGCGGAATACATATCTTTTCATCAATTTTACTACATGATGCATCCTAACCTAAATCGAATACAGCTAGTTGCGGTTTTCTGCGTATTACTGCTCCACGCCCTGGTTTGCCGCGAGGTCTTCGCTCAAGGCGCTGATAACCCAATTAATGCGCAAATAGATTCGCTTTACGATGAAGCGTGGGCAGTATCGCGCACCCAACCCGAAAAAATGCTTGAAATCCTCGAAGATGTCAAGGAATTGCACACAAAGCAGGACAAGGCATACAAAGTGGGGGTGCTTTACTATTATCGAGGAATTGCCCACAAAAATCTCAGCAACTTTGATGAAAGTGAAAAATGGTTTGAGGAGTATATAGCTTTTCAGAAGCAGAGACAAGATACCTTTCGGATTTCTGCGGGATTAATGGCCAAAGCAAATCTCTATTCTGACCAAGGGAAATTTGCAGAAAGCACGGAAGCAGCTTCTGAAACAATGAGTTATGCTGAGGCTATTGGTGATACGCACTTAGTAATCATAGCGAGTAGCAAAATCGGTTATATGCTTATCGAAGCAGAGCGGTATGAGGAGGCCATGGAGTATCATAATCGCTCCAATAAGCTGGCTCGTGCGATCGCCGACATACAGCAAGAGGAAATTACCTACACCAATATGGGGCTGACTTATGAAAAGCAGAACCAGTTGGATTCGGCCTATGTGTACTACAAAAAGGCTTACGATATGGGAGAAAGCACGAACAGCGACTACAATAAAGTGATCAATCGCTACAACTTGGCGACAGTGCTCATAAAACTGAAACGATACTCCGAAGCGAAGCCCCTCGTTTCAGGATGTATGTCGCTCGCCGATGGCATCAACATTCCTTCACTTAGGGTAGCAAGCCGACAACTTCTTGGAGATATTTTGATGGTAGAAGGGGATTATTTACGAGTTGTACAAATGATGGATTCCTTGTCAGGAATGCTTAACCACGAACTGGGATTAAAAGACGAGATGGAAATAGTCGAAATGCGCGCTGAGGCGCATCGGCTAAATGGTGACTTTGAGTCTGCGCTAAATGATTATATGGTTTTTAAGTCCCTCAACGACAGTTTAATCGGAACTGATAGCCGAGAAAAGCTCAATGAGCTGGAAGTGAGGTACGAGTCGGCCCGAAAAGAACAGCAAATTGCCTTTTTAGACCTTAAAGACAAAGCTTCTCAGGATATGATTTCTCAAAAAGATCGCACCATCCTCATTGGTGGAATAGGACTCACACTTATCACCGTTTTGGCTGTGGTGTTATTCTTCTTATTCCGCAGTTACCGCGAGCAGAAACAGGAACTGTCTAAAGCATTGTCTGCAAAAGAGCTTTTGCTTCGAGAAATTCATCACCGTGTAAAGAATAATCTGCAAATCGTTTCAAGCCTTCTTTCATTGCAGGGTAGAAGTCTCCATGATGAATCAGCCCTCGAAGCGATCAATGCGGGTAAGAGCCGTGTTCGTTCCATGGCGCTTATTCATCAGAGCCTCTACCAACGAGAAAACCTTACGGGTGTAAACGTTAAGGAGTATGTCGAGAAGCTTACCTCCGAGCTCTTTCGCACCTACGGTGTAGAAGAAGACCGTGTACAGCTGACTCATCAAATTGAGGTTCAGGAATTAGACGTCGATACCTTGGTGCCTCTTGGTTTGATTATAAATGAATTAGTCACCAATTCTCTTAAGTATGCCTTTCCGGAGGATCGTTCGGGAAAACTAATCGTGTCGCTCATTCGCAAGGATAGCGAACTCCTCCTCAAAGTAATTGACGACGGAGTAGGGTTTGACAAGACTGCGGTTCGGGAAAATGCTTTTGGGCAAAAACTGGTCGCATCACTTACCAAACAATTGAAAGGTGAGATGAAGGTGGATAGCACGGCGGGTACAACGGTTCAGCTTTTGGTTCGAAGTTTTAGCTGAGCCATAAAGCGGAGTTTGATGCCTTGACGGACTGACTGCGAGATACGGAGTCTGTTTATTTCCATATGGTTTACAACTCTGCTTCTAAAAATAATGATCCCACTTCCCAATACAAAAAGTAATAACCCTTTAACAACCAAGATTTGCATGGCTAGCCTACTAATTTCTAAGAAAAGAAAAACGAAAAGTTGCCACCAATTGAAAGCCATTCCAAGGTGAAATCCATGGTTTCCCAAAGAATCAATTCTCTGTTAACGTCACATCTTGGGTGTAGCTTCTTTTTTCTCCTTGGTAGTCTATAAAGGTGACCACGGCAAAATACAACCCATTGGGGCTATCGGAGCCATTCCAACCTTGGGATCGATCAATGGTTGAGAATAATTCCTTCCCCCATCGATTAAAAACCGAAAACTGGTACTGATTCATATCACCCTGAGTGAAGGGTAGGAGGAAGTCATTGAATCCATCGCCATTGGGGGTGAAGACATTGGGGATTTGAACTTGCTCGCAAGAAAATTCAATAAAATCTTCAGCGGTGCCACATTGGTTAGTCACTACTACCCAATACTCCTCTGGAAAGTAGGCAGTGAATTCAGAGCCTGTAGAAAAATCAGACCAGAGATACTCAGCCAGTTCAGCCTCAACACTTAATAAAATTGAATCTCCCGGACACAGAAGTTCATCCGGACCAAGGTATATTGAAGGAGGATCAATTATGGTGATACCAATTGTATCAGCGAAGACACCACAAACATTTTCTATCGAAAGCCAATAATCACCGCTATTAATCACAAGCATCGTGGCTTGATTGCTTCCATCTTGCCATAGGTAATTCGAAGCTGTGATGTTTGATGTTAAGTTGAGACTATTATAAGAACAAAGAATAGAATCTTCGCCGAGATAAATATTCAAAGGAAAATCATATGATATGGCAATGCTATCGGCATCACTTCCGCAAGCATTATCGATCCGGAGCCAATAGACACCCGCTTCTTGAACAGTGTAAGATGTTTCTGTAGAACCATCGTGCCATATATAGGTCCCTTGATCCGGCATGGAACTCAAACTGAGGACCGCATCATCACAAAGAGTGGTATCACTGCCAAATGCCACTGTCGGGCTATTCAGAAAGCTAAGTTCAATACTGTCCGACTCCGTCTCGCAAATATTACTGATCACTACCCAATACAGCCCATCTTCATTAGCCTCAAGCACCGGAAGTGTCGAGCCATCTTGCCATAAGTACTCGCTTTCATCAGAAGATGCATCAAGAGCCAAACTTCCAAGATCACAAAGCAGACTATCGTTACCGAGATCAATATTCAAAGAGTCAACGAAATTTAACACCACTGTATCTTGAACCAAGCAGTGGTCTCGCATAGCATCTACCCAATACGTGCCATCAGCGGTCGCAACAAATACAGAACTATCGGATCCATCTTGCCAAGTATAGGTAATTGGATCGTCAAGACCGGCATCAAGAATAATCTCATTGCCAATGCAAAGCGTCGAATCCATACCGATATCTATGTCACCGTCTACGAAGTAAGCCAAATAGATGGAATCAGTATCCATACCACAAGGACTAGTTG
>CAZKXG010000264.1:2214-4035 GCA_964556465.1 uncultured Cryomorphaceae bacterium | reverse complement strand
TTCAAATAAAAAGCAGATATTTGCGGCCCTAAAAATTAATAACGGAGGTTTTCGTACCTCAATATTTAATGATTTATGCCAGTTAAAATTAGACTTCAACGTCACGGAAGAAAAGGACAACCTTACTTCCACATCGTAGCCGCTGACGCGCGTTCACCACGAGATGGTAAATACATTGAGCGCCTCGGATTCTACAACCCTAACACCAATCCCGCTACCATCGAAGTAGATGTAGACACTGCAGCGCAGTGGTTGGTAAACGGAGCACAACCAACGGATACGGCAAGAGCAATCTTGTCTTACAAAGGTGTGCTTTACAAGAATCACCTTATGAGAGGTGTTCAAAAGGGTGCATTCTCTGAAGAGGAAGCCGAAAAGCGTTTTACTGCTTGGTTGGAACAGAAGCAAGAGAAAATCGATGCCAAACAAAAAGGCTTAGATACTGCATCTGAAACCGCAAGAAAAGAAAGACTCGAGGCAGAAGCTGAAAAGAGTAAAGCACGTGCAGCCGCTATTGCTGCTGCCAATACTCCTGAACCTGTAGCAGAAGAAGTTGCTGAAGCGACTGAAACTCCTGTAGATCAAGCGGAAGCTCCGACTGAAGAAACTCCTGCTGCAGAAGCTGAAGCCGCGCCGGTTGAAGAGGTTAAAGCCGAAGAGCCTAAGGCTGACGCAAAAGAAGAGACTCCAGCTAAGGAAGAAAAATCTGAAGTATCGGAAGGAACAGCTGACGAGAAAACTCCTGTACCTGCGCCAGAAGCTGACCCTGTAGAAGCTAAGGCTGAAGAAGCTAAAGCCGAAACGAAGGAAGAAGCTCCTGCTGAAGAAAAAGAAAACAAAGAGGAAGAGAAGCCTGCTTCGAGCGAAGCCGAGAAGAAGTAATTCTCATTTCTATCTATAATTTCAAAAACCTTCGGCAGATTCTGTCGAAGGTTTTTTTATACCTATGATACTATCTCACAAAGACTGTTTCAACTTAGGACACATTGCCAAGAGCAAGGGTTTTAAGGGGGAGCTTTCTCTTTTCCTCGATGTGGATGAACCCGAAAACTACCAAGATCTCGATCGGATTCTAGTGGATTTAAACGGTGTTTTAACTCCATTCTTTATCGATGTTTTTCGATTGAAAAACGATGGTTACGCCGATATAAAACTGGAAGGCGTTGAAACCAAAGATGACTCAGTCAGACTTTCAGGCAAACAAGTTTATCTGCCGCTGACGGATCTACCGCCACTTCCCGGAGACGAGTATTATTTGCACGACTTGGAAGGCATGGAAGTAATCGATGAGAATCACGGAAACTTAGGAAATGTTTTGAAAGTATTGGACTACTCCAATAATCCACTGCTTGAGGTAAATGATGGAAAGGCGGAAGTATTGATTCCCATCAACGACCTCTTCGTAAAGAAAGTCGATAAGTCAAAAAAGCAAATCTTCGTAGACCTTCCCGAAGGTCTGGTAGATGTGAACAAATAGTGTGAGCAGGCCCTTCAGTTTTAAGCAGTTCACCATTTGCCAAAACCACGCACCGATGAAAGTGGGCACAGATGGGGTTCTATTGGGGGCGTGGGCAGGAAGAGGAGCACCAAAAAATATCCTTGACATCGGAGCAGGTACAGGGCTCATCGCACTAATGTTGGCTCAGCGCTTTCCTGAAGCAAGCGTTACTGCTATTGAACCGAACAGTGATGCGCTGTCTGATGCGCAGTTCAATTTTAAGAATTCTCCATTCGACGAAAGGCTAAAACTGTTCAAGACCAACATTCAAGACTTTGAAACGGATGAGAGATTCGACCTCATCGTGTCTAACCCTCCTTTCT
>CAZKXG010000264.1:560-2138 GCA_964556465.1 uncultured Cryomorphaceae bacterium | reverse complement strand
CATCTATCCAACGGAAACTTACCATGTTTTTAAAACGGCGATGACTCAAATCAAATTCTTCGAAGAAAGAATTACGGAAGTAAAACCGACGGCGACGAAATCTTTTCACCGTGTTTTAGGCGAATTTGGAAAAAACACTCCAAAAATTCAGCAAGAAGAGCTCATCATCGAAAAATACGGAAGGCATCAATACAGCGAAGAATACATCAAATTGACCCGTGAATTCTATCTTTTCGCCGATTCCAAGGGCTAAAACTATTTACAATCTTATCTTCGTATCTCTCTATTGGTAGGGAATCCCATCAAAGGAATTGTTTTATCTTGCGCACAAATACGCTTTTCACTCCGAGTAAAATGATTAAACGCAGTTTCTTTTACACCCTTTTTTTGCTTCTAGTCCTGGCGTCATGCAACAATGACGGTGATGACGAAAGTGATTTCCCTAGCAGCATTGGGATTAGAGGAAAGGTATTGACTCAAAATGAGTTTCAACAGCCCTTGTATGAAGAGCGCGACGGAGTGGAGCTTCAGCTCGAAGTGGGCTTCAGGGAGTTTTTCCTTGACGCAGACAATGTCGGGCAGTGGCAGTTAGGCGGAGCTCCTGTCGGGACGTATGCATTTACGCTTCAAAAAGAGGGATACGGGACAATTGAACAAAGAGGAATTCGAATCAGCACGGTAAATCCTGAATACCCTGTTTTTAATGGTTTTCAAACCATCCCAACGTTTGTATTGACAAAGCTTCCCATTACTCAATTCGAAGGCATTGAGCTTGATCTTACCTTTACTGAAATGGGCGAAGACACCATATGGAATTTGGATATGTCGGCAGTGATGAGTCCGGCTCCGCCACCTACAGGTCAAGCGAAAGGTTACCGCGTTTTTTGGGGAACCGATGAGTTCTTGAGCACAGAAAATTACCTTTTCCAAGCACACTACACTTCCACTTCACCGGAGATTGCACTTAACTACAGTGATCAAATTTTTGATCTTTTGGGTGTTAAATCAGGGGATGTGATCTACGCACAATTCTATGGTGACGCTAATTTCAATCTTGAAATCACAAATCAGGATGGGACTTTAACTTTTCCCAATCTTTCGGCAGAGCCTAGCCCGATTGTTTCGGTAGCGCTACCCTAAACGAGCGTTTTCTATTTCTCTTTCGTTGAATTCAATTCCGTGCTCTTCAAGCTCGGATAATATTGGTTTGTACAACTCGGGAATAGTGGGAATGTGAACTCCGGGCAAATTGAAATCACCGCTTAAAACCAGCCTGGCAGCCATAGCCACGGGAAGTCCCACAGTCTTAGCCATAGCCGTGCGAGGACTCTCGTCTCCGATCACCACGAGACTTGAGTTAATCTCTTTCAAGTCCTCTTCACCTGGCTTTTTGTAGCAGAGCTTATGCCACATGACGATCATGTCTTTGTCATCTTCGCTCAGCGTCCAGCTGTCCATTAATATTTTTTGCAGAATCTGAGCAGGTGTCGCTTTGTCTAATTCCACCATCTTTTTAGGATTGAAAAGGTCGAGTTCTAAGAATTTGTCCCAGACAATATCATCTTGATCAATCTTTAA
>CAZKXG010000264.1:0-550 GCA_964556465.1 uncultured Cryomorphaceae bacterium | reverse complement strand
ATGTCTTTGTCGCCCGGATCAAGCGTCCATTTCTTCTCAAGAATGTGTTGCAGGATTTGAGCAGGACTTGAAGGTTTATCCAACCCGATCGGCTCATCATCAAAAATTCCGATCCATTTCAACTTGTCGATGATCTCACTATCCTGATCCAACTTCATGTAGTGCATCAACTTCAGCTCTACACTATCGTTTTGATTAAAAGCCAAGAATGCGTTTGTAAATTGACGATGCGTCATATTCGGACAGTCCTCTATGGTATATGAATCATCCGTCATCCCCATCTGCACGAAGATGTTCCAAGCTCTGCAAAAACCCACACGACGAAGGGTTCCCCGATAAATAGTAGGTATACCTTTCAGATCGTAAGTACCTCGATAGTTTAGCGAATCGCGATTGGCATATCCTTCGAACCGCCCATACCCCGGAATCTCAATAATCTCAGTGCGCCTGAATAGCTTTTGGTAAGGAATGTATTTGAATCTGCCGTTGTGTTTAAATTGAACAGCACCACCTTGCCCTGCAAGAACTACATTTCGCGGATTCCAAGTAA
>CAZKXG010000263.1:2955-4051 GCA_964556465.1 uncultured Cryomorphaceae bacterium | reverse complement strand
AACTAACCTATCAACCAGCACTATCATGCTGGCCAATACAACCATGAGAAAATAAAAAGGTTTTGGGACAGCTCAATTTTTTTTGATGAAATATTTAGAAAGTATCAAAAACACTTTATTTTCAGTTCATTAGACCTTCGGGCAAAGTCCCAAATAATTTCACTTAGGATCAGCACAAGCAGTAAGGCCGGTAGGACTACTCTGCTTTTGTTCTGCATACAATGACGAGATTTCGTATTTTAGCTCAAAGAACTTCATTGAGATGAAAGTATTAAAATATACCATGGTTTTTATCCTTCCCGCTCTCTTTGCACTGGGAGTATACTTGGGTTCTTGGTGGACTTTCGGCCCGGTGATTTTTGCATTTGGATGCATTCCTTTGCTCGAGCTTCTCTTTCAGCCTAACGCTAAAAATCTCACCGCTGCAGAAAAAGAGATGCGGCTCGATGACCGTGCCTATGACTTGCTCCTCTACTCGGTTGTTCCGATCATTTACGGCTCGGTACTGCTCTACCTTTTTGCGGTTACCTCTTACTCTTTTGGCACCAAAGAACTGGTAGGTCTTACGTTTTCGCTAGGGGTAATTCTAGGTGGTATGGGCATCAATGTGGCTCATGAACTTGGTCACCGCCAAACGGCTCACGAAAAGTTTATGGCCAAGGCTTTGCTGCTGCCCTCAGCTTACATGCACTTTTTTATCGAACACAATCGCGGTCACCATAAAAATGTGAGCACTCTGGAAGATCCCGCTTCATCGCGGTTGAATGAAACGCTCTATCACTTTTGGATTCGGTCGGTTGTGTACAGTTTCATCTCTGCTTGGGATCTGGAGGCGAAAAGACTCAAACGCGCCAAGGAACCCGTATGGAGTTTAAAAAATGAGATGATTCGCTTCCAACTTACCCAAATCTTGTTTTGGCTTACCATTGGTTTGGTTTTCGGCTGGTATGCGGTGCTACTCTACACGGGGGCCGCAGTTGTCGGCTTTCTGATGCTCGAAACGGTTAACTACATCGAGCATTACGGGTTGGCACGGAAAAAGGTAAGCGAAAACCGCTACGAACGCGTGGAGCCCATCCACTCTTGGAATTCCAAT
>CAZKXG010000263.1:0-2945 GCA_964556465.1 uncultured Cryomorphaceae bacterium | reverse complement strand
CTCTTTGAACTTTCACGCCACAGCGATCACCATTTCAAGCCTGCCAAGAAATATCAAATCCTAGAGCATCACGACCATAGCCCGCAAATGCCGACGGGCTACCCCGGCATGATGCTGCTCAGCGCCATACCACCACTTTGGTTTTCTGTAATGAACCCTAAGATTGACCAATCCAATTCGAGTCAGGTAAAAACGGCTGCGGTTTGAGATTGATTGCGAAAGCTTAAATTGGCTCCCAATATGTCGGGAAAAGAAATCAATCCTCACGACGAGGCAAGTGAAAATGACTTTGCAGAAGGTTCCTTAAAGCGGAAACTCTTTATCATTATTTTCGGTACAGGCACTCCCTTAGGAAAGGCATTTGACCTCATTCTTTTGGTGCTGATTTTAGTCAGTGTGGCCGCTGTAATGCTGGAAACGGTGAGCTTTGTGGATGAAAAATTTCACACGGAACTAAGAATTATTGAGTGGGTGGTTACGGTGTTTTTTACTTTGGAGTATATGGCGCGAATCTGGGTCATCAAAAAGCCAAGGATCTATATCTTCTCTTTTTTGGGTATAATCGATTTGCTCTCAATTTTACCAACTTACCTCAGCATAATCTTCGTAGGCTCTCAAAGTTTCGCCATCCTGAGGGCGTTAAGGCTTCTCCGAATTTTCAGAATTCTAAAACTGGTACGGTTTGTAGCTGAGGCCCAAATACTCGGTAAGGCACTTGCCTCCAGCCGTCATAAAATCACTGTTTTCTTTCTTGCTCTGGTCATCTTGGTGTTCATCTTGGGAAGTATCATGTACCTCATAGAAGGACCTGAAGCTGGTTTCGTCAGTATTCCGCTTAGCATCTATTGGGCCATAGTCACACTTACTACCGTTGGCTTTGGAGACATTACTCCTCAAACAGTCCTAGGACAATTCATAGCTTCCATTGTCATGCTTCTGGGTTATGCCATTATTGCCATTCCTACCGGAATTGTAGGAGCAGAAATTTACAAGGAGGTTGATACTTCCGTTAAACGGCACCACAATGACCTCATCTGTAGAAATTGCGGAAGTGAGGATCACCCTCTGAATGCCAACTATTGCAACAACTGCGGATCTAAGTTGAACAGTGATGACTCTTTGAATGCCGGTTAAATCAAAAACGGATTCATTAACATTCTAGCTGTTATAAAAAGATAAAAGAACTCTTCAGGCTCCTCTTCATTCTTCTACATTTGAGTAGACTTTGCCTGATTATGAAAACACCTTTCCGAGTATCAGCTCTATCTTTTCTACTTGTCCTCTTTACTTTTTTGAGTACGGAGAGCTCAGCCCAAGTATCCATTAACTGTCCTGCGAATATTGAGGTCAACAATGACCTCGGGCTATGCGAGGCAATCGTAGTTTATACGGCTCCTGTGGGAACAGGATCGGGTACCAATATCACCACTACCCTTACCGGAGGTTTGCCATCGGGCTCAGCGTTTCCCGTTGGCACCACTATCGTAGAGTATACCGTAACCAACGACGAAGGCGATAGCGACGCATGCACTTTTGACGTGACGGTAGAAGATGCTGAAGACCCCGTGATTGATTGTCCTCCCGACATAATTGTGGATGCCAATGACGGCGAATGCACGCAGGTGGTAACCTACCCTATCCCAACGGCAACAGATAATTGCGGCCCCGTAGTGGTCAATCAAATCGGTGGGCTTCCATCCGGTTCCGTTTTCCCGACAGGAGAAAGCTTTCTGGATTTTCAAACCACCGACGCAGCAGGAAACGACGGTTTTTGCCGGATCGTAGTAATCGTAAATGACATTACTCCTCCCGAAATAACTTGCCCTGATGATATCGTAGTAGATGTCTTCAATTCCTGCGATACCATAATCAATTACGTCGCACCGGTAGGATCAGATGCTTGTGGTCCCGCATTTACCACTCAAATCGGGGGACTTGGACCGGGAAGCGTTTTTCCATTCGGTACCACCACTGAAACCTATCAAGTAACGGATGTCGACGGCAATACAGCTACCTGTAGTTTTAACATTACGGTAAACGATGGTGCTGCTCCTGTGATAACCAACTGCCCGGCCGACATCTCACAGGTCGTTCCCGTAGGAACTTGCGAAGACATTGTGAATTTTGCCACTCCTACTGCCACCGACAACTGTCCCGGTGTAACTATCATCCAAACGGATGGACCTGTTTCGGGAAGCACTTTCCCTGTCGGAACTACCGACATTGAATTTACAGCTACGGACGCTTCAGGAAATACGGCCGTTTGTTCATTTACAGTGACCCTTACGGAAAATACAGCTCCTGAAATAACTTGTCCGACGGACATTACGGTATCAAATGATCCCGGAGATTGTGGCGCTATTGTAAGCTACACACCACCTGAAGGAACTGATAATTGTCCCGATCCGACAACTACTCAAATTGCCGGCTTAGGAACAGGAGCTTTCTTCCCCATAGGAACTACGACTGAAACCTATGAGGTCGTAGACTTGAGTGGTAATACGGCACAATGCAGCTTCACGGTGACTGTAGATGATACGGAAGCTCCCGAGATCGACTGTCCTCCCAATATCGAACTAAGCGCCGATGCCGGGCTTTGCGAAGCAACGGCCACTTTCGGCATACCGACTTTCACCGATAACTGCCCCGGAGGAACCATCACCCAAACCAATGGACCCGTCTCAGGATCTGCGTTCACCGTAGGATCGACCACGATTGAATTCACCGCCGAAGATGCAGCGGGAGTTCAATCTGTCTGCACATTCGACGTGATCGTAACTGACGATGAAGATCCGGTGATTACTTGTCCGGGTGATATTACCACTGCTACAACTTCAGGCGACGGTACAGGTGATTGTTCAACTGCAGTGTCGCTGGGTACACCGACTGTAAGTGACAACTGCTCTTTAGTTGGTAATTTAACTGTAACCAATGATGCGCCGACA
>CAZKXG010000262.1:3131-4070 GCA_964556465.1 uncultured Cryomorphaceae bacterium | reverse complement strand
AGTTCGAGCCGTCGAATTCGAATCTGTATTCTTTATCAGGTAGGGCGTTGCCGCTAAATAAGTTTTCGATTACGCGGCCGGCGACATCGATTACTTCGAGGTTTGAGGGAGTCGCTTCCGGTAGAGAAAATTCCACGGTGGAGTGTCCTTCGGTTGGATTGGGCCAAGAGATTAATGACGATTCTTCCCGAGTGGTAAATGCCTGCCATGGCGTCCACGAATTAGTGATAAGTGGATTCCGAGAACATCCGCAACGCACTCTCCATTCATAGGAGGTTCCGTATTCCAAGAAGTTACCCGATACTATGTAAGAATTTATGTTTTCACCATAAACATAAATGGAGTCTACCATTGTCAAGTTTCCTTGCTCCCTCACTTGGACCTGGCAACCTCTTTGACCGCTTACCATTTGCCAAGTAAGTCCAACATTAAAGGATGTAATTATTGCGTTCAAGGACGCGGTATTTATTTCCTCCACCGGGTAATCACAGCAAGTCTCGTCCTCCGTGCCGCCGTCAACACAGACTCCGCAATCTGCCAAATAGAAACTACCTAAGATTGGGCAAGGATCGAGAAAATTAGTAATACCATCTTCATCGGAATCCAGAACCGTGGTGTTGCGGTAGATCTTGGCTACTTGATCGGTAGGATTATGTTTCCACCCCGTTATGAAAATGTCGGGAGCCGAATCACCGTCAAAGTCGTCGATGACCGCCGAGCTCATGCCGAAAGCGTCCAATTCAAAGTCGCTGAGTTCACTAAAGCCAGAAAAGCCGTTGTTTATATATACCCTTGATCTTTGGTACGGAAAACCCGAGGTGCCAGTTAATAGAAGGTCCTTGTCACTATCCCCATCCAAATCGCCGAAAACCGCACCTCCAGATGCCATACCGATAAATGGCGTATTCATCACTTCTGTAAATGAACCTGAGCCATCAT
>CAZKXG010000262.1:0-3121 GCA_964556465.1 uncultured Cryomorphaceae bacterium | reverse complement strand
AACGGACGCATACCGGGAGGCGTCCAGCGTCATCGATGCGCTCAAGGATGCCGAAACCTTCCGCTCGAAACGGGGACAAAGGGTGAATTCATAACTTCTGCGAAGACACCGTTGCCATCATTTAAGTAGAGGCCTGCATAAGGTGAAGCCGCAAATGGAGATACAGGAACTAGGCCTGTCAAGAGCACGTCCGCATCGCCATCATTGTCTACATCTTCAAAATCTAATGCACTGTTCAGAAGCTGAGCGAATGTGGAATTGAGATCTTCCGTAAAACCTTGCCCTGTATTGATGTAAAGCCTTGTGCTATAACCATTGTTCGGCGGATTGCTCGAATTACCCGTAATGATGAAGTCTTGGTCAAGGTCACCATCAACATCTGCAAAAGCTACTTGACCTTCGTAGGCACCCAAATAAGGGGCATTGATGATCAGAGAAAAGCCACCGTTCCCATCGTTTGAGTATATCTTCATGGAACGTTCATCCTCTTCATTCAAGCCGGTAATCAACAGGTCGGGATCATTGTCTCCGTCTATATCAGAAAAAGCCACTGAACCTTCGTAAACCCCTTCGAAGGGTGTGTTGGTAACCTCTTCAAAAGCACCGAGTCCATTGTTTAGATATAGCTTTGAAATTATTGCGCCTCCGCGTTCTTCTCCAGTTATAACAATGTCAAGGTCTAAATCGCCATCTACATCCTCGTAAGCGACCGAACTGTTCATAGCTCCTCGAATTGTGCAGCCTGCAACTTCTGTGAAAATCCCCGAGCCATCGTTCAAGTAAAAAACTGAAACAGCACCAAGGCCTTGTGGCTTACCCATCAAGAATAGATCGAGATCAGAGTCTCCATCAATATCTCTGAATAATGCGGCAGATCGGCTTACCTTGTATAGGGATTCATTGCTTACTTCTGTGAAAATTCCTGAACCATTATTGGTGTAAATTGTGGATGCGCTGCTTCCTATGATTATTAAATCATCATCCGAATCATTGTCTATATCGCCAAATGATACGGTTCCACCGGGTATAAATGATGAATTGAGTGCTTCAGTGAACAGACCTGCACCATTATTTAAATAGAGTTTGGAAATCGAAACCTGACCAGTGAATCCTGTGATGAAAATATCCATATCCAGATCACCATCTACATCGCTGACTGCAATGGAACTAAAACGTACTGGCTCCAAAGGGTTGTTTGATGCTACAGAAAAATCTCCCAAGCCATTGTTCATATATAGTTTTGTCACGGCGTCTTCTGAATTGGTTCTTCCTGAAATCACTAAATCGGGATCGCCGTCACCGTCTAAATCTGAGAATACCAGAGAACCATCCGAGAATCCGACAAAAGGGGTGTTTTGAGCTACAGAAAAATTTCCTTCTCCATCGTTGATATACAAGCGTGAAAATCTTTGATTTTGCTGATTTTCACCGATCAGAAGAAGGTCAGGATCGCCGTCTGCATCGACATCTTCGAATGCTGCCGATGCCTTATCCGCAGCAATAAAGGGAGTCCCCAACACTTGCGTGAAGTTTCCGTTTCCATCATTTAGGTAAAGGGTAGAAATTTGGGTATTTGTTTGTTGCCTACCTGTGACAAAAATATCGTAGTCAGAATCGCCATCTACATCTTCGAAGAGAACTGTACCTGCTCTTGCGCCTTCAAAAGCGTTATCAAGCGATTCCGTAAAGCGGCCTTCGCCGTCATTCAGATACAACTTCGTAAAAGGGAAGGTGGTTGCTCCGCAAATGATCAGATCAAGATCGGAATCACCGTCGACATCAGCCATATCTGCCCCTCCATCGGAAATAGAATAAATTTCAGAGAATAATTGTCCAGCAGGGTTTGCCGGAAGTAGTTGTTCAAATTGGACTTGAGCATTACACAGCGAAAGGGCAAAAATAAATCCTGTTAACAGTGGGGTAATTCGATAAGAGGTTTTCATGGTTAGTTTTATTTTGGTTGGTTTAAAACTACACATATGACTTGAAATTCGGCAGGATTGAGATAAATATTTCCTTGCGAAATATGAAGGAAATCTCCATTCGTAGCTCCGAGTGTCGAAGCACCTATGTCTATTTTAATTCTGAAAGGTCAAAAACCTGTCCGTCGGTAAAGTATCCTTTGTAAACGACTCTCACCGTAGACGATGGGTCGGGGTTATCGCCGGTGCCTGTTTCTTCATCTACGTAGTAGAGTCCGCTGCCGATGTTCATGGCATCCAAGTTATTGTCGGCAATGTAGTTGAGAATAATCTCATTGTCGATTTCGGTTTGGCTTTGTTCGTCGTCCTTTTTGCAATGGATAGAGGTAACTGCGACGAGTAAGAATAACAAGATGCGCTTCATCGGTATTTTTTGAATTGAATAGGGGCAAGGATAGAGTTGTTGGGGAGATGTGAGAACGTTAGAATACTGGACTTACTTTTAGGGCGTTTGATTTTGTAGTGCAAGAAACGCCTGATTACTCCATCTTCGGTCGGATTCGATCCCCCCGTTTCCGGCACACCATATGCTTAAGTGTCATGCATGAAAAAAGTCGTCTCCATTTTAGTGCTTTCTCTTATTTTGGCTTCCTGCGCATTCCGCAGCGGAATGAAGTCACCCGTAGAAGACGAAGTGCACATCGCCACGGTAAATAACAATGTGTGCAAGCGCCTCAAAGACAAAGTCATTCTCTACGCCATTTTTGTTGATTCGAGGTACACCAACCCTTGGACTGAACACGATATCTATTCATCCATCGATTCGATGAATCTGGCCATAGAATGGATCGAAAAACAAGCGGAGGATAGGGGAGTGCCGCTGGATATCGAACTGGACTTTCACCAAGATGCAAAAGACATCATTCCCATCGAAGCCAACTTGATGCGTCAGACACTCTCCAAGACCTTGTTTAACTCGAATGGAGTGCGGAATGTAGATCGTTGGGCGGATAAGGTGGCGAAGACAGCATTGGTGATTTATGGCCGAGATACGTCTAAAGTAACGCGTACCAAAATCGTCCCTAAAGATCGGGAGCGTCTATTAGCTCGGGTGCGTGATGTGCACAAGACCGACAACGTGGCGCTGATTTACTTTATCAATAACTATTATACAGATGAAGTATCGGTGGCTATACATA
>CAZKXG010000261.1:0-4139 GCA_964556465.1 uncultured Cryomorphaceae bacterium | reverse complement strand
CCAGGTGGTTGAGCTCGAGCATGGTCTCTTCGTCGATTTGAATTTTATTCAATGCATCAACTACCTCCGGGTATTTATTAGCCAGCTCTTGGTTGATCAGTGGGAGTGCCAGGTATTCGGGAAAGAAGTCCTGATCGTCTTCCAAAAACTCAAACCCGAAAGTCTCGAGCTTTCCGTCGGTAGAATAGGCATCGGTCACATTGATTTGCCCATCGGCCAAGGCTTTGTAGGCCAATCCGTGATCCATTCCCGTAGGAGCAGAGAGATTCAGACCGTAAGCCTCGTTCATTGCTTCGAAGCCATCGCTGCGCTTCACGAACTCATTGGAAAAACCGAGTTTGAGATCGGAGCGATTTTGCAAATCCGAAATGCGCGATAGCTCGCTGCCCTGACGAGTGATGAGCACGTAGGTATTGTTGAAGCCGAATGGCTCACCCGTCGTGATACCCAATGAGTCGAGTTCGGATTGGTAATTCTCATTCTTAAAAATGGCCTGACTCAGCGTTCCCGTATACTCGGGGTAAATATCGATGGCGCCCGTCTTGAGCGCTTCAAAGCAAATCAAGGTGCCGCCCAAGCCTTGCCTTCGTTCTACCGTCAGATCGGTTTGCCCTTCGATGGTCTGGGCCATGATTTCGCAGAGTAGCCGCGACTCGGAAAAGAGCTTGGAACCAATCACCACATCCTGCGACTGCAGCCCGATAAGCGAAAACAAAAACACCGGAAGAATCAGTCTATGCATCTCCCGTTTCGATAAAGCGTTTGACAAACTCATTGGCAGGAGCGGCTTCTATCTCGCTCGGGCTGCCCGATTGGACGATGCTGCCTTCGTTCAATATCACCACTTTGTCCCCCAAGAGAAAAGCCTCTCGGATATCGTGGGTCACGAAGACAGTGGTCTTGTGAAACTTCTCCTTCAGTCGCAGCACTTCATTTTGCAGGTCGGCCCGAGTAATGGGATCTAAGGCACTGAATGGCTCGTCGAACAGGATCAACTCAGGGTCAGCCGCTAAAGCCCGAGCAATGCCAATACGTTGTTGTTGGCCACCACTAAGTTCCGACGGGTATCTGTTTCCTAATTCTTCCGCTTCTAGAGCCATCAGTTTAAGCAGCTCTTTGGTTCGGGCGGAGCATTTCTCTTTTTGCCAACCAAGGAGTTGGGGCACCACCTCAATATTTTGTTTAACCGTGTAGTGGGGGAAGAGTGCGGGATGTTGAAGGACAAAACCTATTTGCCTTCTTATTTCTACGCCATCTGCAAAGGAAATGTCCTGCTCTAATACTTCAACTTTTCCTGAATCGGGTTGGAGTAGGCCATTGATTAATTTCAGGATGGTTGATTTTCCGCTACCCGAAGGGCCAATGATGCAGACGGTTTCACCTTTTTTGACTTCAAAGGAGAGATTTGAAAGAACAGCGGGTTTCCCCTCGTATGACTTCGATATATCCGTTAGTGAGACAATGACCCAAATATAAGTTTCTCAACTGTCCATGAGAATGATTTATTGGATGAATACCAACAAACTAAGTTAGACTCTTTTCAAATCAATTCGTGTGATCCAAGTCGCATAATTATTTAAATCAGAGACTTAACTTCAGGAGATAACTATCAACTAAACCATTTACTCTCATGCTTAAACCAAATTATCTTTTTTTAGTACTCGGCCTATTCTTCACTTCGACCATCATAAATGGTCAGGATGTAATCTATGTATCCCAAGCGGCAACAGGAACCAATACAGGGGAAAGTTGGACAAATGCTTATGTCGATCTTCAAAGCGCTCTGACAGAAGCCTGAAGGCATTTATGTGCCTGGAGCTTTGCCGGAAGAAACATTTACCCTCTCCGATGGAGTGGAGCTTTATGGCGGTTTTCTCGGTACTGAAACTGCATTGGATCAGCGAAATCCTGAAGATAATCCCACCGTGCTTTCAGGCGACATCAATCAAGATGATGTCTATGGTGCGGTAGTCTGGTACTCTGGATGGAACGTGACCACTCCAAACAGTCATCACATTATGAGTGGCGTCGGGCTTAGCAGATCCACGGTTATTGATGGGTTCACGTTTGAAGCAGGTTATGTAGGTATAGGTGGTGGCGCAAGTTATCTCTCCCATTCAGGTGGAGGTCTCTTTTTAGAAAATTCCAGCCCGACTGTTCGCCAGTGTCTGTTTAGAAGAAACCTAGCTTCTAGTGGACGTGGTGGGGCTATTTACACGAGCGGTGGGCATCCCTTAATCTCGGATTGCATTTTCGACGAGAACTATGCCTATCTGGGAAGAGGAGCCGCTATCGCCATTAACGAGGGGGGGAACCTGACGGTCATTTCCAGTTCCTTTACCAACAATTTCATGAAAGGAGCAGATATAGCACAAGCTCTTGGGGGAGCTATCTATAGCGACGTTCAGGCGGGCACTGTTCGTGTGCTTGAATGTTCGTTTACCGACAATACCGCCACAACTGTATATGCTACGGGACAGAATCCGAATTATGGAGGTGCCATATATTCAGCAGGTGACAGCTTGCAAGTGTACAATTCCATATTCACGGGGAATGAGTCGCACATCGGTGGGGCCATTGCTGTGTTTTCCAATTTATTGATGGTCAACACGGTTATGAGCGAAAATGTGGCTTTCGCCTTGGACGGTAGCTTTTTCAGCTTTGGTGATAGAGGAGGCGCTATATACTTTATTGGAACTGCCGCAGATGGATCAGTAATAGCCAATAGTACTATTGTAAATAATAGTGCAGGTGAAGGTGCGGGCATAAATAATCCGATAGATGAACCCTTCTTACTTCACAACTCGATAGTGTATGGAAATGTAGCCACGGGTGAGGATGTGTGGATTCTCAAAGCACAAGTCGGAGGTTCCTTCGACCCATTTTTTAGTTGTGTAGAGGGCTTGCTCCAAACCGAACCTGGTGAAGATCCACCAAATCCTGAAAACTTTCCGGGATGTATTGATACCGACCCTATGATTGACATGACAAGTTCTCAGCTTGTGCTGATGGAAAATTCACCTTGTATAGATGCTGGCAAGAACTCATACTACAACCCAAATTGGCCAACTGAAGGATTTGATCGAACGAATCGTTTTATCGACAATCCCGATGTTGTCGATACAGGCGACGGCCTTGCTCCAATTATCGATATGGGAGCTTCTGAAAATGCAGCCTCAGGTGCTTGCGACCCGGATAACATTGCTCAGGCATCGGGTTTAAATGTGAGTTTTTCAGGCAATCAGTTTACACTCTCGTGGACAGCCCTCCCTGGAACGGGACCTTGCCAGATTCAAGCAGGAACTTCTTTAACGAATGCTCAGTCAATCGTCGTGCAAGGTGATTCCCCATCGTCCAAAACGCTGTCTTCGAGCTTCCTTACTGCGGGCCAAACCTATGGCTGGCGTGTAAGATGTGCTTGTTCTTCGTCTCCAACTACCGCAGGACCTTGGTCGGCTATCGACTACTTCTCACTGCCGGCAGGAATTGGATCAATTGAATCTGAGGATCCATTGAATGCGAATGTATTCCGCGTTTTCCCTAATCCGGGCAATGAAGTTTATCAAGTTCAGGTGGATAATGAAACCGCCTCTCAAATCGTTGTGAGAAACGTCTTGGGACAAGTGCTATGGCAAAGAAAGTTGACTTCAGAAACATCTACATATGATATCCAGATAGATGGCCCAAGCGGCATCTACTTCTTTCAATTAATGAATATCGAAGGGCAGCCGATAACGACTACAAAAGTGATGAAGCTCTAGATCAAGTATCAAATAGTGCACGATCTGATTACAAATAGCCATTCAGCCTCGAATGGCTATTTGCTTATCATGAATTTTTCAATTTCCACGAATCTATCGGTTGTTAGCCTGTAGATGTAAATGCCATTCGGTAAGGCACTTCCGTCAAAATGAATGCGGTACTGCAGCTCAGCTTGCGCTTCTTGGCTAAAAAGGGTCTCAATCACACGGCCGTTCAGATCATATACTTCCAGCGTCACATCGCCTCCGTTCATTACCTCAAATGACACATCAGCGTGCCCGCTGGTAGGGTTGGGGCTACTGTTCAGAACAATACCCGAACCAATGCTGAATGGCTGCCAAGCAGTGAAAGGCCCCGCAATCAGTGGAGTTTGCGCG
>CAZKXG010000260.1:1379-4149 GCA_964556465.1 uncultured Cryomorphaceae bacterium | reverse complement strand
TGCAATAACAGCTTTCAATTCATCTTCAGAAATGTATTTGGCGTAAACCGGAGCTAGCATTTCAGCTAAATCCAAAAGGGCAGATCTTAGCATTTCCTTCTCCAATTCGTTCCATACTTCACTGTCTACTTCTGTGTTCTGATTTCTGAACAAATCGATCATTTGATGAATCACCACCTCATAATTCTTTTCTGTCCCGGATACTTCAAACATTTTCTTTAAGGTCTTTTCATATGAATCATCGGTTTGTCCGTAGTTGTGACATGTAAGAATTAAAGAGAGAATTGCTATTAACAAGGATCGTTTCATGGTAGGTTTTAAATATTTTGGAGTCGAAAAATAGGTTTAAATTTTTAAGTTAAAGTCTTCGCTAAAGCCAAAACCGTTTGGTAAATCCCACCTGTAAATAGTAAGATCTGTCATCGTCCGAAAAAGAGTCAGGGGCCAGTGCACGAAATCCGGCTGTAGCATCCAATTGCCAGCTATCTCCCAATAGCCAAAAAACACCTGTATTCATGTAAGCATCCAGAAACCGCAAGCCTGATTCACCGTCGAAGCGAGCTTCAAAAATAGGCCAGTATTCGGCGAAGATTCCAAGGTTGTCGGTAAGGTTATAACCAAGATTAGCGGTAAACTCCGTTCTGTTTCCCGTAAAATAAACTACGTTTCCTGTAAATGATAACTTCTTTAGGAGTTGATTTTGAAGAGTCAAAATAAACCTGCCCTGAAAGTTGTCCAAGTCATCACCCGGGATTCCTGCAGCCAGGTAGGTAGCTTCTAACCCAATGGCTGGTTTCAACCCTTCACCCTTTAGTATCAAACCTCGCGATGAAAAGGAGTAAAGCGAAACTCCGATCTCCGGCTCTGATTCTGATTCTGAGGGAGACAAAGACGTTATAGGCTCAAAGATGAGAGATGATACTTGAAGTAAGAAAGAAAACTCGAAGCGGTCACTAATTCCAAATTTGGTATTCACGTCTAAATTGTGAAAGTCAATATCACCTACGGGTAATTTATCTCGCAAATACCCATAGCCACTCTGAAGTTGGAGCACCTTATCTCCAACAGTATTGGGGTTAATACTTTGCCCCGGTCTATCCGTATAGAGCGGCTTAGGCGTGTCTGATTCTTGGGCATAAACTTTGATACTCCCTAATAAAATCAGAATTAACCACAGATGTTTTTTCATTCTTCTATGACCCATTCTTCAAATCTAGAAAGAATTGCTAATTTCATCTCGATTAGCAGCGAGACTATGATAAAACCCATTTTCCTTTTCTTTTTTGGGATAGCCATTTCTACGGCACTATTTGGCCAAAATGCAATCAGCGGTGTAGTCTATGATGGAGGTAGTAAAAAACCATTATCAAATGCCACTGTAAAGATGGGCAACCGAAATGTTCGGACAGATGCTCGAGGTGTTTTCAACGTTCCTTACAAAGAAGGAAAAGATCTCGAGGTCTCCGCCTCCGGCTACCACGACTATGATCGCGATACTTACGATCTGGTGAAGAATGCGGATGTAGCGGTATACCTTGCCCCCAAACCCAAGCCTAAAGGGTTAAAAGTCTCAGCGGGAGCGGTAGGTGTTTACGAACCCGAATTTGAGTACTTATTCGACTTTGAGTTTATTGACAATTTATTGATTGTAGGGTCCTACCTCAACAGAAACATCAGTGACACAGACAATGGTTCATCACTGAAGAATTGTGCTCTAACCTTGTTTGACAATGGTGAAATGCGTCACCGCGTTCTCATTCCTGATTTTCCTCAAAGGCTCAGAAGGAGCGCCTTTGACGAACTGTTTGTCCAAGGGTTGGATTTTGCCCTGCTTGTGAGTGAAGATGAAGGGAAGCTCAGCATTCGGGAGTTTGACTTGAAAGAATACAGAACCAATGTGGTACCTTGGACTGTTGCACTTTCAAATTCGGCGTTTAGTGTACAAATCGTTAAAGAAATTCCCCAAGTCGTTCACTACTGTTATCTCACTGATCCTAAATCTCATGAAGTGATCAGAACCGCTCGTAACAGGTCCTATTTCTCAAAAACCTTTTTGGATTACACCATGCTCGATCCCAACCAAAAAGCATTGGCCGCTGCTTTGAGTGAGGATCAAGGCTTTGACAAAGAGCTTTATGCAAGCTACATCAGAGCCAATAACAGGCAGCCAAACTTTCGCTCTCAACAACCTTATGCTACGGGAGTAGATCGAGATCTAAGGCCCCCTTACACGCCTGTGTACAAAAAAGACGGTGATGTACTGATCTTAGATGCGATGAATCAATGGATTTACCGACATGATCAAAGGGGAGTCACTTTGGATTCGGTCTATTTTCAGATAGAACTTCCCGGCGAAGAATTGTGGCGCATAGAACAAGACCAAGTGAATGAAAAGCTCTATTCAATACATCAGAAAAAGGGCGTTTATTTTATTCGCGAACTTGATGCGAAGACCGGGAGTCTCAGCAACCCTATGAAGGTGGCTTATCCCTTTCCTGAAAAACTCAAAATATACAATGGATCCGTTTTTTACATAAGACATAATTCGGATGAAGGATATAAACACCTGTACCGCGAAAAGTTACAATTTCATTAGGCGAACATTTTTATGTTTTTCCGCGTAGAGATTAATTTTGTCTCACATCGGATATATTTAGATATTCGCACTCTATAAGGGAAGTAATGAAAAGAACAATAATCACCGGTTCGGGAAGCTTTGTACCGAAACAAGTGTTGGCCAATAGCGACTTTCACGGGAGAGTATTTTATA
>CAZKXG010000260.1:510-1369 GCA_964556465.1 uncultured Cryomorphaceae bacterium | reverse complement strand
CAATTACAGGAATCAGAAATCGGCGTTGGGCAGATGAGGAAGTGGTATCCTCTGATTTGGCTTCAAAGGCAGCAGCGCTTGCCATTGAAGATTCCGGAATTGACCCTGAAACACTGGATCAGATTATTGTAGCTCACAATTTTGGTGATATCAAGGCAGGTAACATTCAATCGGATGCGGTTCCTTCACTAGCTGCCAGAGTAAAGCATAACCTAGGTATTGAAAACCCTAATTGTATCGGGTACGATGTATTGTTCGGATGTCCCGGCTGGGTACAAGGCATTATCCAAACCGAAGCTTACTTCAAGGCCGGAATGGCTTCTAAAGCCTTGGTTATTGGTTCTGAAACACTTTCAAGAGTTATCGATTCTTACGACCGCGATAGCATGCTCTTTTCTGATGGTGCGGGTGCTACGGTTTTGGAATACCAAGATTCGGACAGGGAAGCAGGTATTTTAAGTACTGCTTCGGCAACATTTGCTCAAGATGAAGTAGACTACCTTCTGATGGATAAGTCCTTTGAGCCCGGTGCCGACGATAAAGTTCTCTTCATGAAAATGAAAGGACGTAAGGTTTATGAGTTTGCCCTCAAGAATGTACCTGCGGCCATGAAGAAATGCCTGGACGATGCCAATGTAAGCATCAATGACGTTAAAAAGATTTTTATTCATCAGGCCAATGAAAAACTTGATGAAGCAGTAATCAGCCGATTGTATAAATTATACGGTCTTCGCGAATACCCCAAGCAAGTGCTACCCATGAGTGTTCATGAATGGGGAAACAGTTCTGTAGCAACAGTACCTACACTGTATGACGTGGTAAAACGCGGAGAGAAAGAGGGCCATAGTTTGACAAAAGG
>CAZKXG010000260.1:0-500 GCA_964556465.1 uncultured Cryomorphaceae bacterium | reverse complement strand
CAAAAGGAGATATTCTCCTATTTGCCTCAGTAGGTGCAGGTATGAATATCAACGCGGTTTGCTACCGATATTAGGGCTTTCACGTTTCTGAGAATTGATTTGCCCGCGACTAAAGATTCAGTAAGTCCTCTAAATAGACAAAGTTAGAGCCAAGCATTTACATGGCTTAAAATTCGATCTATCTTAGCCGCATGAAATCACGCATCACCTTGGTGACCTTATGCCTTATGGCAATGGTGGGTCAAGCACAAATTCCATCTTACTACAATGGCCTCGACCTTGATCTAACAGGTCTTGCTTTGCAGGCCGAGCTTTCCGACAAGATAAGCTCCGGTGTTACTTTCCTTACCTACACATCATCGAGCTACGACACTTGGGATGCACTTCAAGATGGTGATCAAAATCCAGACAACGACAATGAAGTTGTCCTGCTCTACGGCTGGGAAGGCGGACAAGATGGAACACTGATCAATGACCGTGAAAGAGGAATAAGTGACTAC
>CAZKXG010000259.1:0-4248 GCA_964556465.1 uncultured Cryomorphaceae bacterium | reverse complement strand
TGAAGCACTTTCAGACAAAATCGCAAAAAGCAATCTGTTCCCGAGACTTTGAGTAAAGGTTCCGCTGATCACAGCCACTGCACACCCATTCACCACGGGTATCACCAGAGCAAAGATCAGTGCAAACCATCCTTTTTTCATGAAAGACGAAAGTTCTTTTCCGCTGGTTATTCCCATATCAAGTAAGAAAACAGCTAAGAACCCTTTGAAAATATCGGTAGTGAAAGGTTTGATTCCTTCAGCCTGTGCATCGCTGGCTAAATAGCCGATGATCAAACTCCCGATAATTAGTAATACACTTCCATTGGTCACCGAGTGTTTTAGTACTTTTCCCAATGGCGGCTTATCGGTATTGTCTTTATTGAATAGGCTAATCAATAATACACCTATGATGATCGAAGGTGCCTCCATTAGCGCCATGACTGCCACCATATGTCCGTCAAATGGTATTTGTTCTAACTCCAAAAAAGAAATGGCCGTTACGAATGTCACCGCACTCACGGATCCATAGGCTGCGGCGATCGCTCCTGAATTCCATACGTTGAACTTGCGGCGGAGAATGAAATACGCGTAAATCGGTACGACTAGAGCCAACAGTATTCCAAAAAGGAGTGAATAGGCTATTTCTGTGTCAAAGTGGCTGTGCGATAGTTCTTGTCCACCTTTGAAGCCGATAGACAGGATGAGGTACATTGAGATAAACTTCGAAGAGTTAGGCGGTATAGCTAAATCGCTTTTGAGCTGCACGGCTACAATTCCTAAGAAGAAAAACAGAAGGGCCGGATTAGTCAGATTATCGGCTAGTAAATGCAGGTCCATAACTACTCTGAATTTTTCCGAAGGTAAACCCCGGAGGAATTGATCCGTTGGATTTTGAACGGCAGTTATCAACGACCGTTGTTAGAAATTTGGGTATCGATTCTATCCTTGGACTGTCTTCGCTCGCATACATATATATTTGTCCCAATGTCTAATAAATCGAATCGAGCGAAGTTTTACATCATTCCCTGGGCCTTGAGTGCGGCTTTTCTGATCCGAGCCATGATACTTCGAGATAGCGCGGCGACTTATGCAGCGGATGATCTGAGTATTTGGCAATCGCCTGTTTTCTATTTCGTTCTTTCTTCCGTCTGCTTTATTTTGGGGCTCTACTTGCTTACACTGAAAGGTGGAAAATCAGAATCAGATTGAATCCGATATCAACCGTATTAAATGAAATTCATGAGTATTGTAAGAATTATTTTCGCCATTATTTTGCCACCACTGGGAGTATTCCTCACGGTTGGATTCGGGAAGCATTTCTGGATCAATGTGCTTTTGACCATTTTGGGCTTTGTACCCGGCATCGTTCATGCCGTCTGGATTATTGCTAAAAACGACGCTTGAATAATGTCACTTTGGTTCGCCAGTGCCATTTTTACTAAGTGGAGGAGTATCGGTCAATACACCGATATTACAAAATATCGCCTCTGGAGCCGATATTTAAAATTATCGGCTTTAGAGCCGATAAATTAGATTATCTGCTGAGAAGCCGATATATTCGTAACATGATTGCAATAATCACAGGAGACATTATAAACTCCACTGAAGACAGTTCGAGGCAATGGTTATCACTTCTCAAAAAGGTTTTGAATCGGTACGGGAAAAGCCCTGAGCAATGGGAGATCTTTCGGGGAGATAGTTTTCAGTTGGAGGTTGAACCTAAAAATGCTTTGCTGACAGCCTTTCACCTCAAGGCGTGTATTAAGCAGACAGGTAGCAGAGACGTTAGGATGGCCATTGGCATCGGTGAGACCACACACAAATTAGCGCGCATATCAGAATCCAATGGATCCGCTTATGTGCGATCGGGTGAAAGCTTCGAAGAATTGAAGAAACAAACGCTTGCCATTCGCACGGATAACGAAGACATTGACGAAACCATTAACCTGATGTTGCAACTGGCTTTACTCATCGCCGATAATTGGAGTTTGGCGGTGGCGACGATAATCAATGCATCCATCGAAAACCCTGACAAGTCGCAAAATGAACTGGCGAAGCTTTTGAATAAATCTCAAAGTAGTGTAAGTGAAGCTATGTCGCGCGGAGGATTCAGTGAGATGATGAAGGTGCACCATTACTATTCCAAACGAATCGACAGACTATGAGTAATCTCTTTATAAAAATGCTCTTGGCCCATGTCTTGGGAGATTTTGTTTTTCAGCCAAAGGGGTGGGTAGAGCATAAGCTGAAACAGCGGCATAAATCCAAGTATCTATACTTCCATATACTGATTCACCTGTTAGCCCTCTTAGTCGTATTTCGTTTTGACTTCAATTATTGGCCTGTTTTTGTAATTGTCCCAATCAGTCACCTTATCATTGATTTGACTAAAATAAATCTGAACGAAACGCTGAATGCTCGTTGGTTGTTCATGATGGATCAGCTAGCTCATATCGCGGTGATTTTGGCCCTGACATTTTATTATTTCCCTGATTTTTCTCTTTCACAAGAGCTATTTTCTGAGAAAGCTCTTCTTCTTTTTTTATGCCTGATTCTTCTTACCTCTGTGGGGTCAGTTCTTATACAGGTGCTGATGAGTCGATGGATCGTTGCCGAGGATAAAGAAAATCAGTCGCTTCCTGCTGCCGGGAAATACATTGGGATGCTGGAAAGGCTTTTTATTTTCGGTTTCGTCGTCTTAGGTCAGTGGTCGGCTATCGGTTTTTTGATTACTGCAAAATCCGTTTTTCGGTTTGGCGATCTTTCAAGGGCTAAGGACCGAAAACTCACGGAATACATTCTCATCGGGACGCTGCTCAGCTTTGGATTGGCAATTCTGACCGGACTCGCATATACCTATTTGAATGTCAGAATCAGTGATTTCTCAACGCCTTGATTAATTCACTTTTGTTCATTTTACTTCTTCCTTCTATTCCCACCTCAGCCGCCTTTCCATAAAGCTGCTCTTTGGTGCGCTCCTCGTAGGGCGTGGTATCGTGATCGGGATTCTTGGTATTTGCGATTCGTGCTGCCTTCTCTTTACTCATTCCTTTGCCGCGTAGCGCCTCATACTGTTCTTCATTTTTAATACTGTTCATTTCTTTGCCAGGCATAATTCTTGAATTTTTTTTGAAAAAATTTATTTATGGAAATAGAGAGCAAGAAATTCGCCAAAGAACGATTCAAACGGCTCAACAAGGCTGCGATTGAAGAAGGTGGTAAGTATATACTCTACTGGATGCAACGTTCGCAGCGAGCTGAATGGAACATGGCTTTGGAATATGCCATAGAAATGGGTAAAAAACTCGACAAAGGTGTGATGGTTTGCTTCGGTCTTATGGATGATTACCCCGAAGCCACTGAGCGCCATTACGCATTTATGTTGGAAGGCTTGGCCGAAGTAGGTAAGAAACTGAAGCAGCGAGACATTGCATTCGTTCTACGCATTGGCCACCCCGTTGATGTTGCTGCAGATTTGGCTACAGACGCTTGTATGGTCATCTGCGATAAGGGATACTTGCGCCATATGAGAAAATGGAGAATTGATCTGGCTGAACAAATCAATGTTGCCTTGACACAAGTCGAAGACAATGCAATCGTTCCCGTTGAAGTAGCTAGCGACAAAGAAGAGTATGCCGCACGAACCATAAGGAGAAAAATCAATGAAAAACTAAAGCAATACGGTGAGGAAGTCCACCCTTTAAAAGTGGCCAAGAGTACACTCAAAATCGGTTTTACGGGGGAAGATGTTGCCGAAACGGATAAGCTATTGCAAAAGCTGAAGACGACCAATACTCCTAAAAGAGTTCACACATTTCAAGGTGGTACGAAAGAAGCCAAGAAGCACTTTAGGAACTGGTTGGAAGAAGGCTACCACAGTTATGACGAGGATCGAAATCAGCCCCATCTTGAAAATGTGTCACACATGAGCCCTTATCTTCATTTCGGACAAATCTCGCCTCTATGGCTTTTTGATCAAATGAAAGTAAAACGTGGTGAAAACAAGGAATCTTACTTAGAGGAATTGATTGTCAGAAGAGAACTTGCCATTAATTTTGTGTGGTACAATGAAGATTATGATTCCCTGAAGGGTATTCCAGACTGGGCTTGGGAGACTCTGGAAAAACATAAGTCTGATGATCGTGAAAAAGTATATACCATGGAGGAAATGGAAAATGCAGAGACCCACGACCCCTATTGGAACAAAGCCATGCAAACGATGAAAGATCGCGGCTACTTGCACAACCACATGCGCATGTACTGGGG
>CAZKXG010000258.1:3045-4275 GCA_964556465.1 uncultured Cryomorphaceae bacterium | reverse complement strand
TCCTTCTAAGGAAAATATGACCTTGACATGGGCAGATGAATTTGATGGTGAAGTCATCAACACGCAGTATTGGGGTTACGATACTGCAGACGGTTGTCAACTTGATACGGTAAATGGAACGCTATGTGGCTGGGGAAATAATGAGCTCCAGTACTACACCGTGCGAGAAGAGAATGCCAGAGTGGAAGATGGAAAATTGATCATTACTGCTCAAAAGGAGATTCCCTTCTACCAAGGTAGACAGTACACCTCCGCGAGAATGGTGACTAGGAATAAGGTTGATTTCAAGTACGGTCGCGTTGATGTTCGTGCCAAACTACCGAAAGGACAGGGGCTATGGCCTGCAATTTGGATGCTTCCCACTGACACTGTTTATGGTATTTGGCCAGCCAGCGGAGAAATTGACATAATGGAAAACATCGGCAGTGAACCGAACAGTATTTTCGGAACGATTCATTATGGACATGACTTTTGGCGTTATGATACACAGTACCTGCCCGTGGACACGGTAGATTTCTCTGAAGATTTCCACACGTACACAGTGCTTTGGACTGAAGACTGCATACTGTTTCAGGTGGATGGTATTGATGTTGGGGTGCCCAATACGCGGTCCTCTGTTCTGCCAACCACTTGGCCTTTCGATCAAGAATTTCACATTATCTTAAATGTAGCCGTGGGTGGAAACCTACCCGGCAATCCCGATTTTTCTACTCAGTTTCCACAAACAATGGAGGTTGACTATGTACGCGTTTATCAATAATCTAAATAATTTATTTTCAAACCACTTAAACCCTATTACCATGAGAAAAATTTACTCAACATTACTATTAACTGCAGCGCTCAGTATGGGTGTACAGGCTCAGACCCTTTGGGAGAATTTCGAAGACGTGCGAAAGTGCGACTACTTCTTTGAGAATGGTGTCTTTATACCTTACCAACTTAACCCTGATCAATCAGGTGTGAATACCAGTGTTGTAGCTGCACAATACATTCGCGATCCGGGCGCACCTTTCGATGTGATTGTTATCGATAATCCCATGCTAAACGTAACTGACTACATCACGGGAGCAAAGCAAATGAGTATTGATGTATGGAGTCCGGCAGCGGGCACGACGGTTCAGATCACACTTGAGAACTCGACGCTTGCACTACCTGAGAACTTTCCAACGGGAAGACATTCGGTATACCTCACATCTACCCAGACTTCAATGGCGTGGGAAACTCTTACGT
>CAZKXG010000258.1:965-3035 GCA_964556465.1 uncultured Cryomorphaceae bacterium | reverse complement strand
TTTCGAGCAGCCTGATGCGAGTGTTCCAAATAATAGCGTTGATCGTTTAGCACTCCTTTTCAACCCGGGTGCTACAACGAATGAAACTTACTACTGGGATAATTTGAACGGACCTGAATTGGTGAGTGATCCTTGTGCTGACGTTGAAACCAACGAATCAATTTTGAACGATTTTGAATGCCAGCAGAATGTGAATTACATCGCAGCTTCAAATGCACCCGCATTGCGTCGTGTTGTTAATCCCGATATGTCAACGAATCCTTCGGAATATGTAGGAACATATGTTCGCAGTGGAGCGACTGATGACAATTTCATTGCAAGAACAGACGGTGCACTTATGCTGAATGCCAACTCAAGTCAGGTTACCATGGATATTTGGGACCCCAACGCACCCAGTACAGTTATTTTCTCTCTTCAGACATCAACCAATGATTTGATTCAAGAAATGGTAGCTGAAACTTCAGTATCCAGTGCTTGGGAAACTTTGACATTTGATATTGATCCGGAGGTAATAAGCTCTACCGATATCGAGCAGTTTGTAGTTTTGATTGATCCGGGATCATCAACGACAGATACGTACTACTTTGACAACATCACCATTCCCGGTTTGACATCAGCTGAAGACACGGAGTTCGTTTCAGGTTTGAAAGCGTTTCCAAATCCTTCTACTGATTTTGTTACGATCGAGTACAACCTCGAAAAGCAGGGTGACGTGAATATTACACTTACTGATATTACGGGAAGAATCGTTGAAAACAAGGTATTCGACAATCAACCGAACGGAAACTTCCGAGTAGAGTTTAATACCAATAATTACGCAGCTGGCATTTACTTGTACAATGTGAGTGTTTCCGGTCAGAACCACACCGGTAAAATTGTAGTAAACAACTAAACCATACAAAAGTCCCGTGCATAGTGTACGGGACTTTTTTCCCCATTAACCAACCATCATGAATTTTAACCACTTGCTTTTCAGTCAACTGAGAAGAACAGTCTTCCTTCCAGAGTCTCCTCTCTCATTCAGTCTAAAAACCCCATTACTATGAATAAGACCAGGTTTATTGTAATGGTAGCGCTCATTGTAGCGCTTGGAGGATTTCTTATGGGATTTGATGCCTCTGTTATTTCAGGGGTCAATAAGTTTATCGAACTGGAATTTGAGCTAACAAAACTTCAACTTGGTTGGGCGGTTGGCTCACTTACATTGACGGCCACTCTCGCCATGATGGTTGCGGGTCCTTGGAGTGATCGAGTAGGTCGAAAAAAAGTCCTCACTATAGCAGCTTTACTGTACACGATTTCTGCTGTTTGTTCCGCTCTTGCACCTAGTTTCACTTTTCTTGTTGCTGCCAGAATGCTTGGTGGAATTGGAGTGGGTATTTCATTGATTATTGCTCCCATGTACATTGCTGAGATATCACCTCCCGGGATGAGAGGAAGAATGGTCTCTTTCAATCAGCTAAACATCGTATTGGGTATATCAGTAGCTTTTTTCACCAACTACTTGATTTTGCAGCTCGGAGATTCTGAAGCTCAATGGGCTCAAGATTTAAAATTTGATCAATACAATTGGCGCTGGATGCTTGGGTTGGAAGCTCTGCCCGCCATACTTTACTTTTTTGCTCTTTTCTTGGTACCAAGAAGCCCGAGGTGGCTTGCCATGAAGGGTAAATACGACGAAGCCATGACAATCATGTGCAAGGCTTTAGATGAATCTGAAGCGAAAAAAATTATTGACGATGTAAGAGACTCTATCAACAGCAAAAAGAACGATGATGAAGAAGAGGTCACTTCCGTCTCCAGATTATTTCATCCTTCACTAAGACTCGTCCTTGCTATAGGGCTCGTCATAGGAATCTTACAACAAATTACCGGAATCAACTCCGTTTTCTTCTATGCGCCCATGATATTTGAGCAATCGGGAATCGGAACGGATGCCTCCTTCTCACAAGCCATTTTAGTCGGGTTAATCAATCTTGCCTTTACTGTGCTGGCGATATCGCTGATCGACAGGTTGGGCAGAAAGCCCCTTTTGGTATTCGGAGTTTCCGGAATGGCAATCGCCTTATT
>CAZKXG010000258.1:0-955 GCA_964556465.1 uncultured Cryomorphaceae bacterium | reverse complement strand
TTTTAGCGTATGGATTTAGTTCCGCAACTTATGAATTGACTGATGAATCAGTGAGCAAGCTCTCTGTTGAAATCGATCAGACATTGGTAACTCCATATATTGGAAAAGTATACGAAGATGATCTATCCTTCAAGGCTGACATGAGCGAAGCTATAGGGGAGTTAGAGTTCAAGAAATATGAATCCCAATTTTTAACGGCTGCAGTTGACATGAACGCAGTTTTAATTCTAGTGGGTATTCTCGGTTTTGTGGCCTCCTTTGCCGTTTCAATCGGTCCCGTAATGTGGGTGCTCTTTTCTGAGCTTTTCCCGAATTGGATAAGAGGTGTTGCCATCTCTTTTGTAGGATTGATCAATTCTGCCATAAGTTTCTTGGTTCAAGTCATATTCCCTTGGGAATTAGAAGTATTGGGGAGTGCCACTACCTTCTTTATATACGGATTTTTTGCCGTCTTAGGTTTGGTATTTATCGTTTTGAAAGTTCCTGAAACAAAAGGAAAATCACTGGAAGAACTCGAAGCAATATTGGTGAAGTAATGAAGGCAAAAAACCATATTAGTAGGATTTACACGCTTTTTCTGGCTGCAGCCATACTGACAGCTTGTGAAGGTGAGGCACCGATTAAAGAAGAAGAGAAAGAAGCGAAATCAACTGCCGAAATGCTGAATGATTTTTCATTGCAGCTTAGTGATTTCAAATCGTCGGAAGGAGAAATCACCGCTATTGATTCTGTACTTTCTTGCACAGGCGATTGTTGGCTCGAATATTCAATTAACGTTCCTGTTTCAGGACGATACAGAGTGAATATTTCCGCTAACGCGACGTCTGATTCATCGATGGTGTGGATTGAGGATCACGTTCACAATACGGATGATCGCACGTACAACATCACAAGTAATATGGCTATCGCCAAATCGGATAAGGTGCAATTAGTCTCTCGTGACGGTAGCCCTCTC
>CAZKXG010000257.1:562-4283 GCA_964556465.1 uncultured Cryomorphaceae bacterium | reverse complement strand
AATCTGACCGGGGACAGGTGACCACTCGGTGACGATGCTGGTAGGACTGGTAAGTGTAACCAGAGAAGATTCATCAACAGCGGGGAACGGACTCACACATGCGTCTGAACAGGTGAGTCGCAACCTGAAATCATCGCCTAAAGCAGACTGACTGAACACTTGGACGTAATACGTTCCCGCAGGGAGATTATTAAGTGCGACATCAGCTTGATTCGAAGCCAAAGGCTGGGTGCACGCGATTTCATTCAGATTCTCGCATGTTCCTGAATACACATAAAGGTTACCTGTCCAGAATGCCGCGGTGGGCCCTTGTCGCAACCTCAGGTCATAATCTTCATTGCCACTTGCTTCAAAAGAATACCTCTGTGTCTCCAACTATTTCTTCGCCACAGTTTAGGGTTTCCAATATTCCTGAACAGATATCATTGGTTGGCCCGAAGAAACCGCCACCACAGCTACAGTCGGATTGAAGGGTAGTGCCAAATGTATTGGGGTCTCCGTCGTCGCAAGGGTCTCCGGAAATACCGTCTGGGCAAGTAGCACAAGAGGTGCACTCAACGCTGGTTTGAATACAGTTTGTAGCCGTTTCACAAAGAGAATTGAGAGCCCAATGAACGTAGATTTTGTCGTATTCCACATCAAAGATTTCGAGGCTCGTGGCATTGAAAAATGGTTCTCCTATTACTGGTCCGTTAGGAGTGCCTCCACGAATAACCATTCGGGTCGAAGTTGAGACATTAATTTTTATGTCCTTTCCAAGCGTTCCTATTACTTCTGAGTGCTCACCATGAAAATTGCAATTGCTGATAAGAATCTCAGCCGAACTACCGGGGTCGATGGTCACAGAACCAAATTCTCCCGGGAAGAAACAGCTTCCATCATTGGGGTTGGAAAAGAGGCAAGACGTGCATTGCACGGTGGTCTCTATGCACTGAACGAGATCATTGGCCAAACAATTTTCATCAGATGAGTAGTGCACATAGAGGTTAGCGCCGGTCGTATTGACTGAAACCGAGGAAGCGCCTTCTCCCACGATTGGTCCATTGACGGTGCCTTCCCTTACGGTCATGTAGCCAAAGGAGGAGGTAAATTCCAACGTCTCACCCACAGGTACACCAAGTATTTCATTGTACTCCCCTCTCCAATTGCAGTTGAAAAGTTCGAATAGTTCAGGTTCGGTGCCTGTAAGGTCAAAAGTGATCAGTTTAGTAGTCGAAACACAGCCGTCACAATCCAAACACTGGATAAACGTTTCGACACATACTCCGTCAAGTATCCCACAGCTCGCATTGCTGTTCCAATGAATGAAAAGCTCATCTCCCGAGGTATCGAAAATCGTGATAGTACTATCGGTCGAGCCCAAGGACGGCCCGTCAAAACTACCTTCACGAACGGTAATAAAACCACCATTGGAAACGGTAAATCTCAAATCGCTTCCTTCAACTATGTTGTTAATGACGCTGTAGTCACCAAAGAAATTGCAGTTGTCAATCATCTCAACATCAGCACCTAAAGTACTGGCATCGAACGAGCCGAATTCAAACGTGTTGAGGCATTGAGCGGTCGATTGGATGTTTACACCCAAAGCAAACAAGGTGAATAAAGCGAAAGAATACAGGTTATTCATAATTGGTTTACTGATAAAGTTAAAAGTCTGAGAAGCCAAAAGGTCGACTCCGTCAAATATTGGTTATGGCGAAAATAAGCTCTTTTTCAAAGGATTTCCAAGATTTCCTTCAGCCCCCTATCACTAATTCTAGTGAAAGATGTGCTCCTGTTTTAGCACAGGGCCGCTCAAAAGACCACACTTGCAACAGCCGGGGGTTAGAACACCGGTGCAGCAGGTTATTGCTTCTAAATCCTAAAAGGCGAAGTTCCCTACACGTGCTTTTCTCCCGATTGGGTGATTTTCAGCTTACTTGGTTTCAGATGAGTTGAAACGGTTGTGAGGACTTAATGCTCAGCAACGTGCTGTTTCGTTCTTTGAATACAATCATCTATTTTTGGAGGGACATGAAAGGAGCTCTATTCGCTTTTCTATTCTTCTCACTTGCGCTAGCTACCCAAAGCCAAAACCTTTGGATGGATGAAGACCGAAGGCCGATACCAACGTTTAAAAACGACGGAATTGCGCCGAATACCATTGTCAACATCTATAAATCGGATATGGTGATGCACGGTATTTTTGACAGCGGAGCCTCAGAGGATGAACTCTACGCAACCATTCGCTTTGATGAACGCTCCCGCCCTGCCGAAGTCAAAGTAAAACCTGCCGATGAAGATTTCCATTACTACAAGACCGTTTTTCAATATGAATCGGATGATACCTTCAGTGCATCCCTATTCAAAGGTGAGCGCGATCTTTTGCACAAATGGTTTGTCGTGGATTCTCTCTTAGTGGAAGAGCTATCCTTTCCGGGTGGCGTATTTCAGTACCGATGGACCTATCGCACAGCCGAGGATGGAACGACCTACGACGAAAAGTTCAAGCGCAATGACAAGTTGATTCGCGTGGCCATAATGAAGACAGACAGCCTTGACAACGATGGCCGCTACTGCGTTTGGAAAAGAGATCAGCTTATCAAAATGTCTCTATACCGAACCAATGAAGAGGGAAATCCGAAACGGATTGAATTACTGGATACCGATGATCTCAAAGCTGCGGCAAAAAAGCTCAACATAGAACGGAATGACCTGAGCGAATTTGATGCCGAACGAATCAGAATGGCGCTGATCGGACTGACGTATTACTGGAACTTTGAGTACGACGATAAAAATGACCTATTAAAACAAAGCCTGTTTAATCAACACAGTGAGGAAGTGGGTATGGTGAGATACGAGAGAGATGAAAATGGGAATATTGAAAGCGTAATCGCCGATGCCGACATTGCTTCGAAGATTCCTTGGTATGAGTTTTACGAGGATCTGTCGGGCCTGTCAAAGACGAAGTCGGTGTACTATTACCAAGGCCTGGAATTGCTCAATGTGAAAAGCCATACCCTCTACGATTTAGAGGGCCGCCCCGTAGAAGCCATCTTCGAATACGTAGGCTATAACGTAGGTGGCGGCAGAGAAAAGTATAGGTATGAGTACTTCTAAGACTGAGGGGCTATCGGAATTCTGCTTCAAGAGAATCAGCTAGAAGCCAACACACGCCCATGCATTCCTCTCAGCTGAAAAGCTTCGTCGGATGCAGAAAGGGCGCCACCGCACGAGAGAAATAGCATCTCGAGACATCCTCCTTAGGCGGACAAGTTGTGACATCGTCCTCTATTATTCACTGATCTCTAAAAAACTGCACACTGAAAACTGACCTCTCACTACTTCGCCGTCTCATCAATAAACGCATCCACATCCTCCTTAAACTTCTCCATCGAAGGTTGGTGCGTGTACATCATATGCCCCGCTTCGTAGTACTTCATGATGATGTTCTTCTTCAATTCGGCATCGAGGCCCATGTGATTGATGGAATACTCCACACCAAGATCTAAAAGTGCGTGGGCCCGAACCGAAAAGCGGGCCAGCGAGAGATGTGAATGGAAGATTTCGCGAAAATCCATTAAAGGGGCTTGTCCTTTCGATTCACAAATCGACTACTTTAATTGGATTTTAGAAATCTTCCAGAGCGGGCAGAAGCATTTTTCGGTTCTGATTTTTGCTCCACTTTTTATCAAGAAAAAGTGGAAAGCGCGAATTATTAAAGACATGAAGGTATAACCCA
>CAZKXG010000257.1:0-474 GCA_964556465.1 uncultured Cryomorphaceae bacterium | reverse complement strand
TGGATTCGGCCCTGTCACCCATGCTTTTGGCAAGGATGTCACCAAGGTCTTCCATGCTCTCTGTGCCGTAAATCTCGGGCTGGCGTTTGCCGATATGCCCAAGGTTTGGCCCGTTTAGAATGAGAATCTTCAGATTCGGATTTTGCTTCATCGCCGATGTCATATCGGGTAAGGTGCTAACAGCCGCTTGCGCCCCCCAAAGCATATTCCCTTTGTGGTTCCAGTCCCATTTAAAACCCTCTCGCGATCCCGCACTGGTGGTGTAGCTCAGGTCTTTCCGCACACCCAGTTCATTGTACAAATAGTCCTTAAAGGCCGAAATGTAGGGCGGGGAAATGGCATCACTTTGGGGATCGGTGAGGGATGATTGAGACAAGAGGTCTTCGTTGATCCCCGTAAAACGGGAATCCAGTCTCCCGACCGTGCGTCCTTCCGTGCGCATCAATTCCTGAAAGTATTCTCTATTCTTTACGC
>CAZKXG010000256.1:3843-4311 GCA_964556465.1 uncultured Cryomorphaceae bacterium | reverse complement strand
CGGCCTTTGTAAACGGCGGTCACAACACCAAGTAATATACCAAAGAAGAGGGCGAAGAAGATCGCTCCGACAGCCAGCACCACCGTTCCCGGCAATGCCTCCGAGATAATTTCGCTCACCTGCTTCTTGGACTGATACGAGCGCCGTAGGTAGGGCGTCTTGAGCACCAACACCGTTTTACCAAAGTCTAGAAGCTGAACAAAATTGTACTTCGATTCGTCCAGATAAACCCGACTCTCAACCACTTTTCGGTGTAGCGATAGCGGACTAATGTCGTTGATGTAAAGCGCGTACTGTTTGCCCCACGGTAGGTCGAGGGCCAGTTCCCTCCTCACCCGCTCTATCGCCTCTTCATCGGCGCGTTGACCGAGCAGCATCGCCGCAGGATCACCGGGGTTGATACTAAAGATGGCAAATACCAATGTCACCACTCCCCAGAGAACCAGAAGGCCGTAGCCGATTTTTTTG
>CAZKXG010000256.1:0-3833 GCA_964556465.1 uncultured Cryomorphaceae bacterium | reverse complement strand
TGAGGATGTAGTTGGTCATGCGTTATTCGTAGTGCGTTTTTCGTAGTGCGTATGTCGTAGTGCGCAGTGCGTAGTGTGTTCAAAATCGAGCTACGCAATACGAGCTACGATGTACTGTAAACAGTCAAATCCTTGCTCCATCAAACAATTCTCAATTAAGATAATCCTTTTCTACTTCGCTAAACTCAGGAACATCATTCCCATGCCATTTCTTGATGATCTCTCCGTTTTTCATTAGTAGAATCCCGGGATTGGCGCGGATGATGGTTTTCAAGAAAATCTCATCGCCTGTATGAAAAGGAAATGCCAGTGAATGCTCGTGTCTCAGTTCCTCATATTCCTCGTAAGGAGATGAAGTCATGGCGTAGAAATCATAACCCGCGGCTTCTGCGGCTTGAGCCAATTCATTCAACTCGTCAAGGTTTTCCGTTTTCGCTTTACCCACATCGTAAAGCACCACCATAAAGCTGTAGTTGGCATCGTTGAGTAATTCCTCTCCAATGTCGTAATCTTCCGCATCCATTACATTGAATGTAGCGATGGGCGGCTCGTATCCTCGTTCGATTACTATAGGATCGGGACTCGTGTATACAATCTTCCAAGCCTTGTCTTTCCAGATTTCCTGCTTTAAGTATTCGTCAGAATTCATGGCCATGGTCTCCCCTGTTTCCGAGTTTTCAAGCTTGTATACGTTGGCATACTTGGTTGGAGTCACACCCAACTCCGACGCTGATTTCATCTGGTCTTTGATGTTTTTTCCTTCAGCATACGGGCGGTAGTCTTTAATCGGAAGGTGGCCGTAAGTGTATGAAATAAAGGCATAAGTGATGATTGACAATCCCATTCCCAGAAAGAACTCCATTTTTGCAGATTGCAACTTCAACATCTTGATTAGATAGTAAATCAAGATAGAAACGATCAGAAAGTAAGTCGGGAACATCCATCCGAACAGCCAGCCACCAAAGAGCAAGACGATGAGCAGCGAGAACGGGAAGATGATCAAATCTTCCTTCTTCGTGTTGACCTTGATGAAGCCGTTTCTAATTACGATAACGAGAGTCAAAAAGAACAGGCCTAAATCTTTGTAGAAAGACTCCCAAGGGGTAAGCGATCGGCCGACGGAACCTCGAAGCGCATCGCCAAAGCAACCGCAGTCGGTTACGCAGACTCTGTCGAATGCTTCTCCAGCTGAGATGGCCGCCATCTGAGCGTCGTTGCACTCGGCAGTGAAATAGGTGAGCCAGCCAAAGAACAGCGTCATTCCCAAGAGGGTGTAAGACACCAATCGAGCCGAAGCTCCGAATAGCAGTGCCAGCCCTAGTAAGACTTCAATACCCGAAACGAATATGGCGATCGCCAATGCGTAGTCGTGAAAAATAGCCCAGAAAGCTCCGAGGGCATTCTCGTCAAAGTACTCTTCGAGTTTAATCCCAAAACCAACGGTATCATTGGCTTTGATCAATCCCGATACGATGAACACCGAACCAACTACGATTCGAGCAAAGTAGGTAGCTGCTTCGGGCTTCTTAGCCATGATCAAGATTCCCGGTACCAGCGCTAAGACTGTGGCGATCCAGTAAACATTAAACTCATCTACAGCTTCGGGATTGGCAAATCCCAAGATGATGAGGAATAGGCCTGCGGCCAAAAGAAACAATCCCAATACGCGGTTGCTTGTCGACATAAGTAATTTTTATTTTAAGGTCTTTCTCCAAAGTTAATTTGAATACTATTCATGAATTATCGTTAAAGCCTTCCTTGATTACACTTTTTGTCAAACAAGACAGGCAAAAATAAATCCAACGGCCGCAGAAGTGAAAAGTGCCCGTTCGGAAGGAGTCCGAAAGTTAGTGTGAACCTGAGATTTTCGTTGTGAGGCAGCGCAGGGTTTGCGCCAAAAATCGAAGGTTGGAACTTTCGGTGGCTTTTATTCGCGTACTCTTTACTTTTGAATGTGCTCATGAGATCGTTTTACTTAGTTGGCTCCACCTTTTGCCACCAAAAGGTGGAAAAGAAACTGATTTGAATATCGATGTATTTGTTTCATTTCTTTAGGAACCAAAAAGTTCATTCGTTCTCAGCTTCGTTGAGGTGAATCATGGCAAAAACGGCATAGTTCACGATATCGTAATAGTTCGCATCGATGCCTTCAGATATCAGGGTCTTCCCAAGATTGTCCTCGATTTGCTTGATGCGCAATAACTTCATAAGAATCAAATCAGTAAGTGAGGACACGCGCATATCGCGCCAAGCCTCACCATAGTCGTGGTTCTTCTTTTTCATCAAATCGTGTGAGGAGTCGATGTACTTATTGTACAATGCTTTGGCCTGTTTCTGATCGAGGTCGAGTTCATCATTGTCCATCAGCTCCAACTGAATCAACGCCATAACACTGTAATTGATAATTCCAATAAACTCAGGGCGAATTCCTTCGTCCACCAGCGACTGCTTCAAGTCTTGGATGGTTCGAATGCGGTTGGCTTTGATAAAAATCTGATCGGTGATGGAACTGGTGCGGAGTATTCGCCATGCCGTCCCGTAGTCGCTCATTTTCTTAAAGAAAATATCTTTGCATTCATCAACTACGCGGTTGTACTGTTCGGAAGTTTTGTCGGACATTTATACTTCTTAATTACAAATAGATTTCAGCCGTGAAAGATACCGGTTTTTCGAAAGACCAAACTATGAACATCAACGGGGAAATACGAGTTTTTAACAAGCCGTTAACGATGGGAATCCTCAACCTTACCGATGATTCCTTCTATGAGGGAAGTCGGGTTTTGGGTTGTGATTCCATTTTGGCTAAAGCCGAAGAGATGCTCATCCAAGGAGCAGATATTTTGGACTTGGGCGCCTACTCCACCCGTCCCGGTGCGGATGATATTTCCGAAGCACAGGAAACAGAGCGGTTGATAGGCGGCATCAAGACAATCAAAGACAAATTTCCCGAGGCCATTCTATCGGCCGATACCTTCCGAGCCAACATCGCCCGAAAAGCGGTGGAAGCAGGAGCGGCTATCATCAATGATGTAGGAAGTGGGATGCTCGATCTCGAGATGTTTGATGCAGTGGCCGACCTCGGCGTGCCTTATGTACTGATGCACAATCGGGGCACCCCAAAGACGATGAATGAGAAAGCTATCTACCGGGACGTCGTAAATGAAGTCATTCTCGAGCTTTCTGAAAAGATGGATACCTTGAGAGGAAAAGGTGTTTCCGATGTAATCATCGACCCGGGTTTCGGCTTTGCCAAAACGGTGGATCACAATTTCGAAATGCTTCGTCGTTTGGATGAATTCAAAATTCTCGATTGTCCCGTTTTGGTGGGCATTTCACGAAAGTCGATGATATGGCGAACACTTGAAACCAGTGCTGGAGAAGCGCTGAATGGGACTACAGCATTGAATATGGTTGCACTGCAAAGTGGTGCCAATATCCTGAGAGTCCATGATGTCAGAGCGTGCCGCGAGGCTATCCTACTGATGGAAAGACTCGACGAACAAAGCTATACGCGACTTAGTTAAAGTATTATGACGAAAGAGCAAACATCCTATCCTGTTATCATAGTCGGCGCAGGCCCGTGCGGTATTGCGGCTGGTGCTGAATTGAAAAAGCGCGGTATTGAATCGCTGATCATAGAAAAAGGAAGTGTGACGGAATCGATCCGCAGATATCCTAAGCGAATGAAGTTCTTCAGCACTGCGGAGAATATTGAAATAGCAGGAATCCCTTTTGCTACAAGCAACGTCAAGGCCAATCGCAATGAGGCCTTGCAGTATTACCGAAAGGTAGCGGCTTACTTCGACTTGAAGTTCCGGCTGAACACCGAAGTC
>CAZKXG010000255.1:1607-4339 GCA_964556465.1 uncultured Cryomorphaceae bacterium | reverse complement strand
AGGGAGAATGAAGCGTGAAAATGGTTCGTAATTCGTTGTTCGTGGCGGGTAGTCGATGGTCAATGGTCAATGGTCAAAATTAAAATTTCACAATCTATCCGGAATAGTGATTTGACGGGATAATTGGGAAAGATTGTCTGCAATTGACCAATTCTGACCCAAACGGGATGATTTGAGACCAAAAAAGGAAATGAATAGGAGTTGGTTAGGGATAGGTATGGGATAGGTATAGGATAGGTATGGGATAAGTATAGTTAAGGATAGGTGTTCAAATGGGCTGCAGGCAGGAGGCTGCAGGCTTCAAGCCTCAGGATTTCCCATGCTTCTGCGGGAGACTGTTCATAAAAATGAACGAATCGTTTACAATACGGTAACATCAAAGGACTGAGGGTCAATTTGGAAAAGCGTATTTTTGATTTTTAGTGTTTTAACCGACTGTAGATGTTTTCTAAATCCTTTCAATCCTGCAGGACAATTCTGATGTCCCTTATATTTCTGATGGCATATACTTATGCCAAAGGGCAGGTATTCATTACTGAGGTTGCCGATCCGAATAATAATGCAGGAGCGCGATACATTGAATTATACAATTTTGGATCAAGTGCTGTATCTCTTTCAGGCTGGTCTATTGAGAGATATGCGAATGGAAGTGCAACCTCTGCCAGTATCGGCTTAACAGGGACAATAGTTGCTGGAGGATTTTATGTGATTGCTTCAAATAGTTCGAATTTCAATTCAGCGTTCGGACAGCTCCCTGATCAAGCCAGCGGTAATATTTCTGGAAATGGAAACGATGTTTATGAACTCTTGAATGCATCCTCGACAAGAGTAGATATATATGGAGAGGTTGGAACCGATGGAACCAATACTTGCTGGGAGTATGAAGATGGAAGAGCTGAACGCGCTGCCTTTGTTGTTTCTGGAAATACCATATTCACAATTACAGAGTGGAACATTGATTCTGACGATTCGACCCCTGCATGCTCTCAGAATTCAGGAACTACAGCAGATGCTCCAAATGACTTTGACCCTTATGCATGGATTGGCACTTCAGCATCCTGCACAATAAGCAGTTTAGTAATCAGCGCAATACAATGCGAAGACAACTTAACCTCATCTGACGGAACGGATGATTTCATCACATTCGATTTGAATCCAACGGGCTCCAATCTTGATACTGACTATAATGTATCTGTTTCTAGCGGATCCATTAGCCCTACATCGGCATCGTATGGCACAGCTACTACTTTTACTTTACAACTTGGCTCTGCCGGAGCAGGAGATGTTGATGTGACGATTACCGATGATGGAGACAATTCTTGCGCGTTCACTGAGACCATTACTGATCCTGGAGTTTGCTCAGCAGGCGTAATTCCCGTTTGCATCGCTCAACAAGACTTCGAAGGAACAACTCCCGAATGGTCTTTTTCAAGTGACGTTACTTTTTTTGACAACAATTCAGATGGCTTCTTTGGGATTCATGATGAAAATGGCAACGCAACTGACGGAAATCCAAATGACACAGGAGATGGAAATGCTGGAGATGTAGCAGCAATTAATTACAACGAAATTTCGGGTGACTTCCTTTTTGTCAATGACTTGGATGACGAAGGAAATGGAACGACAGGAGATGCCACCATTTCGTTTAGCTCGGTCTCTGTCGCAGGTTACACATCAACCGAATTGTCATTTGATTATGATGTAGTAGGTTTTGACAATGGAGATGATGTGTTTTATGAAATATTTGTAGATGGCAACTCTCAAGGACTTGTTCATTTATCTAATGGAGGGACAGCAACATCCACAATTGAAGGAACGATGATTTTCTCTGTTCCCAATGGTAGTCTTACGGTTTCACTCACTTTGATCATTAATCAGAATGGGGATGCAGACCAAGCTGGTTTTGACAATTTCAGAGTATGCGGAATAGCACCGTCTGGTTGTGTACCAACTCACAACCTCACGTCCTTCCTCCCCACAACAGGCCCGGCAGGGACTTTAGTCACCATTTCAGGCTCAGGTTTTACAGGAGCGACTGCGGCCTCATTCAGCGGGACAGCCAGTCCATCAATCCAAGTCATAGATGATAATACGATCATTGCCGAAGTGCCTTCCAATGCGACTTCAGGAGCAATCGGAGTAACTGTGTCAGGGTGTGAAGCACTATCAGCAAACTCATTTACAGTATTAACCGACAATGGGACTTGCGGGGCTTCGGGTGGTGGTGGCACATTTGCTACAGATTTGTTCATCAGTGAGGTCTACGACGCTGAATCGGGAAGCCTAGGTTATGTTGAAGTTTTTAATGGAACGAATGCAACCATTGCTGATCTTTCAGCAGATCAATACGTGATTCGAATCCAAACTGGCCCCTTTATAGACTATCCAATGACTGGGAGCTTGGCGTCTGGTGATACTTACATTCTTCAAGTCGGTTCAGGAGCGATATGTTCTGGTCTTTCTGTGAATGATGCAACTGGTGTTTCTGGTTTTAATGGCGATGACAATATCTATTTGCGTAAAAACGGGGCGATATTGGACGACGTTCCAAATCCCAATGTCGCTTCAGGCTTTAGCCAATCTAGAAATTCGGACGTCACAAGTCCGAATGCTGTATATGATTCGTCAGAATGGACAATCGGCACAACTGAAAATTGTGATGATCTTGGTTTTCCACCTTTCATACCCAATGGATCTGACATCACCATAAACTCCCAACCACAAGACGTAGA
>CAZKXG010000255.1:0-1597 GCA_964556465.1 uncultured Cryomorphaceae bacterium | reverse complement strand
CTACTGCTACACCAGGTTTTGAGTCAGGTGCCGGTGCTTATACATGGAGATACAATGAACCGGGAACGGATACTTGGGAGGCAATAAGTACCCTCAACGCAATGCCTGATTTTACTGTAACTGGAGCCGGAACCAATTCCATAACCATAACAGGAAGTACTGCCGACTTGCTGAATTACCAGTTTTATGTTGACATGGGAACCAGCGGCTCTCCACAATGCCGTGTCTTTAGCAACGCTGCCCAATACACCTATGACACCAGAGCATTTTACCGAACAAACGGTAATGGCTTATGGACGGATGTCTCCAATTGGCAAATGAGTGATACGGAGTTTGGAAGTTATGTAGCAGCCTGCCAATACCCTACTGAAAGTGGTTCTTCGAAAGTGAATATCTTGAGTGGAGACTCAATCTTTCTAGACAATGTTGCCATCACCATCGATGAGTTAGATGTGAATACGGGTGGTGTCTTAGCAATCGGTGAGGGAGGTGAACTCTTCGTCAATAATGGCAATGTAAGTGGGTCAGACTTCATCATCAACGGCACCTATTACGATCAAGCATCTTCGCCTGATGGAATCGAATTTAATACGGACGCCACTTGGGAAATTTCGCCAAGTGCTACCATCATTAAAACAAATACTTCTTCGGTAATCAGATACAGGGACAATTACGAAACAGGTATCATAAACATCCCGGCTACGGCTAACTGGATTTATAGAAGAGAAGCCGTGAACGAAGTCTCTGTCGCCTCCACGGGTATGTATTATCCAAACCTCACATTTGAAAATAACGAAGGCGGAAATTATACCCCTTCATCCAACTTGTATTTCTTCCAAGGTTCTTCAAGTCGTCCGGTAATTTATGGGGACTTAAACATTGGCGGAAGCGGAACAGGAGGGTACACGATGATAACCAATAACCTAAACACTGATCCGATTTTGGTTAATGGAGAATTGATTATTCAAGCAGGATCTACTCTCACAAATAACGATGCAGGCGGCACAGATGAAGGAACGGGAATAGAAGTCAAGGGTGATCTCACCATAGAAGGCTCTTTGGATTTCACATCGTCAACCATAGCGGGCCGAGGCCAGTTAGTCCTTTCAGGTAATGGCGATCAGCTGGGAATTGGTGATGGAAATGCTGTATCGGTAAATGAATTTGAAATCAACAAACCAGCGGGTGACTTCTTCACGGAGTTCTCTCTAAACGTAAATCGAGAAGCGCGATTTATTGCCGGCATTTATGAAATTGACGATCTGGCTTCGAATCCGGCAGATGTAGAATTTTCAACCTCTGCTACAGCGGTTGGAATGAGCAATCTCAGTTTTGTAGATGGACCCGTAGTGAAGTTTGGTTCAGCTGATTTTGACTTCCCTATTGGCGATACGCACGCCGAAGGAAGTAGCTTTTATCAACCACTTGTTATGTTCGGACTGACAGGAACCAGTGGCTTTTCAGCTCGTTATTATGCCGAAGAGCATCCGAACGCAGGGCTTTACTACGACGGAGAATCAAATAACATAAACGATTTCCAAGAAATTGGCAACTGCGACTACTGGAGGTTCGAACAAATATCAGGGACTTCGGATCC
>CAZKXG010000254.1:0-4342 GCA_964556465.1 uncultured Cryomorphaceae bacterium | reverse complement strand
GAAGAAGCAAATCTGGCCTGTAAACAAGCACGCCAGACAGTGGAGCGAGTGCAAGGTTATCAACAATCAGTTGCCGATTATCAACAGTGGCTGTCACGTAGTTGGTCACAGAAAGATGACTACCGCCAACGCCTGGCAAGTTGTAATAAGGCCTGGGATGCTCGCCGCCAGCTCTTGAATCGTGAACGTCGAGAATATAGTCGTGAGCGTGATAACCTGGTAAAGAAAGTAGGTGAACAACAGCAGCGACAGCGCGACTTATTGGCTGATCAGGATAGCTGTCGACAACTATTGGCCAGGTTAACTAAACCAGTCTCGCCAGTAGAACATGAATCGGCGCGTAATTTGGCGCTGATTATGAGTGATGGCAACAACCTTCTAGAGGTTAGGCAAGAGCTAATGGAGCGTATCCGCAGTGGTACGGCTAATGCTGAGAAGATTATTTGTAGTGGCGGAGATAATAATCAAATTGCCGAAGCTTGGGCTGTACTGCGTCGTGAGGCGGCCGGTTTATTGAATAACCCTAACGACCAGGATGGTTTGGCCTTAAATTTAACTCGCGCTTTGGAGCAGTTCATGGCTGTGCAGTTGCCCCAAAAGCGTGAGACCTTGTCTGCATTTGTCGATAATACCGGCGCTCAGCTAGATGACTTCTATATAAAGCTAGATCAGGTATCAGAGGCCATTACTCGTCAGTCCAGTCAGATTTCCGGGGCTATTGGTGACCACATTCATTTTGACGCAATCACTGATATTGAAGTTGGTTTAAAAAGTCGCATTGATACTCAGGATTATTGGCCTGCCTTGAAAACTTTTCATGACGACTGGATGCAATGGAAATCTGAAGGAGGTCGGGATCTACCACCTGCGGCTATCACGAAGAAGTTGTTGGACGCAGCTGAGATATTGCACAAGTCTCGAGGGGGGCAAGGGATTGAGTCAGTTTTTGATCTGGAGATATCGCTGAGGGAGAATGGTCGGCCGCTCAAAGCTACTACTAGAGCTGATCTGGAGAACGCCTCCTCTACGGGTTTGAGCTATCTGATTCTTTGCACGATCTTCGCAGGTATTAGTCGTATGCTCTGCCGGGAGCCAAATGTGGCCGTTCATTGGCCAATGGATGAGCTTGGTACTTTGGCTCCAGAAAATATCAGCCGTCTGTTCATTCTGCTTGATGAGCATAATATTGTCATGGTGGGAGGGTTCCCTAGTACTGATCAGCACTTGTTACAACATTTCAAGGAGCATCACCAAGTAAAGAAAGACGAAGGTATTGTTGAGCTGGTATTACCAGAGGATAAACTCTCTGACCTTATTGCACGGAGACGCGAACAACGGTCGAAAAAGGCAGAAGAGGTCGAATTATGAATACGGAAAACCAATTTAGTCGGATTGTTGAACACCTGCTGGCAGGTGGTTTTATCTGTGAACACAGTGATGAATTAGCTTATGAATATCTGTCGGTAGATACGCGACGTAGTGATATTGACAGTTACCTACGTAAGATCGGTCGTTGTCTCTATGCAACAGAAGGCTCTGTAGCGTTTTATGCAGCTTATACCAGTATTGATAGCAATGACCGGCGCCAGGATGTACGTTCTCAATTCCGAGAAACGATCAATAGTTTGGAACCATTGTGCCGTTGGTTGCGCCTGTTGGCCTCCGCACTGCAGAGCGAGGCGACTCTGCAACCTGGTGATGTGCTGCGTCAAGGTGAGTTACTTAACGCTCTTGGGGAAGCGCCTGCATTATCTGAGGATTTAGCAGGACTCTGTCGCAGTGGTCTTTTCTACAGCAAAAAACTGGCAACCAGTGAACAGTTGGAAGTGGTATTGGCGAAGCTGGTGGATCAAGGATACCTGTTGCGTAATACCGCTACTGGCAGTCTCTTTACTGCTACTGGTAAATGGAGCTACCTCTACGATGTGCTGGAATTTATACATACTCACGAAACCATTAGTGCTGAAAATGATGAATCCAGGGAAGAGCAAGTGGACTTGCCGCTATGAGTAGTACAGAGACCGGAATCAGGGCTTTAAAAGGCCTAGCCAAGCATGCAGAGTTACTGGTGGTCGCCTATGAGTCAGGCAGCCGTTTGATACCGGAGACTCAGGAGAGTGAAGGCGCGATTCGAGAGTTATTGCAGCTGCGATTAGTGGATCGTCAGGCTGATGATGGCGCGATACGCCTTAATACTGTAGTAACTGCATTACTGGATCACAGTCTGAAGACACAGCGCTTGAAAATGTTTAGTGCTGATATAGGTGAGGCGTTAGAAGGCTTGGAATTTTTGGCCCAGCGATATGTGCAATCCAAGAGTAGTGGAGTAAGTGGTGATAGTTCGAAGTTACTGGATGAGCTCGGAGGAAATGTATTTGAGCTCTGCGACGGCTTACTGAGCCAGGCTCAGTCGATTTGGCGTCAGGTAGAGGGTGATTTTGGAGCGGTCTCACAGCTCGAGACAAAGATGGCCCTCAATAGGAACACTCTAGCTAAAGTTAACCGTATTCTTCAATCTCTGGAATTGATTGATATGGCGGCTCTATATCGTATTAGTAGTCGTGATCGTGATTTGCGAAAGTTACTGCAGGTTCAGCTGCCGGAAGTTATCGAGCAGTGTCGGCAGATTCTTGGTGATGCCATTGGCCGACTTAATAAGATGATGTTCCGGTTAGAGCAGCTGGCCACACAAGCCACACGAGTCAATCAGCTCGTAGATTATTGCAATTTACATCCGGGATGGCAGCCTCAGGACTACAGCGGACAATTGGATGTCCCCACCTTGTTTGCTGCCGTAAAACCGATTCGGCCAACGGCGAATGCTCATATTCGCGATGAGAGTATGGAACTGGTATTTACTGAAATCCTTGAAGGTCTGCGGAAGGAGCTACCACCAGATGAAGATCAACGGGTCGAGCCGATTTCAACAGATATAAAAGAGCAAGCGCAAGTAACGCTAGATTGGGGAGGTTTCAAACAGGTAGTTCGTCAAGTTTTCTTCCGGTGCCTTGAGGAAGACCGGGAAGTTAGCGGTTTAGAGTGTTATACCTCAGCTCCCGATGGGGTAGATGTGGAGCTCTGGCTCTACGCCCTGATGGCAGAATACAACGCCATGAAAGAGGAGGACCGCGTTTTATTTAAATTGGATTTCCCTGGAGAATTTGATTCTGTGTTTGATGGAAATTTTCACGCTCAGGATGTGCTGCTATGTCCAGCTTGAGTAAAGCTGATGTTGGAATTATCGGAACAGCATTGAAGAAGCGGGCCGAGCGGGTGGAGTTGACTGTAGCTTGGCAGCGTTTTCATGACGACTTCGAAATTGGACGCTGTGTTGGTCGTTGGTTATATCTGAGCCGTAAAGACCATCGTGAATTGTCCCTGTTATGTGCGAAATTAACGGGCGTTGACCCACTGTTAGGCGTATCCGCTGGGGGGCGAACTGAGGTGGCAGGTCAAGCTTTCAATGAGAAGTGGGCCAATGGAGCGGTTCGCGATGGGGAAATCCTTGTCAGTTCATTGAATTCAGATTTGATATTAAATCAAGGTACACAGGGGGTGCTGCCGAGAGTTGAGTATCGTGTGCAGGTAGATGATATTCAAATCGAATCTTACGAATCACTGGTTGTTGTTGAAAATCTTGATGCATATAAGAAATGTCAGAGTTTTTGCTGGCCAGATGTTGGGGTTGCTCTGATAGTTTATCGAGGACATGAGGGGCCTGAGGAGCGCGCTGTACTGAAATTACTGAGAGAGCAGTCCGGTGAGAGACCTATTTACGCCTTCTATGACCCAGATCCGGCAGGGGTTGGAATGGTGATGGATCTTCCCTATGCCACTCATGCAATTGTTCCCCCGCTTGATATGGCGATTCGCAAGCGTCGCCTGCAAGAACGCTTCAATAAACAACTGGCAGTTCGGCCTAATTTAAAACAGCTGTCTTCTGATTATTCACAGGATTGGGAGTCCTATGTAGGGGAGCTTATTGATGGGGGTATAGCCAGCAGTCAAGAATGGTTGTGTAATGCGAAGATAAGGCTTCGGAGTATACACCTAGAGCCTTAAGTAGAGAGCCTCTTTCCATTTTGATTGAAGCCATTGGCGATTTTACTTTCCTTATGAGTTGAAAGCTTTCCAATACACCTAGCCTAAAATATCCATGATCATTGCCCCAACAAAGGACGATGATCATGCGAATGACAAAAACTCTCACCCTATTGGTTGCTGTACTCTCAGCACCTGCCTATGCCGTAACTGACCAGGAACGGTCTGTACTCCAGCGCTTGAATACAGAGCTGGAAGCCATCACCAAAATCATTGACGAAGCCCAGCAGGCTGGAAATTC
>CAZKXG010000253.1:782-4382 GCA_964556465.1 uncultured Cryomorphaceae bacterium | reverse complement strand
CCGGGGATGATGGGCGCCATCATAACACCCACGGGGATGCCCGCCGCCGATAGTTCCTCCACGGTTTTGAGTCGTTGCATTATGGTGGCCGTTCGAGGTTCCATTTTTCGGCGGAGTTCCTCGTTCAAAGTGGTAATACTCAAATAAACACGCACCAAGTTTAGCGAGGCCAGATCTTTTAAAATGTCAAGGTCGCGCGTGATCAGCGCATTCTTGGTAATTATTCCTACAGGGTGCTTGTATTCGCAGAAAACTTCCAAAAGTGATCGGGTGATCTTGAGCTTTCGCTCAATGGGTTGGTAGCAATCCGTATTTCCCGAAAGGGAGATGGCTACGGGTTTCCAGCTCCGAGAATCGAGTTTTTTTCGCAGAAGTTTAGCCGCATTTTTCTTCACCAATATCTTTCTTTCAAAGTCCGCCCCCGCCGAATAGCCCCAATACTCGTGCGAGTTGCGCGCATAGCAATAAACGCAGCCATGCTCACACCCTTGATAAGGGTTAATGGAAAAATCCATTCCTACATCGGGACTGATTACCTTATTGACGATGGTTTTAGGATGCACTTCGAGATAGGATGTTCGACCTATATCCTGATCGGGAGGCATATCGATTCCCTCCTCGTGCACTCTTGAATATTCTTGCTTGAAAAATCGATTGTGCGGATTAATTGATGCTCCTTGACCAGAATTCTTTTTTCTCATATTATTGGCTTACAAATATAATTAGCACATAACTTGCATCCAACTTTTTCGAAATTCACCCATCTAATCAGTACTTTTCCTGACTTCATTATGAAAAATCAGCTTCTTCTGCTTCTCTTTTTTCTTGTCAGTTCGGTGCTGATAGCTGCAGATACTGAGTCAGACTTCATTTTGTCCATTAAGGGAAAAATGAATGAATCAACTTCGAATAACGATCTGCTGAGCATATACAATGACCTCGCTTGGGAATACTCTACGACTAATTTTGACAGCGCGACTCATTACGTAGAGCTAGCGCTAGCTTTAGCCGAAAGGGAGAACTCCACCTATTGGCGAGCGGTCTCAATGGAAATGAATGCCATTCTTTTCGAAATGAGTGGGAACTTAGACGAAGCTCTACAACTTTATTTAGAAGTTATCCCTCTAAGAAATGAATTGGGTGGAGAAGGCCTGGAAAACACTTTTAATAACATGGCCATTATTTTTCGGGTTCAAGGAAACAACCCGAAGGCGTTGGATTACTTCAAGAAAAGTTATGAGCTCGAAGTAAAAAAAGACAACAAACGTGGAATGGCGGCGAGCGTCATCAACATTGCGATTTCGTACAAGAAAATGGGGATTCTTGACAGCGTGCCAAAATTGCTGAAGAAATCGCTCCAATTGGCCGAAAAGGCTGGCTCAAAGAGGATAGCCTTGCACTCCTTAATCAACCTAGGTGACTGGTATTCGCAACAAGAAAGACTGGATTCAGCACAGTTCTATTTTGATCAGGCCTTGTTTATTGGTCAGGACATCGACGATATGGCTTCCGTTTGTGTGGCCCGCATCGGATTGGCTGACGTATATGCCGCCGAAAATGATTTCGTTAAGGCGGAAAATGAATTTGAAATGGCTTTGGAAACAGCGCGTTCTCTTCATTCACTAGATTATCAAATGAGGGTACACCAAGGCCTTTCCAAGGTATTTGCTTCAACAAGTGAATTCAAAAAAGCGAGCGAGCAACTAGAAAAGTACATCACCCTTCAAGACTCCCTATTGAGCGAAGAGTTGGTGCGCACGACGAACGAGTTGGAGCAGAAATACCAAAGTGCCAAAAAAGAGCAAGAAATCGCGGAATTGGAACTAAGCGCTATTGAGCAAAATCTACAAGCTGAGAAGAATCAAAACCAACGCAAATTGCTGTTTCTATTTGCCATTCTATTGATTGGGGTTTTGGGGTTTATGAGCTATCGATTTGTAAACCAAAGAAAAGTAGCAGCGATTCTGAGAAGTAAAAACGCGACAATTGCTGAAGCTCTTTCTGAGCGGGAACTGCTCCTGCGAGAAATTCACCATAGAGTGAAGAACAATCTCCAAGTAGTAAGTTCCCTGCTGAGCATCCAAGGGCGAGAGGTTCAAGACGAGAAAGCAAAAAGCGCCATTAGCGAAAGCAAAAACCGCGTGCACTCGATGGCGCTTATTCACCAATACCTTTACAGTGACAAGGAATTAGCCAGCATAAATATGGAAGAGTACATACCTAATTTGTGCAAGAAGTTATTCAATGCCTACAAGCTCGACCACGACCTGATCGATTTAAAAATTGAGGTTGAACCGATTTCATTGGACATCGACACCGCCATTCCTCTGGGGATTATCATCAACGAATTGATCACCAACTCGCTGAAATACGCTTTCGACGCTGAGGATGAAGGGCAGATCGCGGTCACCTTTGCCGAAAGGCAGAACAAACTGGTACTGAATGTGCGAGACAGCGGGAAAGGAATGCAGGACAAGACTCGAACTGACATTTCTTTTGGAATGAAATTGATCAGAGCTTTTGAAGAAAAGCTGGAAGCCAAAATTGAGATTTTGGAAAATGGCGGTTTTGAAGTAATTTGTACCATTGGAAAATACAAGAGACTTTGGCCGAAAAATACCGCATCCTAGTAGTAGAAGATGAGCCGCTAATTGCAGAAGATTTAGTGGGGTTCTTAGAGGAGAATAATTTCGAAACAGTGGGCGTAGCGCACAACTACGAATCAGCTATTGAAAAAATCAAGAATGCAAAACCGCAGGCCGTACTGCTCGATATCAATCTTGGAGAAGACAAAGATGGAATAGACATCGGTCAAGAAATCCGAGAAAAATACGATATGCCGTTTATCTACCTCACGAGCTATTCGGGAAAACAGGTTTTGGAGCGCGCCAAAAAAACCAGACCCAACGGATACCTGCTCAAGCCATTTGACGGAAGGGATGTGATGACTTCTCTGGAAATTGCGATATACAATCACCTGGAGAAAACGCAAAATTCACTAGACATTGAAAACATCAATCGCTCTATTCCCGTACCCCTTAGCCCGCGAGAGTATGATCTTCTTTTACATTTGAGGGAGGGAAAAACCAATAAAGAGATTGCCGACTCGATGTATGTTTCAGTAAACACGGTGAAAACCCACTTGCTTCATCTTTTTGAAAAATTGGATGTCTCCAATCGCACGCAGGCCATCTTTCGAATTCTGGAATTTTTGAGGTGAGGGTGGTTCGGTAGTATGAAGTATTAAGACAGAAGTACAAAGACTGATGTAAAAGACCTGGTTTACAAAAACAGAAGTAGCGGAGTTAAACCAATAGCTTGGAGAAGGCGAATTCTACTAATACCTTGAGGAGTTCTTTTCTAATTCCCGAAATCTAAATTCGTTAAGTCAGACCTCTTATGAGGTGTTTCTAGTGTGGCCACATGGCAATACAAATGGACTTTTGAACATCCGCTTTGCCCGCAGTGGTTCAGTTACGGTCAAACTTTAACACCAAAAAATGCTAACCTTCTGCCTTAATACTTGGTACTTAATACTTCAAAAAACAAAAAATCACCCATATGGGTGAAAGCCCTCCCGAATGGTTACCGCACCTTTGG
>CAZKXG010000253.1:0-772 GCA_964556465.1 uncultured Cryomorphaceae bacterium | reverse complement strand
ATCAGTCATTTTTATAACCAAAGAACAACCATTATGAAAGTAGTAAGCACGTTTCTTGGGCTCTGTGCGATTCTGTTTAGCACAAGTCTTTTTTCCCAACCTCTAAACGACAATTGCGCAGATGCCATATCACTTACGGTTGGCTCTGAATGCATCTCAGAAGATTATACCTCAATCTCCGCGACGGCTGAAGATGTAGCAGTAGCCGAAGATCCCTCTTGTGGGTTTTATCAAGGAGCCGATGTTTGGTTTTCATTCGTAGTGCCCGCATCTGGAAATTTCAGGATTGACTTAAATGGAAACAACTATTCACTTTATGAAGGAGGCTGCGGAAGTTTTACCGAAATACTCTGCGAAAGTAAAGCGGTAAATTTCGCACGCCCTGACCTTAGTGGTGAAACCCTTTATATACGTGCATTCCGATTTAACAATGCCTCAGGTAACGATTTCAGCTTATGCGTGTGGGAAATCACTCCACCCGCCAACGACAATTGTGCCAATGCAACTTCGTTAACATTGGGTACCGAATGTATTTCACAAGACTATTCTACAACGCAGTCTACCTCGGAAGACGCAAGTATCGCTGCTAACCCTTCATGCGGATTCTATCAAGGAACCGATAGTTGGTTTACTTTTGAAGTCCCTGCCTCGGGTAACTTTAGAGTCGAATCGAGTGGTACCCAATACGTTTTGTACACGGGGTCATGCGGGAGCTTTACTGAAATCGATTGCAACTCAGGATCATTTAATTACAAAGACCCTGCACTTGCAA
>CAZKXG010000252.1:0-4450 GCA_964556465.1 uncultured Cryomorphaceae bacterium | reverse complement strand
TGAATGCAAAAGTAACAGTAATGAATGAATAAATAATTCGTTATTTTTAGCGATTTCTCGCTTTGCTAGTTTAATTATTTTCGCTACTTTTAACGAGTATTTGTTGTTTATTTTAGGGTGAAAAGGAGAGAAGTTGGTCTATTTTTCAGTTCTACTAATTCCCAACTTATTCATTTTATATCTGATGGTTGTCTCTGAAATATTTAACCGGCGCGCTGCCTCTGACTGATTCCAGTTACATTCATTCAAGACTTTCATTATTAGTTTTTTTTCATATTCAGTCAGATTTTTCTCAAGCGAATTACTCGTATCATACTGGGGAGAAATTGCTTCTACTTCCTGCCACTCTGCCCTAAAGTCTACGGGCAAAATACCCTGATTCTGAACTTTTCTACTTAATAGTACTTTCCCTGTGATATCCACCACTTCGTATCGAGACCATTGTCCGGCGGGCACTACTACTGTAAGGTCGTCGGAGGCAGGGTTTGGGTAAATCAACAAAGGTTGATTCTCACGATTTGCTTCTTCCGTGGAAAGGGTATTGATCGGGGCCGTATGTATGGCGTGAAATAGATTCAGAGCAACAATGCGATCACCTTTGATGGAGTAATCAGAAACAAATCCGCTATTTGGGGTTGCGGGGCTCCAATTCACGCCACCGTCATTTGTGAAATACACCTCTAACGATTGCAGGCCTATGCCAATTTCATCATTCACAAATTGGAAATGACTAACTCCCGAATTGTCAAGCTCCCATGTTTCGCCTGCATCATCTGTGCGACTTGTACCGAAATTCGAACGCACGAAACCAGTTGACTCATTGATGAAGTGCAATTCAAAATAGAAGAAAGCAAAAAAGTCTGATAATTCAGTCCAGTCCTCTCCCCCATCGGTGGTTCTCAACAAACTCATCTGACCATCCTCATCTCGATTGACTAAGAGGAATAAATCAGCCGAGACAGCATCGAACACTTGTACATCTCCTTCGAAAATCTCTTCCCAATCTGCACCGCCATTGCTGGTCTTCCAGAGTGTTGAAGTTTCTTCAAGCATAATTCCATTTTCCACATCTACGAATTCAAAATCAGTGAACTGACCAGAGGGTGATTCGTCCACGTTAATATCCGTCCAACTCATTGCCCCATCGGTGGTTTTTCTCAACTGTCCTTCTTGGTTGAGACCAAACCCCGTTTCATCATCAAAAAAGACGAATGCATTTTTTGTATCCGACTCTTCCCAATAGGGTTGAACTTCCAAGTGTTCTCCTGTTTCTACATCGAGGCGAAAGAGCATTTCACTCCCTTTGACAAAGGCCGTATTCTCATCTGCCAGATCAATTGCTCTCGCGTCATCCAAGGGTACGGCATTGGCGTTTACAGACTCCAACCCGTCGGTGGTTGTGAAGATCACGCCACCTTCTCCTCCACCATAAAGTGTCTCCGGAGATAAGCTGTAGATTGAAAGAATGTCAGGAAAATTAAAAGAATTAAAATCAGAAAGCTCCGTCCAGGACTCTCCCCCATCACCGGTGCGGTAAAGCAAATGATTAAAGGATGACGCATATCCATTCATGGAATCGGAAAAATGCATTTCGTAGAAATTTGCCGGTATCCAGGATTCAACCAGGTCAATCGTTTCCCACGTTTCGCCGCTATCCTCGGTTTTGAAAAAACTCCCTGCGTCATCAATCCCGTAAAGTGTCGAGTCATTGATTGTCTGGAGCTCGGTGATGTCAGCACTAGAATTCGGACTATCATATGACAAGTTGATCGTATTCCCTCCGTTCTCCGTTTTATAGACTGCGCCTCCCCAAGCAAAGAAGAAGGTATCGCCACTTATAACATTTAAGAGGCGCGCACTAGAGGGCATGGCAACATCTAAAGTATCCCAAGTCTGACCTGAATCATTTGATCTGTACAGTCTTTTGATCGAATTGCTATCACGCCCCAATAAGGTAATTTCAGCGCTTGATGAAAAAGAAATATCGTTCAAAGTGACACCATTCGGTACACCGTCAAATTTCAATTCCCAATCGATGCCTCCGTCATAAGAGATAAACAGTCGGCCACCTCCTAAAGCTGCAATGGTTTGCTCGTGCACCTCCAAAACGGATGAGCCACCTAACTCAACACCTTCCCAGGTTTCTCCTCCATTAGAGGTAGAAAAAGTCTGATAAAACGTACACATCACCCCTTGAGAAGAATTGATAAATACGATGTCTTGTATCGAATTTTCAGTGGGTTGTGGCATCAGTCTCTCCCATTCCAATTGAGCGGAAGCAGAGAAAGTTAAAGTGATTAATAGCACTAACAAATAAATCTTTGTGGGATAGTTTGGTTTAGAATCCATAGCAATCAGGTAGATTAGTTAAAACTGTTTCAGGCTTTACATCGACAAGATTGACAATAAAAAGCAGACACTGAAAAATACGCCGTGAAGGTTTTGTTAAAGTTTCTAATTACTTTGAAAAGTCAACGAACTTGCTTCTTTCGCTTAAAGGTGAAATAAAACAAGACGAAAAAAAACGCGGCATACAAAAAGGAAGTCCATGGTGTTGAAGCTACTGGCTGTTTGTACTTCCAGTGCTCACCCACAAAAACGAGGTGATGCTTTAGCATGTACCCGCCTCTAATGGCAAAGGCAATGGCCATCGCCAGAAAGATGTAGGCTAGACCATCGCGTTTGGGTTTTATCTTTTTTCGGTTCTTACTCATCTCCACTCCCTCTCCCTTCCATCAATAACGGGATGATCAAGCCACCTCGATCCCCCACCGGAGTAATACCTTGTCCACTCTTTATTCTTGAAATAATAGAGATGATAAGAAATCGAATTCCACGATTTGCGTTGGAGGACCTTCGTAGGATACGCCAGTAAAAGCGCCATGCCCGATTCCAAAAAGTTGATGCAGTCCTCCCATTCTTCCTCTCGGGTTTTGGCTCGGTAGGCGTCGAAAGGCTCATACCAAAAATACTTATTCTCTTTATCGATCAAAGTAGCGCTGATAGATGCATAGAGCTTTTTACGGTTTACACTTATCCCTGCTGAATAGTGGTATTCTTTCTGCCATTCGGTAGAAAATTTAAACCCCACAGAGTTGTCTTCCTTCCTGATATCAAAAGATTCATCGGGGAACCGCGCGGTAATTCTATCTATGATTTCCTCAGCTCTAAGCATGGCTGCTCGGATAGTAAGTTTTTCTTTCTTGACCGGGAGTCAATCTGTGTATTTAAAATTCACCTCTAAAAGATCATTAGGAGAGCCCGATAACCTGATTTCGATTCGCATCAATCTATTCTCGGAGTTATAAGTATATGTATGGGTGCGTTCATAAGATTCGTTGCCGACTTGAACGGTTCGAATCTTAGACGTCATCTTCCCATTGTCTCCGTAAAAGTACTTTTCGGTAATGGGCAGCCCGCTGTAATTTGATGACACCTTCTGCACCAAGAGCCCATCGCGATCGTACATGTATTGATCTTGGGTAATGGTTCGTCCCGCTTGAGTTTTTACAGCGTACGAGGCAATTTTGTCGTCATTCGTATAAGCATAAGACGTGATTGGCACCGGACGATAATACATCGATGCGATGGTCTTCGGTTCCATTTTTATGATGGAGTCGCGATCCAGACTCAGTCCGATTTCAATGGATTTCAATGCTTTCTTATCAAAGTAGTAGACTTTGCGACTATTTGTCTCCTCATCGTATTGATGGGATATAAATTGAGTCACTTTTTTACCATTCACCCGAAAAGATCGTTCAACTCTTCCCTGCTCACCCATTTCGATATGCCAAGTATAAACGGGCTTTCCTTTCTTCTTTAGCTTTGTAATGGTCGTTTCTTGAGGAGAGGATCTATCGTAAATCCATCGGTAGTTCAACTCATTATTTACATAACTCAGTTCTTCGTAGACCTCTCCGTACCTCAATTTCCACTCGTAATAAGTAAACGGATCGCGCTTCTTGACAATTCGAACCTCCTCTCCCGGAGAATACGTGTAGATATAATCGGCTATGTGGTTCCCGGCTTCTTCATCATAGACGCTGAAAAGCAGTGGCTCCATATTTTCATTGACTTCGTACCGGTAAAGTCGGCGCGTTTTGGTTACACCGTTCAGCGTCTCCTTTATGCTTACATCCACTTTGCTGAACTCTCCTTCGATATCGTAAGGAAAGAACACCTGATCTTCCCAATCGTCATCCTGAAGATCTCGTCTGTTTTGAGCGCTTAGGGTTGTGCTGAATAAAAGGAGTAAAACAACAATCAATCGGTACATCATCTCACTGTATAAGGTTTGTCCGGTTCGAAAATACTGTTTCAAAACGGATAGCTAAAAGGAGAGTGGATTTGACTCGAAAACAAAGGGTATCAGAAGAGAGATTCGAAATGATCGAAATTAAAACTGAGCTGTGCTTCGGTTGGTAGGAACAGACCTCCCTAAAATTGGGGA
>CAZKXG010000251.1:1816-4475 GCA_964556465.1 uncultured Cryomorphaceae bacterium | reverse complement strand
AGCGTCCGTTTCCAATCCCGTGGACGGAAAGGAAGTGCCGGTTCCGCATTTCGGGGTTGTACTTTCCATCGACGATTGGAATGCCCTCGCTGAGCGATTGAAAAGTCAAAACATTGAATTTATCATCGAACCGTATATCCGTTTCGAGGGCGAAGTGGGCGAACAACGCACCATGTTTTTTCAAGACCCTGAGGGAAATGCCTTGGAGTTTAAGGCTTTCGCGGATTTGAGCGGGCTGTTTGCAAAAGATTGATTCTGAAAAGCCTCAAGTATTTACGAGGGCTGAAAATGCATACCTTCGCAGAAATCTAAAACACAAAACCATTATGAAAGGCTTACTACTAGGATTGTTCGTAGTTGCTCTCGGGACAACTGTTTCAGCGCAGACAACTAAGAGCATGAAAAAGATGAAGAAAGACGCGAAAACGGAAATGAATGCTACTGCCGATACGCAAGACCAGAAGATCAAAGATGCTTTGATGAAAGACGAGGAAATTCAGAAAGCAACTCTGGACTACTTGACGGAAAATGAAGACACGCAAAAACAGGTGGCAAAGATTGCCAAGGAAGCCGAAGGTTCTAAAACAGGAATCATGGACGCCATTCTAAAGAATGAAGCCTTGACTACTGCAGCCATCGATTATGTAAAAAGCAATCCTGAATTGCTTGAAAAAGCGATGAGCTTAATCGGAATGTAATTCGAATACTTATTGAATTGTAAAGAGCAGTCTCGATTGAGGCTGCTCTTTTTTTATGGGTTGCTTCAATCGGTTTTAGTACAATGAGTGGGTGAGCCTCGCAGATATTGCGGATCACGGTGACAAAACGCAAAGCACTAGTTTGTAAAACTTTGTTACCACAAGGCTACTCGTCGCTCACAAATCGATCACTCGAATGAAGCGATTGGATGAATAAATGCCAATCTCTATTCGGCGCTAAAATCTGTCTTCATCATATCCAGCAATTGCAGAAATTCATTCTCACCATTACGTTGTGGCTCATGCAAGGCATCGATCCCTGCAATAAACTCTCTTTGAGATAATTTGATCTCCCGATATTCTGCGGCCAACACCAAAGCCCGAATATGAGGATCAAAACCTTCTTTCACCTCGCGATCTGTTAGTTTGTATTTACGACTCAGTCTCACGATTCTCTCGGTCTCGTCGCATTTTAGCAAGGCGAAAAAGTAGGTGCGAAAAAAGTAATGCCACCCTCGCTTGAGTATCCGCTTTCCTTGTTCATCAAGAAAACTTCGCGCCAGTGATGCACTCTTGGCATATCTGTTTTCCAGATTCAGGCATCGACAATAATTTGTTATAAAAACAATTTTTCTACCCAAATCTCTCGATGATTTATAATCGACGAACATCTCCTGCATTTTCGTGAGAGCCTCGTCGGTGCGGGATAAGTGAAACAATACGCTCACATAATTATTGAGGTAATAAAGGTAATCTTCCGTCTTATACTTAATGGATTGTAAGCCACAGTATGCCGCTGCCTCATAAGATCTCTGCCACCGAAGTACGATGAGCTTGTTGGCGTAGAAATTAGCTAAGATTCGTCGCGAATAAAACTCTCCATTGAAGATAGCGCCTTCCAATTCTTGCATTGGCTCAATCAGCGCATCCGTTTCTTTTCGGTTGATGTAATACATCATAAAAGCCAGTAAAGCGTGATACCTGATTTTTTTGGAAATCTCTTGGTCTCGAAATACCTGTAGAAGCCAATGAAGTTCTTTTGATGCTACACGTCCGTCACGGAAAACGATCTGTTCGGTAATCTCTGCTACCCTGGAATCCATTTTTCTTTGAGCGCTAAAAGTGGCAAAATGCTTCCGGTTAAATGCTTTTACCAGATCGTAATCGCTTTCGCGGAAACGACGTAAGAGATAGCCCTCGTAGTTTTGCAGGAGCCCGTAAAAACTCTCCATATGAAACCAACCCGGCTCAAAGAGCTGCATTTCCTTTAAGATGCGTGCTTGCTCCTCAGCAGGGATGGAGTCTATGGTGATCATGTGATCTACCCGACTGATCCATTCAAAGTACTTGTCCACATCGATCTCTTCCAGTTTCTTGTCGATGCTCTTAATCAATTTGGAATACTTACGGGGATCGATTTCAGTGTCAAAATCTCTTTGCTCTTTTTCCATCGCCACGCGATCAGAAGCGATATCCAAAATATCGATGAGTTTCTGATCTTCGTAAGCATTATGCGCCTTGATGTAAGCTATTTCGGAGGGAAAAAGCCCGTCGGCATAATCAGTGAATTTCTTGAGCCTGGCCATGAGTGCTCAAAAGTAATCAAGGATTTCCGCTAAGGAAATCCCTAAAGAGCTTATTCACCTCCTCGGCCTTCTCATACATCACAAAATGTCCCGCTTTCTTAATCACCTCTACCTTAGAATTGGGAATCAACTCGCCACCTTTCTCGGCAATCTTCGCGGAGCTACCTCCGTGCAAATAGCGATTGGGAATCAGTTGATCTGCCGCTCCCATCACAATCAAGGTGGGCTGGGTAATTTTGGGTAGATCGCGAATAACAGGTTGATCGACCATGCCCTGAATGGACTTCGGTATGATGTAGCAGTACCACAAAAACTCTTCACCCGTTCCCGTCATGGCATATCGATCTTCCACCATAAAAAAGGCATCATCGGGCA
>CAZKXG010000251.1:621-1806 GCA_964556465.1 uncultured Cryomorphaceae bacterium | reverse complement strand
CATTTTATAGAAGTTGTGGCCCAGATTTGATTCGATGGCATCGAGGGGTGTAAGCATAACTCCCTTTGCGGTAATGGCATCTCGAAACCATTGCTTCTCTCCTTCCGTGAATGTTTCTATTCCTGCCGGGGCTACCAGTATCAGTTGATCTACTCGGTCGGGATGATTCAACGCGGTAACGATGGAGATTTGTCCACCCATAGAGTGTCCTGCTAAGTGCACTTGATCCAAGCCCATCTCATCCATAAAAGAAATGACAGCTTTGGAGAAAAAAGTCATCGATCCTTCGTATTCCCCTTTGGAAGAACGTCCGTATCCGGGTAGATCAATGGCGATGCAGCGGTATGTTGATTTGAGTTCCTCGATGTTCTTTTTCCACGCGGGCGCGTAGCTACCTAGTCCGTGGATAAAGAGAATGGTTTCACTTCCCGAACCCACATCCATGTAGGCTATTTCCATGCTGTCGGCAATGGCTTGTTTGGCAACGGGATAAGGGTATTCTATTTGATCGAAGGAAGATACCTTCTTTAAATTCTGATAGCTAACCTGTGCCAGGCCTGTCAAGGACAGCAAAAGCACAAATAGCAGTAGTGTAGGTCTTTTCATCATCAAAACATTAACCATTTAAATGCAACATAAGCGGTCCAGGGATCGACGGGGCGCGTACCCAACCGATCGTCGGCATCGACAAACTGATCGCCATTGGCATAGGGAGCATCGTAGAAATCGCCGAGCCAAACGTGGGCAGCGCGCAGTTCGATTTCCATCAGTGTTTTTATTTTCCAGCGGACGCCAAAGTTGGCTTCAAGCCCTATTTCGGTTCCTCCGCGACTCAATGCTGCATTGGACATAGCGTAGGCCCCGTTGGCAGATAGAATCCATTTGTGTGGCACAACGGCCTTGCTCACTTGTACATTGACCGCATTGAGCCCCGCACCGAGGTTTGAGATATCACTAATCAGCGGCATGTACCGGTTGACCACATTCCCGGAAGGGAACAAAACACTGGTGCCTATACCGATCGGTAAGTTTCCTGGAGCACCCCAGGTGTTTCCCGTAATCACTCCCGAATACTCATCATCAGCCAGTCCATCTTCATCTCCCGTGGTGTAGAGATAATCTACGGTGACTTGATCGTCGGGCGTATTCCCAACTACGGCCGGCGCCGCAAGCAGTTTGCGAGCC
>CAZKXG010000251.1:0-611 GCA_964556465.1 uncultured Cryomorphaceae bacterium | reverse complement strand
AGTATTCCCAAATCGATAGCCGTAACGAGCGTTTAACCCAAATCCATTGATATCGGCAATGCGGCCGTTCTCCCCTTCAATGTTTCCGAGGTTGTAATTGAAAAAACCAGAGAGTTTGTGGTTGTGGTAGGCGTATTCTCGATTGTAATCAAAGAAAGTTCCCAACCAGGTAACATTTGTTTCATAATCAGTATCGGGAAATACGAAACGGTAAGCACCGGTGTATTCGGTCAAAAGGCTCTTTGGGCCTTGACCCAAAATCGAGGCACCTCCTCTACCATTTGATTTGTCATTGATATGGTAAACAGAGCCACCCACATTCAATCCTGCCAATGGTTTATACATCCCCATCGCTTTGTAGAGCCAGACGTCGTCTCGGATTTCAATGCGGTTTTCCCAGAGATTAAAAACTCCCGCTGAGATGTTCCCTCGATCAAAATCGTGTCGGAAATCGATACCCGCGGCATCTCCCGCCCAATACATCAATCGGTAACCGGTATCGAGCAGTTTATCGACGGTGGTTCGGTAAGGGTGATAGGGCGTATCGAAGGTACGCATCAACCCAAAGTTGATGGCGTAGCCGTAAGCGGGAATGATTTCGATCTCTACAT
>CAZKXG010000250.1:0-4476 GCA_964556465.1 uncultured Cryomorphaceae bacterium | reverse complement strand
AACTGTTCCAGGCGCAGTGAAGAAGAGGATCGCCTTCCCCTCTTCCTCCTGCGCCACTTTTCTAAAGAAATAATCACTTTTCTTTGCCACTAGTAAGCTCTCCCTAGTCTAAGAAAGCTATATCCATTAGACTTCCATCCGTTTATACAAGCTAAGCGCGTTGGGCAATATGGGGTTACTTCTTAGCTTTGCGCTATTCTTTCTAATCACCTGCGCAAATTCTGTATCTGGTGCAGATTACACTCGCCCACTATTCATCGAGTTCCAACGAGACCCGATTTCAAGGCTTCTCACACAGCAGACAATAACTCAGGTTTTTCAAGACTCACGTGGTGCTATCTGGATTCTGACTCAAGAAGGTCTGAATAAGTACAATGGTTTAGAACTAGAAAATTATCGCCACTCCCCCACAAACCCGAATTCAATATCGACGAATGCAGTAACCAGAATCGTTGAAGATCATGCTGGTGATTTGTGGATCTCAACCATGGGTGGGGGTCTGAACAAGTACAATGCTATCGAAGATAGCTTTTCCGCCTTCTACGCCACAAGCGATAAACAGAAGTCCCCTCTATCTAACGAAATATACACAGTTTTCTGCGACAAAAGCGGCAAAATCTGGCTCGGCTATGAAAATGCTTGGGGGATATTTGACCCAGGAAAGATGGAATTCAGATATTTCGTTTCCGAGCAGGAGGGATTACCTGATCTGGGATCGATAAATCGATTTACTCAAGATGAAAACGGAACCATTTGGGGCGCAACCAATGGAGGCCTGCTCGAAATAACCTCTTCCCCAGAAAGATTCATTGTCCATCGTCAAGAGAACAAAAACCCTAATTCGCTAGCGTCGAATAAGTTGGTAAGTGTTGTAGTTGACGAGACGCAGAACGTTTGGGCAATTTCTAATACAAACGGGATAAGCGTGCTTGACCTATCGAAGAACCAATTCAAGCATTACACATACTCTTCAGCTGATAGAACGTCACTATCCTCCAACGAGTTAAATGACGCGTACGTTGACAATCTCGTGAAGGTAAATACTGGGTAGGCACTTTCTATGGACTGGCATCGGGAACACCAAATTTATTTAGGAAAGTCGATATAGAATATGGTGAACTCTCCAGCAATTCAGTCAACGCATTCGCTCAAACTCAAGATGGCAGTCTGTGGGTGGGCACAGATGATGGCCTGAATAGATTAAGACCTAATGCGACGGTTTTCGAATGGATAAATGAATCGACGAATCCGGGCATCTCGAGCCCGGATGTAATGAGTCTGCTCGCAGATGGAACAAACCTTTGGGTAGGCACATATAGCGCCGGATTAAATCGATTGGATTTAACGAATAACGAAACAGTAGTCTATGTACATTCCGCCCTTAATGAAGACTCTCTTGGTCAAAATGGAGTGACTTCCTTACTAAAAACCAGAGATGGAACTGTACTTATAGGAACCTTTGGCGGCGGGGTGAGTATCTACAATAAAGCCACGGATAATTTTACGACACTAAGGAATATTCCTGGAGACAAAGACAGTCTGAGCAATAATTATGTGATAGCTCTTTTCGAGGATTCTTTAGGTTATGTTTGGGTGGGAACAGAAAAAGGATTAAATCGCCTTAATCTTGAAACCAGAAAATTTGAGACATTCTACTCAGAAAGCAACAACCGAAACAGCATATCGAGTGATATGGTTTGGGCCTTTTACGAAGATCAAGATCAGAATTTGTGGCTGGGCACAAACGGAGGAAGCCTTAACAAATGGAACAAAGCTGATCGAATCGCAGGTATCAACAACTTTCATCATTATGCAGAAAACATCTCCCTCCCGAGCTCGAACATTTATGGGATAAAAAGTGATTCAAACGGAATTATTTGGCTTTCGCACAACAGAGGTATCACTAGCTTTGACCCAAGCTCTATGGAAACCCATCAGTATGGTATTACTGATGGGCTTCAGGACTCAGAGTTCAATATGGGTGCGGCATTTAAGTCAATACGGGTGATATCTACTTTGGCGGCAATCGCGGATTCAACATCATCCCCTCTGAGGGGATAGAACAAAAGAGAATCGCACCATTAGTATCAATTTCTGACATCAAGATTATGAACGAAAAGAGGGTATTTGATGTGCCCTATCATCAGTTGGATGAATTGGTACTCGGATATGAAGATAAGATGGTTTCATTCGATTTTTATGCATCGGATTATTCGAACCCAGCTCTGATCCAGTATGCATACAAACTTGAGGGCATAAACCCGGATTGGATAATTTCTCCCGAGGCTCATTTTGCTTCATTTACCACACTTCCTGCAGGCGAATACAGACTAAAGCTTGCCGCAGCCAGCCCGGATGGAGTGTGGAATTGGGATGCCTTCACACTACCCATTATCGTCAAACCGCCTCCATGGCAAAGTCCAATTGCTTATGTTGTCTATGCATTTACAGTAGTTTCCCTCTTGGCGCTTCTTATTTTGAGACAAAATAGACAATCACAACAAGCGCTGGAAAGGCAACGGGAGCTTGAGGCCAAGGTCGCGGAGCGAACGGTTGATCTAGAGGAGGCTAGGTTGGCTGCGGAAGAAGCTAATAAAGCAAAATCCAGTTTCTTGGCTACCATGAGTCATGAAATTCGAACACCCATGCATGGCATGATCGGCATGACCGAACTACTTTTGCATACAGGCTTAAGTGAACAGCAGCGTCGCTTTGCGGAGGCCGCGCACAACAGTGGCGAATCCCTCCTCAGCCTGATTAACGAAATTTTAGACTTTTCCAAAATTGAAGCTGCAAAGGTAGAGCTAGATATTGTTGACTTCGACCCAATAGAACTAATCGATGAAATCTGCTACCTACAGGGTGAACCTGCCCATCGACGCGGCATAGAGATCTTCAATACTTTTGATCAATCTGTACCTAATAGAATAAAAGGCGACCCAACAAAAATCAGACAAGTAATCATGAATCTGGTTAGTAACGCTATCAAGTTCACTCACCAAGGTAGTGTTACGGTAGATGTTTCAACACTAATGGACATGCATTCCGGTGAGACTTCTGCCTTGGTATTCTCAGTAAAAGATACAGGCATAGGCATGGCAGAAGATATTCAAAGTCGCGTTTTCGAGGCATTTACTCAGGCAGATACAAGCACCACCAGACAATATGGCGGTACAGGTTTGGGCCTAGCGATATCCAAACAATACATTGAACTGATGGGTGGTAATATTGATGTTCAATCGAGTCTCGGTGAGGGAACTTCTATTACTGTGACACTACCCCTTCCAGATCCAATAACAAAGCTAGTCTCACCCCCAATACGTGGACTTTCAGCAGTTCTTTTAAGTGAAAATCCCAGCACAACGAAAATGGTCACATCTCACCTGGCCAGAACTGGCATTAAATGCCGTTCTCTAAATAGTTACCTAGAGTTATTAGATCAAAATGATTTACCAAGCTTAATAATTGTTGAATACGAATACATAAGAAACAATAAACAAGTACTGGAAATATTTAAAACATTAAAGATTGAACCGTCCTTAGTACTAACACCCCTCACTATACCAGAGCATATTCCAGAGCTAGAAAAGTGGAGAACAATCACAAAGCCAGTAACTTTAAAGTCACTTGTTAAGTCAATAGAGAACCTAAACGAAAGACAGACTAATAGACCAATTCATGAAACGGATGAGGGTGGTTTTTCAGGCGCCAATGTCATTCGAATTCTTGTCGCAGAGGACGTAGAAACTAATCAAAAGATAGCGCGAGAAATGCTACAACTTCTAGACTTCAAAGTAGACATAGCGACGGATGGAGTCGAGGCCGTAGAGAAATTCAAATCCGGAGTTTATAAGCTAGTATTCATGGACTGTCAGATGCCAAATATGGATGGGTTCGAGGCAACCACCCAGATCCGAGCTTTTGAAAAGTCTTGCAATGCATCAAGGATCCCCATAATTGCGCTAACAGCCGGAATTAGTGAACGAGATAGAGATAGATGCAATCAGGTGGGCATGGATGGATACTTGACTAAGCCCTTTTCGATGTCTGAACTAAGCCAAGCTATCTCGAAATTCATATACAAAGAAACTAGGGGCCCAGATCTGCGAAGGGAGGAAGGGCACCATGACAATGTTGTGCGATTGCCGGTCGCGGGTGATGCCCCTACTGATATTTTTAACACAAAAGCAATAGGGAATATCCGGGAAGTCGAACAACAAACTGGCAAAGAACTGTTACCTAGTATACTACTGGGTTTCAGCAACCAGATGACTACAAAAATATCTGACATGAGCACTCACCTTAGAAACAGAGATACGAAGGGCCTATATACGTGTGCACATGCAATAAAGTCGATGAGCGCGAATATTGGATCGATACGACTTCGAGATGCTGCAGGTTCAATTGAAATTAGGTCCCTGCTCATAGAAGTGCAGTATTTTTTTATAAAGTAAAGAGCTAGTAATGGAATGTCCT
>CAZKXG010000249.1:1629-4509 GCA_964556465.1 uncultured Cryomorphaceae bacterium | reverse complement strand
GCAGCAACACCCGATATCGCTGCTGCAAATGTGTAGGAAGAGATAACCGCACTCCACATTTCGGGACCGATATTGAAAATTCGTTTGAACTGAGGTCCTAGCGGCATCATGATCATAAAATCCATGATGTGGGTGAAGTTAATTCCCGCTAAGACGATCATCAAGCCTAGTTGCTTTTTCACGGCGCAAAGGTACCTTGATATGAGGCGTCACCCTATCGGCTGTGGCTTTGGCTATATAGATTTAGATGATACGTTGCGCAATTGAAGTACAGCACCTCTGGTAATGCCGTATTGCGCCAACCCGTATGTTAGCATGATAAGCAGATGTGAATGATCCAGCTCGCGTACGAATTTGTTCCAAGCTAAAAGGCTATCTGACGCCACAAAGAAGAAAGCTCCGGCGGCTATCCAAAGAAAAGAAGCTGTACTTACTTTTCTGAATCGGTTAAGAGCGATAAGGAGCATCAGCGAAATAACCATGGTGTACACCATAACCGGGCCGATCATCGAACCGAGAAAATCCTTGATGGCATTAAAGAAAAACCATCCATAGGCTACGACTAAAAGCATCGCCCACCCATACTTCTGCAAAAACTTGATCTCGTGATTGACCAAATATGTTTTTGTGAATGCGGCAATAAACAGAATATGCGCCGTCAGAAAGCTTCCCAGCCCGAGCATGAAGTACATGGATGATTCTTCCTGAAAAATCAAGAGCACATCTCCAATGAGTGAAAAGAACAGCCCCGATAAAATCAAGTAATAGAAAGAATTTCGCTGCTCGCTTTTTAGTACATCAACCAAGAAATACACGATCAATATAGTCAAGATGAAAGGCTTCGAGATATCCGCAATCATTGTATGATCCTGTTCTCCAGCGAAAATATGCACCGCTAAAACGAAGAAATATAGAATGGAAAAAACCGTATCTCGATTCACTTTACACGCTCAATATTATGAAAGCTCAAGCGAAAGACGACCAACGCTGAGGTGATTGAGAAAGCCACAACTACGATTGGAATCCACAGAGGAATGAGCTCTTTGAAGAATAGGAAGAGAGTCACTCCGATTGAGACGAAAAAACGAATTGATTCCATTTTCAGACCATAAGGTCGATCATCGAATAACGTCCCTAATGATGCGACCGAATAAATGATGATAGCAGCAATTAATAGTTGAAATGGCAACTCGAACTTGGAAAGATTAAAAAGAAAAAGTGCGGTGAAAGCCAATAAAATCAGGTACTGAGAAAAGAGGTAGTAATTGAGATTGGGTGAAATCTCGATCTCATACTTCCGGTATGTGCGGCTATCCACTTCTTTAGGTTTTTGAAAACCTCCCATCTCTTCGGGGTACCATCCCGGAGGAGAAAAGGTGAATCTCACTTTGTTCGCAAAACCGGGAATCGTTTTCAGTTCGCGCCAAAGTCGCACGAAAGGCTGAACGTTGGCCGTGACGGGGTTCCACGAATTGGTTGGGGTAGTAATTCCGTACGTAGGTGTTTCTTCTTCACGCTGATAGGTGCCAAACATCCGATCCCAAATCATCAAAGTCCCTGCATGGTTTCTGTCAATGTACTTTGGGTTTCTACCGTGATGAACGCGGTGATGTGATGGTGTATTGAAGAGGTACTCATACCATTTGGGTAATCTCTTGATGACCTCCGTATGAATCCAAAACTGGTACAGCAAGTTGAAGGCACCCATTAACAGAAACCACTCCGTTTTGAAGCCCAAAAATGCCAAAGGGAAGTAGAAATAAAAAGTGAACATTTTTTGGAAAGTGCTCTGGCGCAAAGCCACTGAGAGATTGTAATCCTCGCTTTGGTGATGCACCACATGGCCCAACCAAAACAGATTTACTTGATGGCTCATACGGTGTGCCCAGTAGTAAAAAAAGTCAACACCTATAAATGCAACAACGATCCAGTACCACTTATCTTCGAGCGTGAACAACCTGAAGTTATCGTAAATAAAAGCATAAGCGGCTACGGTAAATACTTTGGCAAAAACTCCTGTCAACTGTTCTACGATTCCGCAACTTATATTTGTCACGGCATCGTTGAGACGATAAATCTTTCGATCCTTAAAATAGCCATAGGCCACTTCCATCCCGATAAGGATAAAAAAAACGGGGATCGCAAGAATAACGGGATTGACGTCCATAACGAGAAGACAAATTTACAAAACCTTGAACCATTAGGTCAAGAATAATGACATTGCACCATGATATTGTACAACGTAACGGTAAACATTGATCACAACTCTCACGAAGAGTGGCTAAAGTGGATGAAGGAAGTTCACATCCCCGACGTACTGGCTACGGGACTCTTCTTCGACGGAAAGCTTTCGCGAATATTAGCTGAAGAACAAGGAGGAAAATCCTACAGCGTTCAGTACTTAGCAAAGAGCATGGACGAATACGAGCGCTATTTAGAAGAACATGCTCCAAGGCTCCAGGCTGAGCACGAAAAACACTTTGGCGGAAAGTTCGTGGCCTTTCGCACCTTACTGAAGGTAGTGCACCATGAAAAGAGTTAGAGCCAAAAAACATCTTGGTCAGCATTTCTTGACCGAACCTGATATAGCTAAGCGTATTGCTGAATCGATAAAAGACGAGGCGGGCGTTAAGCGAATTTTGGAAATCGGCCCGGGAACAGGAATCTTCACCAGAGCATTAATGACTCGAGAGGAATTGGAGTTGAAGCTGATCGAACAAAAAATGAAGGAGTTGGCGAAGCAAAAAAATGTTTACGAACGTCAAGAAATTTCGAAAGCAGACGCCATTGCATACTTCACGGAAAAGGACGATGAATACAAACTCGAGTTGATCGACGGTTTGGAGGGTAACAGCGCCGCTCATCAAGCCGGTTGCGTGC
>CAZKXG010000249.1:0-1619 GCA_964556465.1 uncultured Cryomorphaceae bacterium | reverse complement strand
CACTGAGTCGGTGGAGCATCTCCACGAGCGTCATCCCGAATTGGGCAACCGAATCATCGAGGGAGACTTTTTAAAAATGGATCTCAACACCCTTTTTGAAGGGCAGCCGTTCATCCTTGCAGGAAATTTCCCTTACAACATTTCCTCACAGATTCTTTTTCGAGTGGTGGAGAATCCCGAGCTCATGCCCGAAATGGTAGGTATGTTTCAAAAGGAAGTAGCCGAAAGAGTGGTGTCGGGCCCGGGAACCAAGGTTTATGGAATACTGAGCGTACTCATCAAGGCATTTTACGATTCGGAATATCTGTTTACGGTAGAACCCGAATCATTCGACCCTCCACCGAAAGTGAAAAGCGGCGTAATCAGACTAGTGCGAAACAACAGAAAAGAACTGCCAGTCCCCTACTCTTTTTTCAAAAGCGTGGTGAAAGCCGGATTCAACCAAAGGCGCAAAACGATGAGAAATAGCCTCTCGGCCTTTTTGAACGACGAGCTGAAAGGGGAATTGAGCGAAACCCTGAGCTTACGCCCTGAGCAATTAGGGTGTGAAGAGTTTTTGGCTTTGGCGTCACGACTCCAACGAGGTTGAAAATGGTTGAATGTTGACTTCACACCCCGTTTACAAAGAATTACTAACTCCCTATTTCGTTGATTTGAGACTAATTAAACATTGATCACTGAAAATTGCACATTGAACCTCTGATCACTGAACATTTGATACTTTTGGGCTAGTCATGCAATTCGAACTCACAAAAGAATATCTCGAAGACCTTAGCGATGCAATCGCAGAGGGCCGCGATTCCTTTTTACAAAGTGAGCTGGAGGAATTGCACCCTGCTGATATCGCCGAGATATTCGATAAGCTAAAAGCGCCTGAGCTCAATTACCTCTTCAAACTTCTAGAAAGCGAAAAGGCAGCAGATGTAATGATCGAACTCGATGAGGATGACCGGGAGAAACTCCTTTCGACACTCACGTCAAAAGAAATTGCCAATCGGGTAATCGACAACATCGACTCCGATGACGCAGCCGACGTGCTTGCCGAGCTTCCCGATGAGAAGCAAGCGGAAGTTATATCGCACATTACCGACGACGAGCAAAGGAGCGATATCAGCGACTTACTCCGTTACGATGAAGACTCCGCAGGGGGAATCATGGCCAAGGAATTGGTCAAAGTGCGGCGTTCTTGGACCATAGCCCGTAGCATCAGGGAAATGCGTAAACAAGCCGAGGACCTCGACGATGTCTACACCATTTACGTAACTGATGATGAGGACAAATTAGTGGGTACACTTTCGCTAAAGGATCTCCTTTTTTCCTCATCATCCATAAAAGCTACCATCGCTGACATCTATTCGGAGCAGCCTCTGCACTATGTCTATCCCGATACGTCGGGTGAGGATTGCTCCAATACCATGGAGAAATATGATTTGGTTGTTCTTCCCGTAGTTGAACACGACATGACATTGCTAGGTCGCATTACTATCGATGATGTGGTAGACCTCATCAAGGAAGAAGCGGAGCGCGACTACCAGCTGGCATCAGGTATCTCTGAATCGGTTGAGTCTGACGATACCGTTTGGCTGCTCACTCGAGCGCGACTCCCGTGGCTCCTCATC
>CAZKXG010000248.1:0-4521 GCA_964556465.1 uncultured Cryomorphaceae bacterium | reverse complement strand
TGAGTAAAATGCATAAGCTCCTAACGTCGCTTACGACATCTTACTCTGAGCGTTGTAGCAAATTAGAAATATGAAAGGAAAAAGTATTGTCAGTTTAATCCCATTGATGATAATCATAACGATGATTGTCTATTCGATTGTATCGTCATACATCTTGGTTCAAAACTACATTGCTGAAACAGGAGAGGATTATTCTTTTACTCTCGGAAAAAGTCTTTTAATCGGAATTTTTGGTGTTGTGATTGTGTTGATCTTTTTGATTCAAAAGAAAAAGTATTGGGTTCACGCTCTCAGTCTTCTAATATTGTTGACCATAACTCCGCTCGTGACTGTTTCAAACTTCAGCTTATATGTAGGCGCTGGGATTCTTAGTTTTGATATCGTTGCACTTAGCCTTCTCGGACTTCATCTTTTTCTGAACGATGAAGCAAGAGCACCTATCAAGCGGATTCTCCAGGAATCACCAAAAGAGAAAGACGAACGATTAAACAAGGAACGAGAAGACTTTGATCGCGCTGTGCAGAGGTTTAAACGTAAGTTCGAAAGCTTTTCAAAAGCCGAGCTGAATGAAATAATAGAAAAGAACCAATATGTGCCTGAAGCAATCGAAGCCGCCAAAGAATTAGTATCAGAAAAAGAATAAATACTTGCTACAACATTGAGTAAAATGCATAAGCTCCTGACGTCGCTTACGACATCTTACTCTGAGCGTTGTGTGAAATAATGAAAACAGCCATCTACATACTTTTAGCGATTGTAACGGTCAGCTGCAACTCAAACGGCATTGAGGAATCCTGCAACTTGAGCCAAGTGGACGCTAAAAACTCAATAACCGTAATTGACTCATTAGAAAGGTTTTCTCTAATCTTTCCAAGTGCCGAATGGGATACCAATCTCTCAATTGAAGAAGGCAGCCAAATTATTGGCTGTGATTCTGTGAACGGAATATTCCTTTGCCTCTCGGTAGGCGAATCCTTGATTGATAGCGATTGGTTAGGTCTTGATGCATTCCAGCAGGTGTTTTTAGATGAGTATGATCCAATAGAATCTGGCCATGCTACAATTGACGATAGAGATGCAGTTTGGAATATTGTCAGTTATCCAAATCAAGAAGGTCTTGAGATGGCGATCTATTACACGGTTGAATATCCAGAGAACGGGTTCTTTTATACGATTGGCGCCTCTTGTGGTGATGCGAGTAATCCCGTCGAACAATTATGTCGTCTAAGACCATACCTTGAAAGTTTCAAACTGACTGAAAAAGCACACAACACAAGCTATACCCCACACCCGCTCAAAAGCCCACGCGCGGCCGTTCAAAAAGATACGGCCCTTGCCAATGGTGTGGTGCATAGCTAAGGAACGTTGGCAGCAATAAAAAATGAAAAGACTACAACTCATAACGCTATTCTTTTTTGCTTTGCTGACATGCTTCGGCCAAAATGACGAGCTTGACTCATTATTGAAATTCGACGAAGTTAAATGGCGAAATGATAGTGGATATCGATATGATTTCGTCCAGACCAAAGCGTTTAGTGATCTCACTGATCAACCAATGAATGAAGTGAAACAATTATTGGGCGAACCTGATAAAACAGAAGAACTAACTCTTTTCTATTGTCTGGACCTTGATAAATCAGATTTAGGAGACCGAATTTGCAAAGGGTCTCATTTCTCAATTAATTTTGGTCTGGAAGCATCGGATCCTTTGCGTGTGACTTTCATCCGGTCAGGTGGTTAAATAAAAAATAGAATACTGCTGCCGGTATCGTATAAGAATGCATAGCTTCCTACCATCGCTTACGAAATCTTACACTGAGCGCGGGTCATAATCAAACCAATGGAACAACAATGCCAACGCCCATCTTCTAACGGTAGATCAGAAACCGAATAAACACCATCTGCCAGTCCGGTTATCTAATAACTTTTTGAGAAATACCACCCGAAGTGGAGATAAAATAAAAAGCCGAGACTTAGATATCTAAGTCCCGGCTGTTTGATTTAACAATTAATAAACTAACCTACCGATTGATAGAGCTTACCGTTTTATGAGCTTTCCGGTAGCCTTATAAACGTCATCAGTTGATTGACCTTTGCCAAGTACTTCAATGATGTACGTGCCCGCATCCAAGTGATCGAGATTCATTTGGATTTGACTCTCGCCTGCGGCACCCTGAATATTTCTATTCATTATCATTTTTCCTTGTAAAGTGAATACTCTGATGTTCAATTCGCCCGGTGAACGGAGCGTGTAACTCACCGTCACCATATCGGTGAATGGGTTAGGATATAAAGACAGATTATCTGTAAATCCTTCCGCGTCGGCAACGCTCAATGTACCGGTATTGATTTGCTCTACGTGAACGTAGAACAGCGAGTCAGGCCCGTAAGGTTCAACTCCTGATACCCGTGAAACTCGAATAAACTCAAGATCTACGCCTTGATCAGAATATTGATCCGTAACGGGTAGTACTCCCGGAGCCTCGCTCCTGCTCATGTATATAGGCGCGCCCCAAGTAGAGCCATAGTCCTCGCTGGCGTACAGAATGACTGTATCGGTATTCAACGGGTAAACCAATAAATCGAGTATTCCATCTTCAGTGATGTGAATTTTAGCCGATTGAATGGTATCTACCACACTCAAATCGGCCCCAATAGCCATTGATTCTTCAAAACCCGTGTACATATTGATATGCGGAGTCGGCTCATTGCTGTAGTGGATTAAATACATCTCCTCATCCGGACTGATGGATATATCCCACGATGCATGATTGATCATATCTGTGGTCAATACCGAAGGAGCTGACCATCCACCTTCTGAGTGACTCATATAAGCCAATTCGGTCATTCCACTTGAATTATACGGTCGCGTGTAAATCAAGTCACGTTCGCCCGAGTCTTTTAATAAGACCCTGCTTACTTCGGTGGCATGATCTACCGGTGTATCACTGAAAGTATGAATTACGGAAGCTTCAGACCAGCCTGCTTCGGCATCTCGGGTATACTCCAAAAACTCACCTCCATAAGTGTACCAGCCGTATCGAGAAACGATCAATACCATTTGATCATCCAAATCCTGATACAGCTCATTCACGCGGTAACCAAAATTACCTTGAAAGCCCGGAGCTAAGGTACTGTTGAATACTTCCTCTTCTACCCAGCTCCCTTCATCTTTGTAATAGTAGTAGACGCTGTAGCGAAATTCATCTCCATAATTGACTCCTGTCGGATTTCCAAAATTGAAGTACGGATTGACCGTAACGGCAATGTATGGGTTCCCATTGGCATCAGCGTAGATGACAGCTTCTCTATAGTCGCCGTCGTAGGGACCGGATATCTGTTCAGTAGTCCAAACCAATCCATCCTCAGAAAAAGAGTAATAAAGCTGATAATTTGATAAAAAAGCAACGTGTAGGCCACCGTTTTCATCTTTAAAGAAACTTCTATTGGTGTAGACATAATATCCGGTGAAGTAGTCGGTATACCAAGTTTCTCCCAGCGTGACAAACGTACTGGTAACGTTTACAGAATCTATTCCCTGCGCTTCTACTTTATGCGCCGAAACGAATAGAAAAACGAAAATTATAAATGCAAGTTTTCTCATGATTATAGGTTTATAGTGGTTATTAAAACTTCACTAAAAAGATACGAATGAGAAGACTTGGAATGCGTGACTGTGATCACGCCAGGACTACCTGAATCGAGAAATATTATGCTTACCTTTGAGGGAATAAATCACCCCGTTTTGCGAGCTTTTAAACGCATCAGAACAGGCACAAGCAGGAGGAAGAAATCGGCCTTGCTAAATCACCGATCCAACTCTGTAAAACTTCAATTCAGATCTGCTTCATTGGAATAAACGAGCATACTATGAGGCGGAAGATCTCGGGTGTTTGATTCAGGCATTCTTTGGTCTTCGGCTTAAGCCAAAACCCCATCAGACAAAACATCTTCTACAGGAGTAAACGGAAGATCAAATGCATTTGAGACGCCTTGGTAAACTACTTTTCCATGTACCACATTCAGGCCCTTTTTCAATTCTTCGCTATCGGCGCAAGCCTTCTTCCAACCTTTGTCGGCCAATTGAAGCGCATAGGGTAAAGTGGAGTTGGTAAGTGCGATGGTAGATGTACACGGAACTGCACCGGGCATATTCGCCACACAGTAGTGTACTACATCATCTACGATGAAAGCCGGGTTTTCGTGTGAGGTCGGCTTGCAAGTTTCTACACATCCGCCTTGGTCTACTGCCACATCTACGATTACCGTTCCCGGCCGCATCAATTTTAGCATATCTCGCGTGATCAATTTTGGGGCTTTCGTTCCCGGGATGAGAATGGCTCCGATGATCAAATCGTGGGTTTGAATGAGTTTTCGGATGTTGTACTCACTGCTAAATTCCGTAACTACATGATGGGGCATAATGTCGTTGATGTAACGCAACCGCTGAAGATTTACATCCAATATGGTCACATGCGCGCCAAGTCCCGCCGCCATTTTTGCTGCTTGAACTCCTACTAT
>CAZKXG010000247.1:2955-4635 GCA_964556465.1 uncultured Cryomorphaceae bacterium | reverse complement strand
CGTCTCCACCAAAGGTGACGAAATATTCGTAGAGGAAGGTGCCAAATTAAGTCACTGCGTGCTCAATGCCTCCGAAGGGCCTATCTACATTGGCCGAGATGCTGAAGTAATGGAGGGCACTTTGATTCGCGGGCCATTTTCGCTAGGAGCAAACTCCACCCTTAAAATGGGGGCCAAAATATATGGTGATACTTCTATCGGCAGACACTGCAAAGTAGGAGGAGAAGTTGGAAATTCGATTGTTAACGATTATTCGAACAAAGGTCACGACGGCTACCTCGGCAATTCCGTTATCGGATCGTGGTGTAACCTCGGTGCAGACACCAATACCTCAAACCTGATGAATACATACGGTGAGGTAAAAGTCTGGGATTACTCCCGCGAGGGTTCTCATGGGGTTCTCCAGAAAAAGGATTTTCTGAATTCAGAATGGATAAAGCCGAAGAAGCGGCAAGCGCCATGATGTCTCGGAGAGGAATAAAACTTTCAAAACGTGACAAAGATGCATTCCAATATGCACTAGAGCACGACAGAAAGTACCGAAAATAGACTCCTATTGACTTTGGCACGACGCTTGACTTTTGTGCATTTGTTATAAATTGAGTGCCTTTTATGACAGAATGGCGCACTTTGGATATGAAGAATATGATCGAAAATAAACTTTGGGATCCCCGCGAATTACAGGACATTGTGGACAATGAGACGGAGTTCATCCCATTAATTACAAACGAAGACGAAGAGGAGATGAACAGTGAGGAGACTCCTGTTGAACTGCCAATACTTCCGATTCGAAATACTGTACTTTTTCCGGGCGTAGTTATTCCCATCACTGTAGGAAGAGATAAAAGCATTAAACTGATTCAAGAAGCTTACAAAGGCAAGCGAATGGTGGGCGTAGTGAGTCAAAAGGAGCAATCCATTGAAGACCCACAATTTGAGGATTTGAATAAGATCGGTACAATTGCTAAAATCATGCGGCTACTCAAAATGCCTGATGGGAGCACTACCGTTATCATTCAAGGTAAAAAGCGCTTTGAACTCATCGAGCCTGTTACTGAAGAGCCCTACCTCAAAGCTCGAGTGACAGAGTTTCCGGAAATTAAACCTGAAACAGGAAAGAAAAAATTTCAAGCGTTGGTTGACTCGCTAAAGGACTTGGCGCTTCATATTATTAAGCTTTCACCAAATATTCCTTCGGAGGCACAGTTCGCCATAAAGAATATCGAAAGCCATAGTTTCTTGGTCAACTTTATTTCGAGCAATATGAACGCTGAAGTAAAGGATAAGCAGAGGCTTCTGGAAATCGCCGATTTGCGTAAGCGCGCTGAATTGGTGTTGGAATACCTCAGCAAAGAGCTGCAAATGCTCGAGCTGAAAAATGACATTCAGTCAAAAGTAAAAGTTGACATAGATCAGCAGCAGCGAGAATACTTACTCCACCAGCAGATGAAGACCATCCAAGAAGAATTGGGTGGAAATCCGCAGGAGGAATTGATCGCTGAAATGACCAAGCGCGCTGAGAAAAAGAAATGGAACGAAAAAACGGCCAAAGCCTTCCACAAGGAGCTGGATCGATTGAGACGAATGAATCCTCAAGGAGCAGACTATTCGGTGCAGCTCAACTATTTGGAGACTCTGTTAGACCTACCATGGCAGGAATACTCGAAGGATAAATTTGAC
>CAZKXG010000247.1:0-2945 GCA_964556465.1 uncultured Cryomorphaceae bacterium | reverse complement strand
CGCAGCGAATACTAGACCGCGACCATTACGGATTAGAGAAAGTAAAGGAAAGGATTATCGAGCATTTAGCTGTGCTTAAGCTAAAAGGTGATATGAAATCTCCTATCCTTTGCCTCTATGGACCTCCCGGTGTCGGTAAAACAAGTTTAGGAAAATCCGTTGCAGAAGCACTTGGAAGAAAATACGCACGCATGTCTTTAGGAGGACTTCGCGATGAAGCCGAGATTCGCGGACACCGAAAAACGTACATCGGTGCATTGCCGGGAAGAATTATTCAAAACCTCAAAAAAGCAGGTACTTCCAATCCTGTTTTCATCTTGGATGAAATGGACAAGCTTGGAAGAGATTCACACGGTGACCCCTCATCGGCTATGCTGGAGGTTCTCGATCCAGAGCAAAACTCTACCTTCTATGACAATTACATAGAGCTTGACTACGACCTTTCGAAGGTTATGTTTATAGCCACTGCCAACAGTCTCAACACCATTCACCCCGCTTTGCGCGACAGAATGGAAATCATTGAGGTGAATGGCTACACAGTCGAAGAGAAAGTAGAGATCGCCAAAAGACACCTTTTGCCAAAGCAAATCAAAGAAAATGGCCTCGACTCAAATATGATCAAGGTTGGCAAGCCTGTTTTGGAAAAAATCGTAGAGGAGTACACGAACGAATCAGGTGTGCGAAGTCTGGAGAAGAAAATCTCTAAGTTGGTTCGGAACAGAGCCAAGGAGATAGCCATGGAAGAAGAGTTCACTGCTACCGTCAATTTGGAGCAGTTGGAAGAGATTCTTGGCCCGGCTCATGCCAAAGACAAATATCAAGACAATGACGTGGCAGGAGTAGTTACCGGTTTGGCATGGACCCCAACAGGCGGCGATATTCTCTTTATCGAAAGCTCACTTACTAAAGGTAAAGGTAAGCTCACCCTTACAGGAAACTTGGGGGATGTGATGAAAGAGTCTGCCATGATTGCTCTAGAATATTTGAAGTCACACAGCGATGTCCTTGGATTAGATCAAGAGGTCTTTGATAATTGGAATGTACACATTCATGTGCCGGCAGGAGCCACTCCGAAAGATGGTCCATCAGCGGGAATTACGATACTAACAGCATTGGCATCGATCTTCACCCAGCGAAAAGTGAAGAAATATTTGGCTATGACAGGAGAAATCACTCTCCGCGGAAAAGTACTCCCCGTGGGTGGGGTGAAAGAAAAAATCCTTGCTGCCAAGAGAGCAAACATCAAGGAAATCATTATGTCCACAAAAAATAAGAAAGACCTGAAAGAGATCAACCCAAAGTATCTCAACGGTTTGACTTTTCATTTTGTAGATGATATGATGGACGTTGTTGAGAAAGCACTATTAACTCAAAAAGTATCGGAGCCACTTAAGGTGGCTTAAGGTCAAATAAGATTTTTGCGGTTCGGCAATAGACTGAGATTTTTTGCGTTTTTTGCATCGAGATGTTAAAGCGGTTACTATCGATAGCCTTTGTGCTGTCTGGTTTTGTCCAAGTCTTCGCCCAAGATAATGGTCAAGCCAATTTTCAAATTCTACAAACCATTTCACCTGCCAGAATAGCGGCGCTAGGTGGAAATGCAATTGCCGTTAAGGATGGTGATCTTAACCTCGGCCTTTTCGCTCCGTCTTTGCTCGACTCTTCAACTTCTGATCAAATTGTTTTCGGCTATACTCCTTTTTTCGGCGAAGCCAATATTATTCATGCGGGCTATGCTAAGCACATTGATAGTGTGGGTACTTTTTCCGCTGCAATAACGAGTTTAGGCTACGGCGACTTTTCCATGACCTCGGAAACGGGAGAAGTCATTGGTTCATTCAATGCCGGCGAGTACCTTTTCCAAGGAGGGTATGGGCGGCAAATTAACGATCGATTTTCAGTAGGCGGAAATTTGAAATTTATCCTCAGCGAATTGGCCGAATACAAAGCCACAGCTTTGGCAGCCGACTTTAGTGGTACTTACTACAATCCCGAGAAACTTTTTACCGCTACTGTATTAATCAAGAATTTAGGTACCTCCCTGAGCAGTTATCGCAGTGGCGTGAATGAAAAATTGCCTTTTGAGATTCAGGCAGCCTTTTCGAAAAGACTTGCCAAAGCGCCCATTCGATTCTCCGTTGTGGGTGAAAACCTGCAGCGTTGGGATTTAACGCCTGAACGTACCATCGTCGAAATCGACCCGATCACAGGCGAAGAAGTGGTGACAAACCCCGGAGGTTTTGGTGAAAACCTGATGAGACACCTCGTCTTTAATGCCGAAATTTTACTCACAGAGAACTTTAATTTGAGACTGGGCTACAATTACAATCGCCGTCAACAATTGAAAATTGATGACAATCCGGGCGGAGCGGGTATCACTTATGGACTTGGACTTCGAGTAGCAAAAATTCACATCAGTTACGCTCGCGCTGCTTACAGTGTGGCCGGAGTGAGTAATCATTTTACGCTTGGTTTCAATTTCGACGATTTCAAAAAGTCATAACCACATTCCAAGCCGGTATTCCTATCTTCGCCAGCCGTGGATAGAAAGATCAAGATAGCCATAGACGGCTATTCATCCTGTGGAAAAAGCACCTTAGCTAAAGGCTTGGCGAAAGCATTGGGATACTCATACATAGACTCCGGCGCGATGTATAGAGCGGTAACACTTTACGCCATCCGAAATAATATGACCGAGAGCGCGGAAATTAAAGAGCAAGATTTAATTGATGCTCTTTCTTCTATTCATGTTGACTTCATCAATAAAAATGGAATTAACACAACCCGCTTGAATGGAGTAGAAGTGGAAGACGAGATTCGCACGTTGGAAGTTTCTTCATTGGTAAGTCAAGTCAGTCGCATTCCCGAAGTAAGGGGAAAGCTTCGCGTGATGCAGCAAAAAACAGCTGAAGGAGGAGTCTTTTCAGCGAAAAACCATTTCATTT
>CAZKXG010000246.1:0-4649 GCA_964556465.1 uncultured Cryomorphaceae bacterium | reverse complement strand
AAGCCCTTGAGGTAATCAAGGACGAGAACATCACCTACCTCTTGGCGGTGGGCGGAGGTTCGGTGATTGACGGCACCAAGTTCCTTTCGGCAGCGGCCCTTTATGATGGTGCTGAGCCTTGGGAAATTCTTGACAATAATATCCCGACGCTTAAAGGGATGCCTTTCGGAGCGGTACTAACTCTGCCTGCTACAGGTTCAGAAATGAATTCAGGGGCGGTAATCACACGCGAAGAGACCAAAGAGAAGCGAACCATGGGCGGTGCAGGTCTATTCCCTGTCTTTTCGGTTTTGGATCCACAAGTGATACAATCTATTCCCCACCGACAGATTGCCAATGGGATTACCGATGCATTTACCCACGTTTTGGAGCAGTACCTCACCTACCCTGCCGGGGCACTTTTGCAGGATAGATTTGCCGAAAGTATTTTGCAAACGCTCATTGAAGTTGCACCCAAAATTTTGAAGGATCGAAACGACTACACCGCAGCATCCAATTTTATGTGGAGCTGCACCATGGCGCTCAATGGATTGATCCAAAAGGGAGTTCCTACCGACTGGGCAGTGCATGCCATGGGGCATGAGCTTACGGCACTCTACGGAATCGATCACGCCAGAACGCTGGCGATAATCGCTCCGGGCCATTACCTCTTCAATTTTGACTCAAAGAAGCAAAAGCTAGCACAATATGCCGAGCGCGTTTGGAAAATAAGCGAGGGCTCACTTGAGGATAAGGCGAAGGCAGCCATTGAACGAACAGAAGCATTCTTCAACGAGTTGGGCATTGACACTAAGCTCTCAAAGTACACAGAGAGATATGAGGGTACTGCTGAAGAAATCTCCAAGCGATTTAAGGAGCGAGGATGGGAAGGTCTTGGTGAACATAAAAAACTCCAACCTGAGGATATCGAGGAGATTGTAAAAATGTCTTATTAAGACTGAAGTACGAATGCAAACTAATGCTTTTAACTTTTGCTAATGGTAGGATACCACACTTGCAAAATGAATAATCAAGCCCTTGGTTATATTATACCTACATTAGTGTCGATTAGACACTTCCCACAATGAGATACGTTTACTTTCTGTGCGTTTTTTTTCTATTTCAATCTTGGGGGTTTGGGCAGAGTCTTCCTATCGATTTTGAGGGCGGAACAGTAGGCACACCCAATTATGGTCCCGGAAGCTTCACAAGTTTTGGTGGAGGAACGGCAACGGTGGAAAACAATCCTCTAGTAAACGCAGGGAATCCAAGTGCGCAAGTCGGACGAATGGTTCGTACGCCGGCCACAAACTTTGCGGGAGGCTATCTTGATCTTTCCTCTCCACTTATTTTCACTGCCACTTCTACCATTTGCTTGAAAATCTATACCACCGCTCCTGTCGGCACTCCCGTGGTCCTAAAATTGGAAGATGGTGGTGCATTTGTTGAAATAACTCAGAATACAAGCAGAAATCGCCCATTTTTCAGCACGTGTCTGGGACAATTCCTTATTGTTCAACTTGTTTACCCCTGGAAGCGGCACCTATTATTTCGACGACATTGAACAACCTCCTTTGCTCGACGGTTTTGAAGTCCTTTTGCCTTTAGACTTTGAAGGGTTAGACAACGCAGGAAACCAAATAGATGACAATAACTTCGGCACGATTGGCGGAGGTTTTAACGGGGCAAATGGTGTGGATTTCGGAGCAGCAACAGTGATTCCAAACCCACAAATAGGAGGTCTAAATACAAGTGCCACTGTGGGTCAAATTGTGCGTCACCCTGGTTCTAACCAAGCAGGAGCATATGTGGATCTACCCGTTAATTTAAACTTTGACGCCTATCCCATTTTATGCATGAATATCTTCACAGATGCTCCTGTAGGAACCAATGTGACTCTGAGAATTGAGGATACCGACACAGGGCAACCCGATATCGACGCGGTAGCAGTCACTACGGTTTCGGGGGAATGGGAACCTTTGTGTTTTGTATACCAGCTCGCCCCTGATGCTTATAATCGACTTACCTTCCTTTTTGACCTTGGAAACAACGGAGACGGCTCAGTGACGTCCACCTTTCTTTTTGACGATGTAGAGCAGCTCATCACTCCTCCCGACTTCTTCTTTACTCTCGGTAGTGCCTACTTTTGTCCCGGATTACCAGTGACCTTTACTTTTCCAGGGTCGGGAAACTACGTATGGTACGCAGATCAGGCATTGACCAATCAGGTAGGAACGGGAAGTACGTTTACATCGCCTCCAATTTTCAGCAACACCTCCTATTACGTGCAGGATATTTCTTCTGTGCCACTCCCGCAAACAGACGTTGGTCCGACACTACTTGGACCGGCAGATGACCTTTCTGGTCCTCGAACTGCCACGATGAATTTCACTTCCAACATTGACAATGGTTTATGGCATAGTGTCGATATCGTTTCAAAATTTATCAATTCGCCCAGTCCGTGCACATACACCGTTACCGGACGTAATCTCACGGTAGCGTCAACTGTGACAACTGTGCGAATAATTGACTTAACCATCCCCGCTAACGATAACGCAAAGCAGGAATACCTCTTTACGCCTCCCGTTCCCATGAATCTTGGAAACAGCATGCAGCTGGAAGTTACCTTGACAGGCGGTAGTGGATGTCGACTGAGAAGTTTTCAATTAGGTGGAGGTGTACCCACTATCGCCGGCTATCCATCTACTACCGCCGGCAGCGAAATTGTTTTCACGGGTTATGATCTTGCAGGTAGCCCTGCCGTTCAAGATCAAAGATGGATGGGATTTGATTACCGCATTTCAGGAGACCTTCCTGCTGACCCCACCATTTATCAAGTCAACGCCATCGCTGATTGTGCTAATCCTCTACCCATAGAACTCTTGGATTTCTCCGTGCGCGATCACAACGGAGATGCCTTGCTCACTTGGTCTACTGCATCAGAATTGAACAACGATCGCTTTCTGTTGATGCGAACCAAAGATGGCTTCGAATTTGAAACTGTGGGCATTGTAAATGGCGCAGGCAACTCATCGACAGTTCTCACTTATACATTCTTAGACCACAACCCGTTGAAGGGCCTGAGCTACTACAAATTGACACAGGTAGACTTTGATGGCACGGAATCATCGAGTGACTTGGTGCCATTCACGAATGAATCTTCAAGTGGATTTCAATTGTTTCCCAATCCAACTTCGAAAAATTTGACTCTGACATTGGGCGAAGGCTATGACAATGTGGAAGTTCGTGTATATGATTTGAGCGGTCGTTTGATCAATGATTTCTTCTTTGGCTCGGGCGAAAATCCAACTTTTCAATTGAACGGGAATCCGGGGATGTACTTCGTTGAGGTGCGAGCAGATGGTGAAAGGAAAGCAACCTTTCATGTGATGAAGTACTAAGCGGCCCCTTAATGGCTCTATTTAAAAGGAATTTCACAAAGACATGACTGTTTACATTAAGCAACGCCAACTTACCGCACCTTACGACATATTTCACGCTAGAACGCAGGCTATCATTGCGTCGGCTTGGTACTGATCTGTATTATGCTGGTTTTACAATAAAGAATTGCAGCCCATTTTTAGAGGGAAAACTTAACTTCGATTTTCGAATTAAATCTAAAACTCTGAAACAGATGAAAACACTCCAAGCTTTTACACTCCTATTATTGCTTAGCACTACTGTACTTGGTCAAAACACTACGAATGCGCAATCAGAAAACTCCTATATCGAAGTGACGGGAACAGCCGAAAAGGAAGTGATTCCGGATGAAATCTACATCTCTATAACACTTCGCGAGCGACCTTCAGGAAGAGATCAAATAACAGTAGAGGAACAGGAAGAACAACTCAAGGATGCCTTGAAGAAAATAGGAGTTTCTACCGACAATCTCTTCCTGTCTGATGCCAACGCCGATTACATTAACGTAAAATGGTCGAAAAAGGAAGTAGTCTCTGTAGCCAATTACCTTTTGATGGTAGATAGTGCTTCAACGGTCGGACGCGTGTTCGAGCAACTGGACGAATTGAAAATAGATGATGTCAATATCTCCAAGGTGAGTCATTCTAAGATAAGAGAGTTCCAAAAAGAAGTGCGCATTATGGCCATAGAAGCGGCTAAAGCAAAGGCTGACTACTTACTTACAGCTATTGGAGAGAAAACAGGTAAAGCACTCGTAGTGAAAGAAACCAACCAAAGTGTAAGGGACGACAGGTATTCAAACGTGAGGATGCAAGAATTAGAAATCATACAGTTTAGTGCTGCAAGCAACCAGGAGAGCAAGAACAAAGTCCTTCTTCAATTCAAAAAAATCAAACTCCAAGCTTCGATTTATGCGAAGTTTGAGATTGAGTAAGCCTTGAATGAATAAGCGTAAGAACTTATTTTAAATCCAAACTCTCCGCATCGATCATATTCACCCAGCGCTTCATCTTCTTTTGGATGACTCTAAAGTGGTGCTTGTCTTCTTCGGTGACGAAAGTGATGGCATCGCCCGGGTTCTCGGCTCTACCCGTTCTACCAATTCGGTGAACAAAATCTTTGGGCGATCGCGGCAACTCGTAGTTGACGACATGGGGCAGAAAGCTAATGTCGATTCCTCTAGATAAAAGATCCGTTGTCACCAATACACGTAATTTACCCGAGGCGAATTTTGTCAACGAGTCCCTTCT
>CAZKXG010000245.1:0-4656 GCA_964556465.1 uncultured Cryomorphaceae bacterium | reverse complement strand
CGATGTCACGGTGAGGGGAGCAGTGAGTATCGGGAGGCGATTGATGGATCCTCTTGCGGAATTGGTAAAGATCGATCCGAAGAGCATCGGAGTGGGTCAGTATCAGCACGATGTAGATCAGAATAAACTCAAAGAAGCACTAGACCGAACGGTAGAAAGTGTAGTGAATCGGGTAGGAGTTGAGCTCAATACGGCAAGTGAGCATTTACTAGCTTATGTATCGGGGCTTGGGCCGAAATTGGCTGAGAACATTATTGAATACCGAAAAGACAACGGGTCTTTTAAAGGTCGATCTGACTTAAAGAATGTGAAAGGAATGGGCCCTAAGGCATTCGAACAATCCGCTGGGTTTTTGAGAATCCGAGGTGCGAAGAACCCGTTGGATAATTCAGCTGTGCATCCAGAAAGCTATCATGTGGTAAAACGAATCGCCAAGGATCTTGGTCAGTCAGTTTCTGATTTGGTAGGAGCTAGGGAGGTGCTCAACGGTCTCGATCCGAAGAAATATACGGATGAGAAAGCCGGTATTCCTACCGTCACCTCTATTATCGAAGAGCTCGGCAAAATTGGTCGAGATGCCAGAGGCAAGCCGAAGATGTTTCAGTTTGATCCACGCTTGCGCAAGATCGAAGACCTGGAAGTCGGAATGACGGTGCCGGGAATAGTGACGAACATTGCTAAGTTCGGTGCATTTGTGGATGTGGGTGTGAAGCAGGACGGACTAATCCATGTAAGCCAAATGGCCGATCGATTTATCAGCGACCCCAATGAAATCGTCAAGCTTCAGCAACAGCTGGAAGTGAAAGTGGTCGAGGTTGATGTGAAGCGGAAGAGAATTCAGTTTTCGCTAAAGTTTTAACATAGCCAACTGAAGATAAGAAATCAGCTCTCTTCCCTGAAGTAGATCTTGTAAAACTTCCCGTTCTCATCTTCCTCTCGCGTGATCAAATTCGGGTTTCCGTGTACATATATGTGGAAGTTTTTGTCGAGTTTGATGATGCTCTTGAAGTTTTTGGTTGACTTTTTTACCGCTCGGGGCGAAATGTCAAAATCATCTTCGAAACTAAGTCCGCGTTCTTCGGCGGCCTTGTTTCTAAAGGAGTTAAACACTTCAATCACCTCGGGCTGAGCTATTACCTCTTCGAGCTGAAGAAAATCATCCATCCAATAACGAGCTTCCACGTTTTTGTTGGTATTGTCTACCACAGAAGCGACGTATCCATCCTCACGCTCCATATTGTATATCATGCAACCTTTATCTAGCTTGTTGATATTGACACCCTCTTGGCTCTCTATCACGAAGCTTCCTGCGTGGCGTTTTACCTTAATAAACTTATCCTTGCTTTCTGATTTGAATAATCCTACAGCGTCGACCACATTTCCTTCTACTTGGCAATTGGTGAAGTAAACCACGTAGAATTCGCCACTTTTGATATTCGGGTGTTCGCTAATTTTGTAGAGTTGCTTGGCAAGCTTGATAGATTGCTCTTGGAGGGAATCAGCATTTTCAAATATCTTTGAAACGTACTGATAGACCTCATTCATCTCCAGATCATTCACATGACTCAAGCGGTGAAAATCTCTGTCGTTGAAAGGCTTGGTAAAATAAATCGTCAAGCTTTCCAGTACTTCTTCAGAGACCTCAAGAATTTTTTCTGAAAGAGTGAGTTCTTCTTCCTTGTACTTATTGCCAACTTGGTGAACGGTGATTTTTTGAATGTCCATTTGCTGTGAATGATTTATCAAGTAAGGAACACTTGATTAGATTTTGAAAGTCTGCCAAAAGTAGGCATTCACAACACGTGGGATAAAGAAAACCCTCTGAAAATTATGGCTTAAATCACTTGATTTGGATGAGTTTTGGCACGGGCCGGATAAAAGCGTTTTCTGATCGCGGTTTCCACTTCTATAGGAAGTACGGGAAAGTTGAGGACGTCCCAAACACACTCGGCCATAGCCAAACTTACGAGGCCTGAAACACTCGAAGCGTCATCAATCAATACAACCGAATTTCGAGAGATACCTCTGAATTTTTGATCGAGTAATCGCACAAATCTTTGAGCCTCTGCTGAAGAAAAAGTGCTATCCAGATAAATCTGAAGTTTGTCTGCGCTTAGACCAATTTGATCCACCAACGAAATGGCCGCTCGCACATCATTTGTGTGGGAAACTTGGATGGCATGGTCTATTAGAGCTGCACCTTCTACTACGGCGCAAAACAGACTTTTTCTTGGGGAGACAACGAGGATGGAGATTTCATGTTTCATAAGAATTGGTTTAGGGTTAGAGGCGCTATTAAGACAGTCATACACGCGAATTCCCTCCTTTCCTCATAAATGAGCGACCTTTAATGTTCAAGAAATTTGGAAAGCTAAACTACTCATTCAAGTATTTAAGAGCTCATTATCATTATACTATCACTTCTAAAACCTTGAGCGAAAAAGACTGAACCAGTCTTAGATGTTTTTTTTGAGACAACCACTCACTTCAAGCAAGCGTTTATCACACGGATAATGAATTGTTTTTGGTTAATAGTTCAATTTATCTGGCATATTAAGAGGTTTTGGTTAGCCGCGTAGGTGCCTCAGCATCCTATAATCTTGAAATGCAAGAGCCTTGCCTTTGGGTGAGGCTTTTTTTGTTTTTCCCTACTTGCTTTTATTGACTAGAAGTAGATTGTCTATCTTCGGGATATGAGTCAATCGCGGGTTTATTCTTTTTCCCTTTTTTTGGTGATCGCCATGCTCAATTATGGGTGCACAGAAAAACCTGATTCCTCAAAGACCGAAAAGAAAAAGCAACCCACTGAGAAGTCCGTTTCTGATTTTGCTGAGATCAAGAATCGCGGGGTTCTCCGAGCTATGACTACTTACAGCGCCACCAGTTATTTCCTATACCGAGGAGAGCCAATGGGATATGAGTATGAGCTTTTGGAGCGCTTTGCTGACTATTTGGAAGTGGACTTGGAAATCGTGGTAAGTGACAATATTGACTCTATGTTTTACCACCTGAATAATGGCGAAATAGACCTGATAGCTCATGGTTTGACGATCACTCAAGAAAGGAAGGAAGACGTAAGCTTTAGCGATTATCTCTATTTGGTCAATCAGGTCTTGGTTCAGCGAAAGCCTGAAAATTGGCGAAAAATGAGGTGGAATAGAATTGAGCGGGACTTGATCCAAGATCCGATTGAATTGATAGGCGATACTGTTTCAGTCAGAAAAAACACCTCTTATTTTGCTCGAATAAAAAACCTCTCTGATGAAATTGGTGGGGAGATTCACATTGACACATTGCCGGGAAGGCTGTCTACAGATGAGATTATTCAAATGGTTGTAAATGGTGAAATTAAATACACCATTGCTGACAATAACATAGCGGCTATCAATGCATCTTATTACCCCATTCTTGACATTACCGTGCCTATTAGCTTTTCACAACGCATAGCTTGGGCCGTGGATAAAAATTCAAGCGAGCTCCTTACTTCAATGAACGACTGGATTGGTGATATGAAAAAAGAAACCGACTACTACGTCATCTATGCGAAGTACTTCAAAAATAAGCGAGATTTTCGGCGTAGGGTAAAAAGCGAGTTCTACAGCATAAATAACGACCGAATCAGTGAGTATGACGCTTTGATTCAAAAGTATGCAAACGCGATGGGTTGGGATTGGAGACTTCTGGCTTCACTCGTTTACCAAGAATCCAGATTTGAGCCCGAAGCATCTTCATGGGCTGAAGCCGAAGGGTTAATGCAAATTATGCCTTCCACAGCGAAAGAATTGGGAATAGAAGATCGATCTGACCCTGAACAAAGTTTGCGCGGCGGAACCAAATATTTATTTCAATTGTATTCCAATTTTGAAGAGGTGCCGGATTCATTGGAGCGAATCATATTTACTATGGCATCATTTAATGCAGGTTTCGGGCACGTAGAAGATGCAAGAAGATTGGCCGAGAAAAGGGGCTTAAATCCGAATGTTTGGGAAGGAAATGTGGCAGAGATGATTCTTGCATTGAGTTACCCCAAAAGTTTTAACGATCCAGTTGTAAAACATGGCTATTTGCGTGGCATAGAGCCGTACACTTATATTTCACAAATAATGGAGCGCTATAGACATTACGTGCAATTTATAGATCGAGACGCGGAAGGATCGCTTGCCTTCATCGAACAATAACAATTCTGTATGATCAAAAAAGTAATCATTCTTCTCGCTTTGGTTTTCATGAGTGGCCTGATGTCAGGGTGTTCGTCAGAATGGAAACTTGTTGAAGATTCTGTTCCTGTAGGTGAATCGTTTGAAAAATACATTGATGGAAGTCCTACTAAGATTGAGGCCGGACACACATTTTATTCAAATATTCCTTACGGAAGTGATGAACGCAATGTTCTGGATTTGTGGGTTGCTAAGTCAGATAAGACAGGACCATTGATTGTTTATATCCATGGAGGGGGCTTTCAAGGCGGCGATAAAAACTCCGCTTGGAATCAACCCTCGAAATATGGGATTGGCCCCGATCAGATCAATCACTTTTTGGAACAAGGTTTCTCTTTTGCCTCGATTAATTACCGTCTGCTCCAAAAAACAGATAAAGAAGGGGTGCTGAAATGCCTGAACGACAGCAAGCGAGCCATTCAATTCTTACGGTATCATT
>CAZKXG010000244.1:1132-4659 GCA_964556465.1 uncultured Cryomorphaceae bacterium | reverse complement strand
GTAGGGTCTGTAATCATCCGTGGTTAAAGGAACAAACCCCTCCATGGCATCCGTATCGCTTGAAATGGCAGAAAATTGCTTGAATATCCCCGACAGTCCTTCCGGTGAAATGAGGATGAGTTCGTCTTCCCCCGATCCGTCGATATCGGAAAAGAAGAAGTCGCCGTACAAATCGAGTATGGGAAATGACCCCAAGCCTTCCACATTAATCTGACCGGGAACAATCAGCACACGCTCCAAATCAGTATCACCATCAAAGTCGTAAGTCCCTGTTGTGTGTTTATCAGGAAGGGCGGGGTCGCCCATCGAAGAGCTATACCTGTTTTGAACGAAACTGCCCATAGGAATCTCATCTAAACTAAAACTTCCTTCTGCGGGAATGGAAGTCGGCTCATTCACCAAATATGCAACTCCATTATAGGTCTTACTCTTATTACCTTCAAAGTATCCCAAATCTTCGTAAAAGAAGCAATTAAGAAACCGTGTAGAGGAATAAAAAATGTCTTCATTCCCATCACCATTAAGATCGCGAATTTCAACCGAAGGGGCCTCCAGGTAAAATTGATAATACTTCGCAAAGTCACTGGACTGTTCATCCCAATAATTTTCCTCAAAGGGGAGAAAAGGCGTTTGAAATGAAAAGTCTGATTCGTTGATAAACACCGATAATGCAGCTGTGGAAGCCGTGCAAAGATCATCCAGTCCATCTCCGTTGAGATCTCCCAAAGCTATATCCTCACAACTAACGGAAACGCTGTTTATAAACGCAAAGCTCTGTGATGAGCCCGTATTTTGATACATACTGATTTCGTCATCGGTGCGAATGGCCATATCGGGGAATTCGTCGTCATCGATGAAACCAAACTCAGGGTAGCCATTGTAATTTCCTCCCGCTATCTCCAAGTCGCCTTCATCGGATAATCCCCCGGCTGAGTGGGTAAATTTTCGAGGCGAGGCATTCTCTGCGGTTACGATGAAATCCATATTTCCATCCATATCGATATCGACCATTTTCATGTCAAGTGCCACGCTGCCCGAAGATGAAAAAATGGTGTCGGGGGTAAATTCGAAATCACCCGTGTGATGAAAAACAATGAAATGTTCGCGGGTTATAGCGATGATTTCTTTCAATCCATCATTGTTGAGATCGAGGACTTGTGCAGAAATCAAGGAAGAATTCTGTGAATAGCTCTTAATCGTAGTTGGATCAAAAAATTGAGCCGTCACGGTGTTTATGCTCATCGCCGCAACTATTATCCAAACTAACTTTTTCATGATAAAATGATTGGAAATGCAATTTAGCCATAACCCCAGCCAATATCGACTAAGTAGCGGTTAATTATAGATGAATTTGATTTTATCTACCTGGTTCATTCACTGTGCGCAGTTGCTTATCGCAACTACTGAAAGACCATTGAGGCTCTGATGGCCTCTTTTTGCATCAGCTGAGGATATCACTCTTGCTGAATATCGAGGACGTTGGAATGACCGTAAACCGCTTGAGTCCAAAGGTACCTCAAGTTTAGAAATGTTTTTAGTTTTACTAGGGAATATGGAGCAGATATTTTATCCATCGTTTTCTGCAAAGTTCATTTGGCATGTGCAGTATTCTTGTCGTAATTGCCTTACTCTTTGAAAGAGCAAAACATATTACAGAGCAAAAAACACTGACGTCAACAATGGAACATAGAAAAGACGAACATAGGAAACTTATAATCAATACCACCCTGAGAGTGCGCTACTGCTCATACCCAAACTCTTCCCACAAATATAAAGACGTATCCATTCCAGTCTTACCTCGTTGAACCCTACTCCCAACATATCTGATAAAGCGAGCATTGCTGTTCTTCCATTCGTCAATATGAGCGCGAGTGAGGAGAACGAGTACTTCAGTGACGGGATTACGGAAGAGGTTATCAATGCGCTGGCGAAGATCGAAGGACTGAGGGTCACTTCCAGGACATCGGCATTTTATTTCAAAGGCAAAAACATTCCTATCACGGAAATAGGAAAAGAACTTGGAGTTTCTTCTTTGCTCGAAGGCAGTGTGCGCCTTTCGGGAAATACCATGCGCATCACGGCACAATTAATAGATGCAGCAGACGACTTCCATTTTTGGAGTGAGACTTGGGACAGGACACTCGACAATATATTTGACGTTCAGGATGAGATAAGCCAACTTATTGCGGATCATTTGCGTGAGCATTTCGGGCACTTTGAAATTCAGGATCACTTAGTTGAGAAGAAGACAGGAAGCCTGGATGCCTACAACCTATTCCTACAGGGGCGATTCCATATGAACAAATGGAACCCGGACAGCGTCAAGCAATCCATCGAGTTCTATGAAGCGGCATTGAGTCTGGACTCCCAACATGCCGAAGCCATGGCAGGCATGGCAGATGCGTATAGTTTTCTAGCAACGACCGGTGTGATATCCTACGAGGAAGGCTGGGGCAAATGCGCCGAATTGACACATCAGGCGTTGAGTATCAATAATGAACTCCCATCTGCCTATTATCAATTGGCCAATTTGGCCTTCTTCACCGCTTGCGATTTCAGAGAGGCTTTCTATATGGCAACCAAAGCCATTGCGCTCAACCCGAGTCATGTAGAATCGCAGCAGTTCCTCTCCTTTCTGTATATCATTAGCGGAAGAAAAGAGCGCGCCCAAAAGCATCTGACTGTAGCCTTGGAAATCGACCCGCTTTCGCAGGAAACACAGTTCTATCGTGGGTACTTCGATTACATGTTCGGGGATTATCCTAGCTCATTAAAGCAGCTGAATGTGTGCTTGGAAGTGAACCCCTTGAACATTCCGTGCCATTACGTGAAAACGCTGTGTTTGATAAAAATGGAACGCTATGATGAAGTCATTCACTATTTCGATGCGTTGCCCTCTCAAATAATTGTTCAGGGAGAAAAGACGGGTGCCCTCACCCTGGCGCATACCTTAAAAGGAGATCAGGCTGAAGCAGAAAAGTACACAAAGCAACTCAAAGATGAAGCCACGGCTGAAGGCGGTTTCACTGCCGATTCTTACCTCTTCCTGCTATACGGAGCGACCAACCAAAACGATAAAGCATTCGATTGGGTAGAGAACGCCATAAAAAGTGGTTCTCCGTTGCACCTTCTTCGGTATTCAGACCCAATAGTCAATCCCATTAAGGATGACTCGAGATATGAGCAGTTTCACAAACAGCTGTTTCCTGAAGATCTCTTTCAGATCAAAAAAGCATCCAACAGCAAGAAGCCTTTGCTGAATGAGACGGCAGCAGCAGAGCAAAAAGCGAAGCTCTTGGAACTCATTAAAACCGATAGACCTTATCTCAATCCTGATCTTACACTGCGCTTGCTAGCAGGCAAGCTGGAAATCCATCCCAATCAACTTTCCTGGTTGTTGAACGATGGATTCGGCAAGAATTTCAATGAATTTATCAATCATTATCGTGTAGAAGAATTCAAAGCGTTGGCCAGGCTTCCTGAGAGCGCTCACCTCACTATTATGTCTATGGCGTATGACTGTGGTT
>CAZKXG010000244.1:0-1081 GCA_964556465.1 uncultured Cryomorphaceae bacterium | reverse complement strand
AAAGCAGTTTTTGAATAGCTAAGTCCCCTTCACTTTTAGGTTCGGATATGTAATTCCGAACTACTACATGAAATCACGGACTTCTGCGCAGAAGCCTGCCCTCATCTTTGTTGCCGTAATCAAAATAATACCACAACTATGAAAGCAATTATCACAACCGCATACGGCTCTCCCGCGATCTTTAAATTGGACAATGTCGCAAAACCGGATGCAAAGTCAAACGAGATTCTGATCAGAATTCACGCCTCTTCCGTTACGAAGGCAGATACCATGATGCGCACTGGCAAGCCTTATATCGGCCGCTTAATGCTTGGATTGACCAAGCCCAAAAATCCCATTTGGGGAACCGGTTTTGCGGGAGTTGTAGAGTCAGTTGGCACGGATGTCACTAAATTCAAAATTGGCGACAAGGTATTCGGTGAGAATATCGATACTATGGGAACTTACGCCGAATACGTGACCGTTCCTGAAGATGGAATTGTAGCTCCCTTGCCAAAAAAACTAAGCTTTGAAGAGGCAGCGGGAATGTGTGACGGAGGTATTACTTCGCTCAATTTCCTAACCAACTTGGGAAATATCCAAGCGGGACAAAAGATACTCATCAACGGAGCATCGGGCTCTTTGGGAACCGCGGCCGTTCAAATTGCGAAGCACTATGGTGCAGAAGTAACGGGCGTTTGCAGTACCAAGAATGTCGAGATGGTTGCAGCGCTTGGTGCTGATCATGTGATTGATTACACCAAGTACGATTTCACATCGCTCACGAATGCCTACGACCTTATTTACGATACCGTTGGGGCTCGTTCCTTCGCGGAATGTCGCAATGCCCTGACCGAAAAAGGGATCTACGCCTCTCCGGTTCTTGGTATGCCACTTTTGAGTGATATGGTGGTGACATCGGTTTTCGGAAAGAAGAAGGCCAAATTCTCGGCAACCGGAGCATTGCCCACTAAAGAAACAAAGCGCTTGCTCAAGATCCTTATCGAGATCATCGAAGCGGGAAATCTCAAAGGGATTCTCGATCGAACCTATCCTTTAGAGTATTTGGCTGATGCGCATGAGTATGTAGACAAAGGTCATA
>CAZKXG010000243.1:0-4675 GCA_964556465.1 uncultured Cryomorphaceae bacterium | reverse complement strand
AGCATCATTCGCATTAAAAAATAGTCCGAAATTTGGATTGTTCGTAAATTGAAATGCGTACTGATCGGGCCCGATAATGATTGTTTGACTGAAGGCATTTGCGAAAATTAGAATCGCAAAAAAGGTTGTAATTTTTTTCATTTTGATTGGTAATTTGATTCATTTCAAAAATGAAAAACGACGAAGGAATCATCTTCACCCAAATGGGTGATTTTATGGATTAGGATAAAACACAAAAGCCAACCTTTCAAGGGCTGGCTTTTTCATTTGTAAATAAAGACCTAGCAAAGTCTAAGCTCTTTGCCAAAGAAATTTCTGTGAGAGGATTTGAATTCTCATAGGATCCTCAACAAATAAGGCCCCTTTGGAAAGAAGAATTATCGATTAAATTAAACTACTCGGAACCGATAATTTTCAGCGCTTCTCTTCTGCTCAATTTACTCATGTCCGTCGTTTCCACAAAATACTTAACCATATCCGGATCCACCTTGCTATACTCTCTCAGTGCCCAACCGATGGCTTTATTGATAAAAAACTCCTTGGTACCAAGAAGTGCTCGAATATTCGCCGCCAACATCTCCGAGTCCACCCGATCCTTATACTTCAATTGAAAAATCAAGGTGGTTCTCTGCAACCAAATATCGTCTGATTTAAGCCATCGCGCGATCGTTCTATTTTTTTCGTCAGGAAATTTTTGGAAGTAGTTGCCTACCAGAGTCGATGCAATGAAGTCAACTGTATCCCACCAAGATTTCGTGGTGATCATCCATTCAAAAAGCGCGATGTCCTCTTGTTCTGATTCTCTCAGGTACTTAGCAGCTAGCTCTTGCGCAGCATATTGATACTCTCTTTCGGGCTTTCGCCAAAGGGATTTCACTACCTGAGCTAAACCATCTTTATGGGGTTTGTTTTCCTTTCGGAGAAAGGGTTTCAAGATCTCCTTTCTTGCATTGGACTTTAGGCCAACGAAAGTGAATTGATTACGCATATAAGCAGCCTGACCTCTGGCAATTTCTTGATTTGATGCACTGCCAAACGCCTCCTCTAGGTTTTGAATGAACTCTTGATTTTCCATGTTTAAGTGCTGATTTAAAGATAGCACCATTTTGATATGAACCTTTCCCACACTTTTTAACTTATCTTCATGATCGTTCAAAACAAATAGCGTATGAACTCTGAAAGAAGAAACTTCCTCCGCGATTTAACTTTAGGACTTGGAACCGTTGTCGTAGCGCCATTTATTGGTTCTGCTCAAACGGTAAGAAACAGTATCGCTTATCGCTTAAATCTCGATCCCGTTATAGATATCAAGCCTCTCGGTTTTCAATGGAAAACCTACGACCCATTTCTCTTTTGCGCTCATCATGAAGACGATTACCCCAAAGGAAATGGCCAAATGGGCCCGGTAGGATCATTGCAAGGCCGCGACTTGGGAGATGACTTTATCATCAAAGACGGATACCGCATGTATCACGGAAAGCAGGTGCCCGGCTTTCCGGGTCACCCTCACCGCGGATTTGAAACGGTAACTATTGTTCGAAAAGGAGTCGTTGATCATGCCGACTCACTCGGAGCGGCAGGTCGATACGGCTACGGTGATACCCAATGGATGACCGCAGGAGGCGGAGTGCAACACTCGGAGATGTTCCCGCTTATCCATCAAAATAAAGAGAATCCTCTTGAGCTATTTCAAGTATGGCTCAATCTTCCGAGGAAGAACAAAATGGTGGACCCCTATTTCAAAATGCTTTGGGCGGAGGATATTCCAAGGTACACTGAAGCTGACGCCGAAGGAGATAAAACGGATATAGAGGTCATTGCGGGTAGCTTGGGAAATCATAAAGCTCCTTCCCCTCCTCCTGATTCTTGGGCCGCGGATGCCACCAATGAAGTAGGGATTTGGAATATTAACTTAGAACCAAACGCCTCCCTCACCCTGCCTCGTGCATCAAAAGGAGTGAATCGAACGCTCTATTATTATGAAGGTGAAACGCTCGAAATTGCCGGGAGAGCTATCCCAAATTACCATATGGTTCGCGTTCACCCTGATCGAACTATTCATCTGGAAAATGGAAACGATCGTGGAAAAATATTGGTGCTTCAGGGCAAACCCATCAACGAACCCGTATCGCAATACGGTCCTTTCGTGATGAATACAAAAGACGAGATCAAGCAGGCCTTTGAAGATTACCACCGCACCCAATTCGGCGGCTGGCCATGGCCGCGCCGCGACATGGTTCACGATGGATCATTGGGCCGTTTTGCCAAGCATGCCGACGGGATGAAAGAGGTCAAAGGTTAATTGACTTTCTGCAATAATTAAAGCGGTCGAAATCTGAAAATGTAATAAGGCGCGCTCGCCCGAATGTGCTTTTGTGACTCTAGCATTTGATTGGGAATTTCGCTATCGATGAGGTAGAAATAGCCATCTCCACCCAACGAAAGCCCATCGGCCCATTGGACGCGATCGTCTTTGATCAGAGTTTCTCCTTTCCCGGAAAGGTATACCACGTAGACTCCTTGATTTTCGATATCGGTAATGTACACATTGCCTTGATCATCTGTGCGAATCCCGTCGCTTAGCGGTTTATCGGCAACCCTTTCCACTGCCACTTCCAGTTCTTCTGTGGTTTTGGAAAAGTCCGTCGCCACTTCCGTGGATATTCGATAGAGCCCTGAACTACCCATTGGCGCCCAATAAATGTATTCGCTATCTCGGCTAAAGTCTATGCCATCAATGCCGGTCAGCAGATCGGCTACACCACCGAAGAAGCGCATTTTCTTGATCGGTGTGACAGGCACATAGCCCTCATGGCACATGCTTTCGTGACCTTCGAGTAAGTTTTTACTCTCACCTGTTTCCGTATGATAAATGACCAAACTTGGTTTCTTGCCAAAGAAGCTTACGTTTGCGATGGCCACGTCTCTCCCGTCTGGCGATACGCTCAGATCATTGAAAAAACTAAGTTTCTTACCGACGGAATCAGGAAAGGTATAATCCAATACATATTGATTCGTGTTCAGATCGATCGCAAGTAATCGAGCTCCGTCAAAACCGTGATTCCCGTGATCGACAATCCAAAGTCGATCGAAATGATCCGTGAAAATCCCTAGTGGAGTGAGCAGCTTTTTTTGCCCATCCGCCGAAGGGTAAGGGCGAGCCTCGCCATTGATGATCTCCATGAGCTTGAAGGTATCAGGTCGACTCTCAGGATGTACGGTAAAGAAAATGCGCGAAGTGGTGTCTTTTGTCACCGCTACATTGCCCAATGGCCAAGGAGATACGAAGACCTCTTCGAGCTGATCGGCGGCGTAGATTGGGTTCGTCGAAAGGTTGGGATACTCTTCTCCACCACCATATAAGAAGTAGCCTGCAATGACCCCAAGCAAAACAATGAGTGAGACAGCGAGCACAGAATATTTAAGAAATTTCATTCGAATTTCGATTTATGGGACAACAAGATCCGATTATTCGGGGAGAGTACTTTTGGAGAAAATATAGGTAGCCTTTCTGGATTATCCCGAATCCGTAAATTTACCCTCATGAAGGATTACCAAACCATCAATCGCCAATCGTGGAACGACCGCGTCGACTCCCACCTGAAGAGCGACTTCTACGATGTAGAAGGATTCTTGAAAGGAAACACTTCTTTGAAGGAAATCGAGCTGCCTCTTCTAGGAGATGTAAGTGGTAAATCCATTCTACACCTGCAGTGTCACTTTGGTCAGGATACGCTATCGTTGTCGCGAATGGGAGCGAATTGTACGGGGATTGACCTTTCGGATAAAGCGATTAACTCGGCGAAAGATCTGAACGAAAAACTCGGTCTTGACGCCCGATTTATCGCTTGCGATGTCTACGACACTCCCAACCATATTGATGAGAAATTCGACATTGTCTACACCAGTTATGGGACAATTGGTTGGCTACCCGATATCAATCGCTGGGCAAAGGTGATCCATCATTTTTTAAAGCCAGGTGGCAAACTTGTTTTCGTCGAGTTTCATCCCGTGGTTTGGATGTTTGACGATGATTTTACAAAAGTGAAATACCCCTGCCACAATGCTGAAAATGTTTGTTTTCGCATAATCGTAACCACCTTTTACAGTCATTGTTTTTTTAATTACAGCTAATAGCTTATTCTCACCTGAGCTTAAGCGTGCTATGGGATCCTGCTTATGACGCTTTGCTGGTCCATACCTTCGGTTGTAATAACTTTCCCACATCAGGTCGATCTGCGCATTACGAGCTACGCAATACGTCCAAGCTACCAAACGAACTTCTCCGTAGCCATCTCTTCCCCGTTGGATAATCTGAGCAAATAAGCTCCTCTGGCCAAATCCGGATAGATCGTTCCAAATCCATTTCCACCGTTTTCGAGAGATTCTACGTGCACCCGTTTTCCGAGCAGATCGAAAATTTCGATGGTTACAAAAGGATCGGTGGCGTGGTAGATGAGGTTTAATCCCTCTTGCGCATGATATACCTGATCGAGTGCAAAATCGCCGTTTGAAAGTACTTCCACCGCTTGCGGTTCGCTCAAGGTAGAGGTCCCGTCGAAATCGGTTTGGCGCAGTCGGTAGTACGAAACGCCCGTATATGGTCTTTGATCGATGAAGGAGTAGGAGAGCTCGGTGTGGGAATCCCCCGCTCCATCCACATCACCTACCTTAT
>CAZKXG010000242.1:1482-4758 GCA_964556465.1 uncultured Cryomorphaceae bacterium | reverse complement strand
ATCCTGATTGTAGAAGACAATCAGGAAATTCAAGCCTTCATTCGGGATTCCCTGATGGAAAAATTCAACGTCGTTCTAGCTTCTTCCGGAAACGAAGCTTGGACTTTGCTTGACAATGATATCCCCGATCTGATTGTTTCAGATATCATGATGGCCGATGGAGATGGCCTTTCATTTCTCAAAAAAGTAAGGAGCAGCGATGAATTGCATTATTTGCCATTCATTTTGCTGACCTCAAAATCGGAAATGTCAGATAAGTTAAGTGGCTTAGACTTCGGGGCAGACGATTACCTCACAAAGCCTTTCAATATGGACGAGCTGGAACTGAGAATCGACAACTTGATACAGCAACGGATGCGGTTGAAAAAATTCTTTTCTGAGCGCCAAGTAAGTCTTTCTGAAATTCATCTTGAACCCATTTCTATACCTTCCAAAGATGAAGAATGGATCTCAAAATTTAATGCACATATCGAGACACATCTCGGTGATGAAGATCTGACCGTCGAGTCTCTGGCAGCGCACTTGGCTATGAGCAGAGCAAGTCTTTTTCGCAAAACCAAAAACCTGTTCAATGAGTCGCCGGCTGAAATAATAAAACGCTTAAGAATGGAAAGGGCCAAATCATGCTTGGACGGGAAAATGGGAAACATCAGCGAGATTGCTTATAGCTGTGGATTTTCAAGCCTGGCCCACTTCTCCAAGTCGTTCAAGCAATACTACGGAACGAGCCCCAGCCACTACTCTGAAAGAGGCGCACAGGAGACGGAGAAATCCTGATTTGGCCTCTTGAAACAAATTGACAAACTTTTGAGACATACCCACAAATCCGCTTAGGACGGGGCTTCTAGTTTTGGAGTGTCAATAAAAGACAAGCTCCAATGAGAAAAATCTATTCACTTCCTGATTGTTTGGTTTTGCCTTTTTCTGACAAAAGTCAGCGAATGATTCATTCATCTAAATCTAATCAAGCTCTTCGAGCGCGTTAATCTATCCTTATGAAAAAGTATGTCTTATTTTTTGTTCTTATTGTATCAATTGTCGCGTGCAACAAAGATGATGACGATGACAATGGTCCATCTCCATCTCCAACGGCAACCGGCGATTTAGGTAAAATAATAAACGGAGCCGGAGGATTTGATTTTGAATTGACCGACACCGAAATTGTGGAAACCACTGTTGAGTCAGATTCACTGGGCCAAGACGGAACCTATTGGAGCTGCACCACTCAAGTAGTAGAATTCGGATCAAACCCCGGACTGAGTAGCGACTTTGCCTTAATGGCCCCAAACGAAGCTGTTATCTACCCGGGCTCTCTCTTGCAAGGAAATACAGTCGGTGAACCCACTCCCAGTGCTATTGTCCTACCCCGAGGGAGAGGAAATGTGAGAATCTCCGGAAACAGTGGTTTCTCGCTCACCAATGTTGACGTAGAACCTGCCAATGGAATTACCATTAGCGATGGTATGAACCAAATCATTGCGGGTGCCTCTACCGACCAACTGGATGTTACTGCAAACACCGATTTCCAGTTTCAACGTATCTACTCAGAAGAGCACTTGGCGGCTACCTTGGGATTTAAGTACAAAGGTCCGTCAGTAAATGTAACTGGTAGCTTGAGCTACAGCCAAGATGAGACGAAAAGCAATATCCTAGTCTCTGTAAAGCAGTCTTTCTATACCATGATTTTTGATTTGAAAGATGAAAACGGAGATGTGAGTGCTGATGGATCCGATTTTTTCGGTTCTAGTGTCACTGCTGCTCAGCTCAGTGAGTGGATTGAGCCCGGTAATCCAGGATGCTACGTAAAGCAGGTGACCTACGGCCGTATTTTCTACATGTTGATCAGTTCATCAAGCTCACATGCAGAGATGGAGGCTGCCCTAAGCGCCAAATGGAACGGATGGGTATCTAGTGGGCAAGTAGATGCGAGCGTTTCACTCGCAAACACTCTCGAAGAATTAAACATTAGCGTACAAGCCTACGGTGGCGGATTAACCGAAAATGCCTTTGCCACCTCAGCCGATCAGGCGCTTGAAGACCTTGGTGAAGCCCTCGTCAATACGACTTCTTTTGGCACAGGTGCACCTATATCTTACGTGGTCAATGAAATAGCCAACCCCACCCAAACCGTAGCCACACAGCTGAATCTCAGTTACACCATTACAGATTGCACTCCATATGCGGAGGGCTTTCCTGAATTTGCGGTCAATTGGTCTCAAATTAATGAAGTCGCTGGATATGGATCAACTTTTCCCGGCCGACGCTGGCGGAGAGACTTTGTCCAATAGCATCTCTTCGGTGCAGGGAATAGGCCGCTGGGCAGACAGGGCCGATGTAGGGCTACAAGACACGCAAGGCTTTATAGCCTATGGCAATGGAGGAGAAAACGTAATTTACGTTCCTATCGATAATACCTACATAGATGCCGATGCTGGAGGCGATGGCCTCGGTCTTCCCCCTGGCCAAAATCCACCTGGTGGTTCCTTTGGTGGAGGAATAGGAGCGGTTAGTAATTTTCCATCTTCTTATAACCACACCTTCTTTTCGCCAAATGGTTTGTCACGCGTCACGTATGATGCGGCCGTTTTTGTTGGTATTGATCCTCCTACGACAACGAATCAATATGAATCTGTTGAATCCATCTCTGATTGGTCCAATCAGATCTCTTCCACGCTTGGTTCAATTGGGGCTACCACGTGGTACGAAGTGGGTGGCCAATACTTTGAAGTTGTCGCCAATGGCGAAGGAACCTTATATATGATAAGAGGCATAAGCGACGGATTAGAAGATTGGAAAGGCCCGTTTCCATTCTAATTTGAGAATTCAGTCAATAGTACTTGGACAGCCGCGCAATGATTTGCGCGGCTTTTTTTCTTTTCGCCTGATATAGAAAAAGTGCAGTAAAGTGAATTGTCTCTTTGTCGGCAGGAGAAGCATCCATCCGAAGCATCATTGCCATGGCGAGCCATGTGCCCAAAGAGCAGTTCCGGCACGTTCAGATCAAACACGTTAGCCAATTGGCCGGCTACATCTCCTATTTCGAACCGATATTCGATATGGATGAGACCAATGAGATTTCGGCACATCTCGAACGGATGAATTTTTAATGGTAAGGTTTAAGGATTCGACTTTAAAGGAGGCATCCGATTTAGAATTGCCAACTGCACCATTTTGCACGGTAAACTCTGAGGTGCTCTTCTTACTTTCGTAAACTGTTATGAAAACAACCATCACCAAAGCCATTCTAATTGGAGTCCTGCTTATCCAAGCGTTTTG
>CAZKXG010000242.1:0-1472 GCA_964556465.1 uncultured Cryomorphaceae bacterium | reverse complement strand
CACCTCAACTCCCTGACACCCAAAACCTCCTATGAAACTACATCAAAGCGAACCGCAGAATAACGACGGCGTATTGCAGGTCGAGCTGGTAAACGGAACCTTTAGGAGTATATTCAACCATGCCAACCATCACCAAAGCCATTCTAGTCGCAGCCCTGCTTATCCAAGTGTTTTGCGCCTGGCAAATATTCACCATTAATCAGAAGCAGAAGGACTACACCGACGACCTCGTTGAGCTTTCCAAGGTGAAATACGGCATCTTTAACGTAGACGAATGGAAGGAAAAGCTAACGGATATCCTCGCTAAGAAGATTGACGAGTTTGAGATCACCACCGACAATAAAGAAGAGATGCGCCCAAAGGTTGAAGCATTTCTGTACAAAGCGATCCAAGAATTCAGATCCGACTATTACGAAGGGAACCGAGGGATAAGCGGCTTCTTTCAAAATGCGGGTGCTTCACTCTTTTCCATATTTGACAGAATTGAAGATCGTATACCGGCCATTACCGATGACATCCTCAACTACATGGAGGACGAGGAAAACCGAGAAAACCTTAAAGTCTGGATTCGCAACAAAATCGATGAATACGCCGATCAAACCTTTGCCGAGACCGACTACAAACTCCATAACTACATCCTTGTCAAACACCACTATGAAACGAGGGAAGCAGCCATTGACGGTCTGATCTCAAAAGTAGAAGACAGCAAAGAACAAAAACAAGGTTACTTTATCATCACCGGGCTTCTCTTTGCCATCATATTAACGATACTCTTTGCAAAAGTAGTTAGCAGCAAATGGACCATACTCCTTGCCGCCATCTACGCCCTCATACTACTCGCCTTAGGTGTGATGCTACCTATGATAGAAATCGACGCGCGGATATCAGAGCTCTCGTTTACCCTACTGGGCGAACCCATTCTCTTTGAAAATCAGATTCTCTTTTACAAGAACAAGAGCATTGTTGAGGTAGTTGGCCTGCTGATGGAGCAAGGCAAGATAGACCTCATTCTGGTGGCCTTATTGGTATTTCTATTCAGCGTGCTCTTCCCTCTCAGCAAGTTGATTGCTACCGCGTTCTACATCCTCAAGAAAGAAGCTCGAGAACTTTCGAGTGTACAATTTCTGGTATTTAAAACAGGCAAATGGTCCATGGCCGATGTGATGGTAGTCGCCATCTTTATGGCGTACATCGGTTTTTCGGGCATCGTAGCCGAACAGCTATCTCAGTTGGAAAACATCTCCGGCACTATCGATATCCTCACTACCAACGAATCCAAACTCAACGAAGGATTCTTTCTGTTTACGGGATTTGTTGTGATGAGCTTGTTTGTATCGCAACGGATGGAGCGCGAAAACAGGCACAAGATGCAATAGCACTGTGCTAAACATTCAGGACAGCGGGAACACCCTCAATACAACACATACTCATAATCCCAGCGCTTGCGCTGCCCGTAGTCTTTGTTCCAGTAG
>CAZKXG010000241.1:3767-4806 GCA_964556465.1 uncultured Cryomorphaceae bacterium | reverse complement strand
TTCTAACGATTTAGGAATCTTTCTTCTTTAGTGGTGGCAACTGCCAGCTTCCATTCAGGGCTTCCTCTTTGGGCCAATACAGACGCAAGGTTGCTGAGAACGGCCCCTCTGGGGCGGGAAGCCAGTTTGGTTCTTTATCTTCTTCGGGTGATTCGCTTTGCAGGTAAAAGGTGATTCCACCTTCTTCATCACGCACAAAGTCATCCATCATGGTTGAATTAAGCAAGTAGCGATTTATAGGGTTTTCGACCAGTAAGCTGGTGGGTAGTTCGTACATGGTAAGCGACCAAAATGAATGGACCGGTGGCAAATCACCAGGTTCAAAACTAAGGGTATATTGGTGTGAGCCATCCAACTTCTCACCATTTGAATCCACGTAGTAAGAAGGGTAAATGGCTTCTGCTTCGATATTTCCCCAAATACCAAGAACGGCTGCGGCCATGCGCAATAGATAATTATTTTGTAAATGGTCTCTGCTGCCAAATGCATCTCCTGAACCGATCTCTCCCGTCTCTACTTTTCTCATAACCGAATCGAAGTCATCCCAGGCATCTGAGATACCCAGCCTAACGGCCTCCTGAATTTCAGGGTTAAAGCCTTCCCAATCGAAGTCTTTTTTGGCACCTATATGGAGTTTGGCAAAACGCTCCATGAGCTCCTTCTCGGAAGGGTGAGTTGGACAGAACTGTAATACGTAATTTAAGTGCTCAAAAACCTTAGGCGATCCCTTCACTTCCTCCTTAGTTAAAGGCTCAATAAATTCGATTTCAGGTGCACGCTCAGGAGCCGGCTTACCGAGAAATTCAGAAAGGGGCTTCACTTGATAGGCATTTTGAATTTCGATGACTTTTTCAAGATCATCAGGGCTAAAGAGCTGAGTTCGATAAACGGCCAGCATCAATTCAGTCTCAAATTTATATGCTTTGGTAATCCCATCCGGAACTTCCCCTTCCCATCCAGGACCCGCAACAAGGAATTGGCCCCCGTCGTTACCTGTAGTCCTTGTGCCAATATAATCAGCAGCATGGGTGTAGAGATC
>CAZKXG010000241.1:0-3757 GCA_964556465.1 uncultured Cryomorphaceae bacterium | reverse complement strand
AATACTGAAATAGCGACCTTCATCCATGAGCGGGACAGTCAATACAATAGGCTCTGTGCGCAAGTCAAGTGCCAGCCAGCTGTAAGGAGTATCTGAATTGGGTGTTTGCACCGCACGGTCTTCATGGGTATAAACCCGGGGAATATTCTTGATTTCATTCCAAGGAGCCTTGTAGTCTTCATGATCAGTATCGACAAAATAACTGTACAAAATGCGATAGCTGTCAACCACAGGATTGCCATAAATATAGGCCTCTTTGGCAATGGCTCTAGCTTCTTCGGGGGTGACTTCTTTTTCTTTTGGTGCGCAGGAACTTAGCATGGCCAAAAGGACCAATAGTAATCCTGTTGAAACTTCTTTGGTTAATTTAATCATGATTTCTAAAGATTTAATTCTTTTGTTATTCATTGCCAAGTAGTTCCGGAAGCGCCTTTCCGGTAGCACCGGATGGCCCTTTTATCTTTAAATACTTAGAAAGCGTCAGCGCTATGTCTACTGTTTGAATTTCTCTCGAAACGGTTTTAGGCTTCACGCCATTACCTGCAAAAATAACAGGTACAAAGGTGTCGTAACGCCAGGGTGACCCGTGGGTGCTGGCCACCGTGAGTCCGTCAAAGTCGTTGATTAGCCAATGGGGTTCAAGTACCAGATAAATATCTCCCGAACGTTTTGGATTGAAATTACTCAGTATTTGCCGATACAATCGTGTATCAGGCATGAATCCCTCAACCAAGTCAATACTTGGCACGGCATAGGCCACTCCATTAAATGCAATGAGCTCTTGGGCTACCATGCGGGTCACTTCATGGCGATCCAAATCATGTTTTTCAATCACATCCTGATTTAAATAAATATAGGGATGATTGAAGCCTTCTATCAGTTCATCCCCAATGCCATATTTGTCCTTGAGGTGTTGAATAGCCTTTTGTTTATCCAGGCTGTCTGCCTTGAAATACTGTGCATCGATACCAAAGGTTTGCAGGCGTGGTGGCACATCAGCTGCACCGTGATCGGCAGAAAGCACGATAAGTGTGTTTTCGAGGCCTACTTCTTGATCTATAAAAGCGAACAGTTTTGAAAGTGTTTGATCTAAACGGAGCAGATTGTCTTCACTTTCCAGGCTGGAGGGTCCGAAAAGATGTCCCACATAATCGGTAGATGAAAAACTGATAGATAAGTAATCGGTAATGTCGTCCTGACCGATGTCTTCGTTTATTACCAGCTCTTTGGCGCAGGACTTACCGTTAGTAAGGTGGTAAAGAGTTTTCCATCGGCTTTTCCATAATTATGTGGAAAGACAACACCATAGCCAGGGAAGTCCGTTTCCCAAGGCATGTCGTCATCATTACCGTAGGTGTAGGTTGATTTATCATTTAGCAATTCCCAGTTGGTCTCGGCATATTTCAACGGCAACCCTTTCGAATTCCAGGATTTCACCCAGTCCGGGTAGGCATCGTAATAATAGGTACTGGTCACAAACTCGCCCTTTGACTTAGAAAACCAAAAGGCTTTACCTACATGACCTGCCATGGCCACTGCACCGCGATCCTTGACCGATACACCAAATATTTTGGCTTTTCCATTGGTGTTTAAGGCCAATTCGTCACTGAAAGTCGTGGTTAAAATTGCTGAAGGAGAGCGGCCATCCGTTCCTGCTATCTTTTGGGTGGGGTCAATTTCGTTTTCCTTATCAACATCGCCACCCTCACCAACTAATGCATATCGGTCGTCTTCAATATTGTAGACGGTGCGACCCAGTTCTTTGTCGAACCAGATATTACCAATCATGCCGTGGTCGGCCGGGTCTGCTCCGGTAGCCAAAGTGGTATGCCCCACGACTGTTTCGGTATTGGCATGTCGGTGATGTGCGTTTTCGTAAACTACCCCATTTTCGTACAAGTACTTAAAGCCGTCTTTCCCAAATCGATCATAGACAGAGTAAGGCATATCGCCTCGTAGCTGGTCTACCGTAATTTGAAGAATCAGTTTTGGTGTAGTCCTTTGGTCGCTTTGGGCAAGGGTTTTAAAGGAGGTTATCTGAAAAAGCAGGAGCACCAATACAACGGGCATACTGCATTTTTTTGCCTTAGAACATACGTGACTTGTGTAACTCATATATCTATAATTTTTCGGCCTTCGGCGCCTGCCACGTTTTCATTTTCTCTAAATCGGGCGCATATAGCCGCAGGATGATGTTGAGCCCCAGGTCTTCCCGTTGAATCGGCAGCCAGTTTTCAGCAGGCACGCCTTCGGGCTGTTCGGCAGAGATATAGATTTCGATACCTCCCTCATCATTTAGCTTAAAGCCGGAATTCTCACCTACGCTATATTTCTTTTGCTCATTCGGTATAAAAAAGCCATTGACTTCATCGTAAAGTGTTAATGACCAAAACGCATTAGCCGGTGGCAACTCTTCTGCTGTCATACGAATCACATAGTCGTTCTGCGCATTCATCGGAGTGCCATCTGCGGTGGAAATGGCCGGATACATAGCTTCCTTAGCCGGCTGGCCGATAGGACCAACGATGGAAGGAAACAGCATGGGCTCCAAGCCAATGGTACCTTTGGGTTGAAAAATCAGTGGGAGCATTGATGGCATCCTCTCAGGATCGTTCATGATGGCAATTTGTTCATCCCTTACTTGGATAGAAATGTCCTTGAATTTCTTACCATCTATATTTACCGCTTTTTCAGGATTGTATGCTTGGCCCGGTGCAATACCGAGAGGTTCATAAACAGCAAGTACTTTTTGATCCAGTTCAAAATCAGGGTCAAAGGTGGTATGATTGAATACAAACTGCATCACTTCCAGCAGGTTGTTTTCAAAAATATCGGCATCAGTTTCGCCATAAGGGGGGAAGTCCACGGCATCGGCTTCCAGAGGGGCATTGCCTTGGTATTCAGCCAGGGTCATGCCTTGTATCGCATTGATCTGATCGATGATGCGCTGATAGCGCTCCGGTTCATTGGCATGCGGCATCACACGCAAAGTAGCCGAAATAAAGTCACCCGTCATCTCAACCACTTGATCAATCCCTTCAATGTCTTCTCCTTTATAGCCTTCCGTACGTTCCGTATAGAAGAGAATAGTCGTTGGTTTCTGAAAATCACCTTCAACCGTTGACAATGGGATCTGAACATAGTGATCATACCCACTGGTCATGAGCGATACATATTTCGATTCAAAAGCAGGAAACTCGAATATTGCAGCATCTTTTCTTAAATCAATCATGGCCAATTGATACAGTACATCGTTGTTAGGGCGGGCAATAAATTGTGCTGTATGATCTAGTAAATCTGTGTTTTGTAGGCCCTTGTTATAACCCCTGGTGGTCATGCCTTCTTCGGCAAGAGCCAGTTTTTGATTCACATTGTACATAGCCACGTACTGGTACGAGCGCTTAACGATTTCCTCGATTTGCTCATCGCTTAAAACAGCCACGCCGTTCTCGTCGGTTTCAATGGTGGTCTTTTTGTCGGTGGTTTGGTTGCAACTGGCAATGAATAGTGCCAGAAGAACTGCCCAAAATGCATTTCGTTTTTTCATCGCGTTTAGCCTTAAAAATTATAATTCGTTATTTTTAGTTATACAACTCTACATCCGGCATTTCCCAAGATCTATCATAGAATTCATCGGTTGGTCCATACAAGCGCAGAACCGGCAACGGTCGTTTTCCTTCTGTAGGAATCCAGTTGCTTTCTAATCCATCCAGAGCTTCGGGGCCAAAATAAAGCGTTACGCTACCGTCTTCATTTG
>CAZKXG010000240.1:0-4813 GCA_964556465.1 uncultured Cryomorphaceae bacterium | reverse complement strand
GTAACGAGTACTACTTGTCGATTCATGGCAAAAAAAAGTGGGCAAGCTACTCATGTCGCACCGCTACGACCACGTACCCTTGCTCCCTTCCGGGCCTGGGGGAGTTCCGCAGGAGCTGGTCGCATGAGACTTGCCCGCCGCAAATGTATAAAACAAAATTGCTTCACCATAAAAAACTTAATTTTCCTGTGCGTTTCTATATTTGTCGAGAACTAAACTAAACTGATCATGAATAAAAATGCGCTTAACTTAGGGATTACAATGGGGGTACTTGGCATACTCCTCTTTTTATTAATGGTAGTTCTCGAGCCGGGAATGGTCGTTCTTTCGGTCATCGGCATTGTGGGTTTTCTAATAGCCATAATTCTTCCTGTTATTTTTATTCGAAAGGAGAGAGGTGAGAACGGTGGATTTATCACTTTTGGTGAAGCCTTCAAACTTAGTTTTGTTGGTCTGTTGATCGGTGGTGCTGTTGGTATAATCTTTCAATTGCTTTACATTCAAGTAATAGACACTGAATTTCCTGAGAGAATGACTGCCCAAACGCTAGAAATGACCAATAACTTTATGGGCGGGATGGATGATGAAATGCGTGAACAGATTTTACGTGATGCAGAAGCTGATTCACTCGAGAGATATACTATAATCGGACAAATCAAGAGTTTTGGGATCGCTTTGATTTTTTACGCTGTAATTAGTCTCATATTGTCAGCTATTTTAAAGCGTAACCCCGAAGGAGGCGCAGAAACACTTGACGGATAAATATTGAAGAAAATTTCCATTTGTATACCGCTTCTAAACGAAGCCGAGTCCCTGCCTGAGTTGGTGAGTTGGATAGATCGAGTTTTGAAAGAAAATGCCCTCGACGGTGAAATCATCTTGCTCGACGATGGTAGTACTGACGAGAGTTGGGATGTCATTCTAGACCTTTCAAAACAATTTGCTGAAGTTAGGGGCATTCGCTTTGCGCGGAATTATGGCAAAGCCGCAGGCCTCCAGACTGCATTTCAGGCAGCCACCGGCGATGTGGTCATCACTATGGACGCGGACCTTCAGGATTCTCCTGACGAAATTCCCGAGTTGACTCGGATGATACGTGAGGGAGACTACGATCTGGTATCAGGTTGGAAAAAGAAGCGTTATGACCCCATTACCAAAACCGTTCCTACTAAGCTCTATAACTGGGCTACCCGCAAGATGTCTGGTATTTACCTCCACGATTTTAATTGCGGACTGAAAGCTTACAAAAAGAAGGTGGTCAAGAACGTGGAGCTTTATGGCGATATGCACCGCTACATTCCCGTGCTTGCAAAAGAGGCGGGATACAGCAAAATTGGAGAGAAGGTGGTTGAGCATCGCGCTCGTCAATATGGTCATACCAAATTTGGAATCTCCCGATTTATCAATGGCCCGCTCGATTTGCTTACTGTGAGTTTTGTTTCCAGATATGGCAAAAGGCCAATGCACCTTTTTGGTACTTACGGTGCGTTGATGTTTCTGATTGGATTTGGTGTATTCGCTTATCTGGGCGCCTACAAGCTTTGGGCTTTATCACAAGGTATTCTCGCTCGAAATATTGCCGACATGTCTCTTTTCTATGTCGCTTTAACAGCAATGATCATCGGGACTCAGCTCTTCATCGGTGGATTCTTGGCGGAATTAACCAGAAGTATTTCACCGGATCGGAATCGGTACGTGGTTGAAGAGAAGGTAGGCTATGAGAATCCTTGACTTTAGGGTACATGATTCTCTACATTTTGACGAATTTTGTCCGATACACTTTACCATTCGAGTCTACGAATTCCAATAAATAGAGCGAATTAGATAAAAAGCTTACATCAATGGCTTGCTCTGCCAATACCGGGGTATTCAAAACAACAGTTCCATACCGATTAAAAACCGTTAAATGCCCGGATGGCGCAGTACTTCTTAATCGAAAGCTATCCTTTACAGGGTTGGGGAATAGCTCGATGGAATCAATCCTTTGACCAACGTTGCTAGAAGTAGTCGAGTTATCACAAAAAGCAGGGTCTGTCGCAACACAAACATCATCGATGTAATAGTACGTCTTTAGAAATATCTCAGTGGAAGAGCCATTGTAATAGGCTAATTCGTTCACATCAATATCAAAAAAATTACCCAATGCCAAATGCGTATAGCTAGAGTCGGCAGTAAACCACCCTGATAATTTGACCCATTCAGTAGATTCTTCAAGAAGTGCTGTATCATAAACGTGAGCAAAATTGTCGAAACCAATTGGGTTTTCGATATTGTTAAATTCTTGGGTAGTGAAAAGGGCTCCTAAGTGAGAGTTGGCACAATCGCAATTGGCATGAAAATCACCTCCGAAAGCTCGACTCCAATAAAATTCAACGTAATAGTCAATACCGATTTCAAGGGGCTCGCTGAGCGTAGTGGCCAAGATTTCCCGAAGGTCATTGTTGTTTAATAAACTAATCAAACCACCGTAACCAACACCTGATAAGGCCATTTGAAATCCACCGCCATTCCATGGTACACTTGTAATGCCTGGGAAAGCACACTGATTAAAATAATCAGGAGTGCCTTTGAAAGGAATCCAACCTGTTGCTAGTACAGGGTCAAGAGCGCTACTCGGGCATTCTGTATAATCTTCAAAGTTTGGATTAGGTACTAGGTTTTGGCCATTTATTCGCAAGGAAATAAAGGAAAAGAAAACGAGTAGAAATAAGAAGTACTTCATTTTTCAATCAGTATCCAATTGTAAGTTAGAATAAAAAAAAGTGATCCTTGAAGTTAGGTTATAAAGAATGAAAATGATCGTTACGCGATAACCCCCGAGCCTATCAACTCATCACCCTCATACCAGGCCACAAACTGACCCGCAGCCACTCCGCGCTGAGGATTTTCTTCCAAAGGCTGTCGGTACCGAATTCGAGCCATGTATGTTCTTTCGTCTCCCGAATTCATTTTGAGATCTTCCCGAATCCAGTGAACTTCTTGATTTTTAATCGATAATCCCTTTCGATAGAGTCCCGGATGGTCGTCGCCTTGGCCTGTGTAGATGATATTTGATTCAACATCGGTGCCAATCACGAACAACGGTTTTGGTGTGCCACCAACGTTCAAGCCCCTTCGCTGACCTACCGTAAAGTAATGCGCTCCACTGTGCTCGCCGACTACTTTGCCCAATTCAGGGGTGAATAAGTGTGGCTCGATCATAGACTCCACCGTAGCCGAACCATTGGTCTGATGCATTGCATCTGACGGAATTTCAACAATCTCTCCTTTTTTAGGCTCCAACTGTTGCTGCAAAAAGTCGGGAAGCTTCACTTTACCGATAAAGCAAAGTCCTTGCGAGTCTTTTTTTTCGGCTGTAGCCAATCCTTGCTCAGCAGCAATCTTTCTTACCTCTGATTTCTCCATTTCCCCAATAGGGAAGAGGGCCTTTGCCAATTGGTCTTGCGATACCTGGCAGAGAAAATAGCTTTGATCTTTATTTCCATCTTTTCCCGCAAGTAGTCGATAGACGGGTTTTCCAGCTACCACAGTTTCTGCCTTCCGGCAATAGTGACCTGTAGCCACGAAATCTGCTCCGAGGCTCAAAGCGGTTTTTAAAAATACGTCAAATTTGATCTCCCTATTGCAGAGCACATCCGGATTAGGGGTGCGTCCTGCTTCATACTCGGCAAACATGTAATCGACGATTCGCTCCTTGTACTGAGTACTCAGGTCAATCACCTGAAACGGTATGCCCAATGATTGGGCAACGAGCATGGCGTCGTTGCTATCTTCTATCCAGGGACATTCGTTGGCAATGATCACCGACTCGTCGTGCCAATTCTTCATGAAAAGACCCACTACGTCATATCCCTGCTCCTTAAGCAAGTACGCTGCAACACTGGAATCTACACCGCCTGAAAGGCCTACAACTACTCTTTTCATAACTGATAAACGGACGTGCAAAGATACGGATTCTTGACCGTTTAAAAATTCCGTTTTAAGCCGGGATAATCTTCACTTTCAATAAGAATGCCTATTTTTCAGTAACCATTAAACCTAACCAATCATGAAAAAGCTACTCGCACTATTTCTATTGCTGAATGTCACATCCTCCGCGCAAACCATTTTCGAAAAATCTTGGTCCTCTGACTTCAATTTCTTTGTGAATGATGTTGCTATTGACGATCAGGGAAATGCCTATTTCGCGTGTTCGGGATTCAATGCGGCTATTGATTCATCGATTTCCGTTGTGGTGAAGACCGACGCTGACTTTGAGATCATCTGGTCCAATTGGTACCGCACCTTAAAGCGTGATGACTTGGGCAGCATTGAATTGTTATCGGACGGCAATCTTTTACTTGGTGGTACCATGCGACAGGATTTTGCAACAGACGAAGGGGGTGGGTTGATCAAAATTGATCCGGATGGGAATGTACTATGGCAAAAAGTCATTTCAGGAGCTTTTGACGAAAGGGTGATATTCACCTCTGAACTTCCTGCAGGACAATTGGCATCAGTGGTTCGATATGGTGTTTTTAATCAACCCACATCCATAGTAACTACCGATGCTCTGGGTACTATTTTAGAACGGTATGAACTTTTTGAAGGAGAAACGGCGATACAGCTCGAAGATGCAGTCATGGCTTCTGATGGAACTTTCTACGCCACAGGCAGTGTTTTCAATACAGATTTGGGTCGGAATGGGACATTTATCGCCTGCTTTTCGATTACAGAAGGCTTATGGTTAAAGAAGTATGACCTTGGTGAGACATCACTGGGCTTTTCCATTTCTGTGCATTCGAGTGGTAGGATAGCGGTTGGCGGATTAATC
>CAZKXG010000239.1:0-4820 GCA_964556465.1 uncultured Cryomorphaceae bacterium | reverse complement strand
GCGTGATGATTTTTCCTCCTGCAAAAGGAATAACCGGTTGAATATTCAGCACATTCACATTTCGGTTAAACTCGCCATGGTTCATGTTCAGATTATTCTGAAATGGGAGACTCACCAAATCTGCGAGTGGGTTGGCAGCTTGTTCGGATAATGCTTCGCTATTATTCTGAGCAAAAGAGAATTGACAGAGCATCATGCCCAGGACAGCACTGATTAAGTGTAAGGACTTCAATTTTACTCCCATGACAAGCGGTTTTAGTTTACAAGTATGCATTGTGATTCTACTGATTCAATTCGTAGTTCACAGCATAAAAATACCGATCAAGGTGTTGCACCTATAGACAGCCCTGTACAATACAATTGCAGGTCATCAATAAACCTTCCGAAGGTGTTAATAAACTCTTTCCAGAGTGGAAAAAATCTTTGAGTCCATTAGTACTTTCATATCTCTTAGAATGGATTCTGAAAGTCCCGCCATTGTTTCAGCCGAAAGGTCTTTTGGATCTAAACGCGAGTACCAAGCCTCTCCAAGAGTAATCCACAAATTCTTTAGTTCTGAGGGTGAAGTTTCAACCCCAAGATAATCAGCAAATAAAGGAAGTAAAAAGCCTTCGGCGCTGGACTCATAGGTTTTGTTAAAAAGATAGTTGAATCGAGGAATGTGGCGATTGTGAAAAAGCTGCATGCTGAACTTTAAAGGAACCGGATACTGAGCCAAAGCATCATAGAGATCGGGAATTATTTGTCTGCAGTGTTCTTTCCCCTTGGTATTGAACTCTTCTGCGATACTCCAATGATATTGAAGTAGTTCATCGATAAACAGATCCACATCGCCAAAATGATGGTAAAAGGATGACCTTGAAGCTCCGATCTCTTTCCCGATTCGATTTATGCTCAATTGATCAGGCCCGTATTCAGCAAAATCAATGTAACCTTGTTTCAGCCAGTCTTCACGCATTCTCTTTTTCTTTTCGTTGAACAAGGTATTAAAAATCATCCGGAACTAAATACCGGCTTTCTCTCTGAGGTATTTGAAACTATTTGAGACCTCTAGTCTCCCATATAAATCTCGTTGGAAAAATTTAAGGTTATCTGGTTTTACTGGCTTTTTGATGACCTCTGATTTTGTAGCCAACTATAAAATCCGGTAGAGGCAATAAATACAGGTACATCAACTAATCCACTTAGGATCGGCATTATATTCAAATGATAGTCGCCATCATTTGGGTTGACAGTTTTTCAGGTACGGGTGTTATTTCATCTTTTTGAATCCTTTTTATTGAAAAGTGATTCAGTTGATTTCAACCGGATTTACATCAAAGTCGCATTTGACAACATCAGTAAAACGTAACTATTCCCAGAAGCAAAACCAAACACAAAATACACATTGTCAACGCTTGGAGTAGGCTGTGCAAATTCCCCGGCGGTTCTTAGAAAGATAGACCGAGACCTGCTTGAAGGTATTGGTGATTATAGGCTCGTCCCTGAATGGTGGCAGCTTCAAACAATCCCCAGTAATATTTTACTTCGCCCCGGATAGGACCTAACTGCAGCCCAAGTCCTAAGTGTAAGGGAATATCAAACCATTTAGTGTCTGAAACCTGTATGGGAAAGTCGTCTTGGTTATCGCTTATGCTGAAGTTTAATGAAAATCCTCCGGTAGCGTATATCGGTCCCAATTTGGGTTTAACATAAAAGGGAATACTCAAAGTGTGCATTCTAAAGTATTTATCGCCACTTTCAAATCCATTCTGAAAATACTCCAGGCCACTTCCCCCATTAATTCTACCTGAGCTATTGCTTTCAGAAAAAAATCCGACATAAAAAGTGTTCAAAGGATCATTAATTTGATCTCCGCTTTGGAACATTCCGGCATAATGCCAACCAGCGCGTACTCCTTTAACCACAGAGGGTGACTTCTGAGCTTTGATTGGTAAAATGCCGGAAAGACAAATGACAAAAAATACAGCTATGAAAGACTTCATTGTTGAATTATTGAGACTTATGTAAGTGAAAAATCGACAAAACACGATTTATTCAAATCGATAAACTAAGCCTAAAAATATCCTAAAACATTCGGGGATTTTAGACACCTCTGTACACTCTTTTACATATTGATGGAGTTGATGTTTGCCGCTTTATACTACTCAGGTATATAATTTCATTCGGATCCGTTTTTAGACGCTCATTGAGTTCGTCATGGTCGGTCACAGCCAGAAGCATAGTGCGTCTCCGCATATCTAGCATCAGGGACCAACCTTATTAGCTATTAGCCTTTAGCCATTAGCCGGCCTTCTTGAAATTGACAATCAAATCGGAATTCTCAACCTCACTTTTATTGCCCAAACAAAGAGATCAGCTAGAAGCTAGAAGCCAACAGCTAAAAGCTCTCCGAAGCACAGAATGTACAATCCCCGTAAATGATCATTCCTCAACGTATCTCGCATCAGGAACCAACTTCACCTTCTCCATCTTTTCCACCTCCACGCTAAAACAATCAAACTCTTCCGTCACCTTCCCCTCGATGCAATAAACCCCTCGACCTCGGAAGGGAAACTGCCGCGCCACTTGTGGAAAGTGAACGGTGTCGATAAACTCGCCGCGGAAGTCCACAAAATTACCAAAGGTCATGCGTTCGCCGCGAGCGGTCGAGGTGTCTTTACGGGTAACCATGTAGCCGAAGATTTTCACTTTCTGTCCGACCATCTTCGGGAGATCGCGTGCCAAGAGGCGGCTGTCTGGCTCCTCTTCCAGCAGAGTAAACGGATCGACCAGCGGGAATCCCAATAGCTCTATCTGATCAAAGGCATCTTCGAGTTGGCTGCTCTCCAAGGTAGGCAGTTCGTAATCTTTTCGCGGTTCTCGAAAGAGGATTTGCTGCTCCATGGTGCGCTTAGTCGGGTCGAGCTTGAAGCGGGCCTGCCAGAGCAATTCGCGTTTGTTTTTTCCCGTAAAGCGGAAGGCATCAATCCGAATCAGAATATCGATTTGCTCCACTCCGATGGGCACCCTATCGAGGAAATCGTCGAGTCCCGAAAAGGCTCCTCCCCGCTCCCGTGCCCGTAAGATGCGGTGGATGGTTTCGTCTTCGACAGACTGCAACATTCCCATGCCGAGGTAGATGGACTTGCCGCAGGGCGGCAGCATCTCCCCGCCTTTCATTCGCGCTTCGTGGACGTAAAACTCGCGGCTGTAAAATCCGCCACCGTTATTGAGGGTCGCCACCATGTACTCCAGCGGATAATGCGCCTTGAGGAAGAGACTTTGGTAACTCTCGACAGCGTAGGAGGCGGAGTGCCCTTTCGCGAAAGCATAGCCCGCAAAGCTCTCTACCTGCCGCCAGATCTCGGCGGTGAGCTCGTCTTTGTAGCCCTTCTTTTTGCAATTGCTAAAGAACTTGCCCTTGGCTTTGGCAAACTCCTCCCGCGAGCGAAACTTCCCGCTCATACCGCGGCGCAATACGTCGGCCTCGCCGAGCGTAAGCCCCGCAAAGTAGTGCGCCACCTTGATGACATCCTCCTGGTAGACCATCACGCCGTAGGTCTCGGGCATGATCTCCAGCATCACGGGATGGGCCTCTTTTCGCTTTTCGGGAAAACGGTAGCGGAGGATAAACTCCCGCATCATACCCGAGCGAGCCACCCCAGGGCGTATCACCGAACTGGCCGCCACCAGACCGATGTAATTGTCCACCCGAAGCTTTTTCATCAGCATGCGCATGGCGGGACTCTCTACGTAGAAGCAGCCTATCGCATCGCCGTTGCGCAGCATCTCGCGGATGGTCTCATCCTGCTTGAATCGCCGCAAGTTGTGAATGTCGAAGGTCGGATCGTCGGGATGGTTTTCCTTGATGATGGCCAGGCTGTCCTTGATCTTCCCGAGTCCACGCTGACCGAGGATATCGAACTTGTACAAACCGATGTCCTCGGCTACGATCATGTCGTACTGCACCGTGGGAAATCCCTTGGGCGGCATCCACGTGGGCGAATAGGTATGAATGGGCTCATCGGCAATGAGGATTCCCCCCGCGTGGAGACTCAGGTGACTCGGAAAACCCTGAATCAACTGACTGTAGCGTAGCACCAAAATAGCCATTTGGTCGAGCTTCGACGTATCGAATTTGCCCGTGGTCAGTAGGTCGATTTCTTCTTTCGGTAAACCGAAAACTTTACCCAGCTCGCGCACCACGGCTCGGTACTGGAAGGTATTGTAGGTGGCAAGGATGGCGCAATGCTCGAACCGCTCGAAGATGTAGCGCGTCACGTCGGGACGGTCGCGCCAGGAGAAGTCGATGTCGAAGTCGGGCGGATTCTTGCGGTAGAGGTTGATAAACCGCTCGAAGTAGAGGTCGAGCTCGATGGGATCTACATCAGTAATGCGGAGGATGTAGGCCACCAGACTGTTGGCGCCACTCCCCCGCCCCACGTAAAAATATCCCTGTTTCCGCGCGTAGGAAGTAATGTCCCAATTGATCAAAAAGTAAGAGACAAACTCCTTTTGGGTGATGATCTCCAGCTCCTTTTCCAGTCGGTCAATGACTACCTGATTGGCATCGGGATAGCGGTAGTCCAACTGTTCGTAGCAAAGTTTGCGAATCAGCGCTTCGTCGTCCTCCACCGAAGTGGTGTAGGTGCGCAAGTTCTTGTGCGGATAGGCATCGCCAAATTCGAAGTTGATGCGGCACCGCTGCAGCAGATGGGTGGTATTGGCGATCATCTGCGGGTGGTTGCTGTAGAGCGCCATGATTTCGTTGCGGTGCATCCAGCAGTCATCGGGTTGGCCTTCCTCACTTTTGGGCAACTTCGAGAGGAGGCAATTGT
>CAZKXG010000238.1:1244-4835 GCA_964556465.1 uncultured Cryomorphaceae bacterium | reverse complement strand
AAATAGAAGCCATAGAAAAACACGCCACCATTATTCATAGCTCATTAGATACCATCGAAGCGCTTGGAGGAGGAAGCGCCCGCTGCATGATGGCCGAAGTATTTTTACCGAAAAGCAAAAAAAATGATTGAGAATTATCTCGCGGCGATGTGCGCCGAAGGAGTGAAAGCACTATTTGATGTTGAAGTATCGCCTGCTGATATTCAGGTGCAGCCTACTAGAAAGGATTTTGAAGGAGAACTTACCATCGTTACTTTTCCCTTAGTGCGATTTGCTAGAAAGTCGCCCGAAGAGACGGGGAATGCATTGGGAGAATACTTGCAATCGAGAATGGCTGAAGTTGAGTCCTATGGAGTGGTCAAAGGATTTCTTAATCTTACCTTCACTTCTCAATTTTGGGTTGAGAATCTGCTCTCGGCAAGTCAAAAAGAAAATTATGGTTTTGCGGAAAAAGGCAGTAAAGGAATGGTTATCGTCGAGTATTCCTCTCCAAACACCAATAAGCCACTTCACTTAGGGCATTTGCGAAATAACTTTCTTGGCTATTCAGTAGCTGAGATTCTTAAGGCCGCCGGGCACGAAGTAAAAAAGGTACAGATCATCAACGATCGTGGGATCCATATTTGTAAGTCAATGGTGGCTTGGGAAAAGTTTGGAGACGGCGAAACTCCAGAATCTGCAGGTCTGAAGGGTGATCACTTGGTTGGGAAATATTACGTGCGTTTCGATCAAGAATTGAAAAAACAAGTCTCGGAAGCGATGGGCACAGGAATGTCTAAGGAGGAAGCCGAAACCGCGGCCCCGATTATGCAAGAAGCTCGCGAAACATTGCTGAAATGGGAGAAGAAGGATCCGGAAGTTTATGCACTTTGGGAAAAAATGAATGACTGGGTTTACCAAGGGTTTGAGAAGACCTATGACCGCATGGGAGTTGACTTTGACAAGCTTTATTATGAAAGCCAAACTTGGACGAAAGGAAAAGATGAGGCCCTAAAGGGAGTTGAAGATGGTATTTTTTCCCGGCGCGATGATGGATCCGTATGGGCTGATTTGACCGCCGATGGCCTCGACGAGAAGATTCTGCTTCGTAAGGATGGAACTGCCGTTTACATGACCCAAGATATCGGGACGGCGATTTTGCGCTACCAAGATTTCCCCGAGGTAACTCAGATGGTTTACACTGTTGGAAACGAACAAGAGTATCACTTCAAGGTACTCTTTTTAATCCTTCAAAAAATTGGATACGAATGGGCCAAGAACTGTTATCACCTATCGTATGGAATGGTTGAATTGCCGGAAGGCAAAATGAAATCACGAGAAGGAACCGTCGTGGATGCAGATGAAATCATGCAAGCAATGGCCGATTCTGCAAAAGAGATCACCACAGAATTGGGTAAACTGGAAGGATTGGAGCAAAGTGAGAAAGAAGGCCTCTACGAGATGATCGGGATGTCTGCGCTTAAGTACTTCCTGCTAAAGGTGGATCCAAAGAAGAATATGCTTTTCGATCCGAAGGAAAGCATTGATTTCAATGGGCATACAGGACCTTTCATTCAGTATGCTCATGCACGAATTCAGTCGGTATTGAGAAATATTGCAGGCGAATTGAAATTTGATCCTTCGAAAATTAAGGTGGATGAGTATGAACGTCGCGTTCACTTCAAAATCCATTCTTTTCCGAAATTGATCGAAGAGGCTGCGGCCGATTACAGTCCTGCTGTTCTGGCCAATTACGCCTTTGATTTAGTAAAGGATTTCAATTCATTCTACCAGAACTCAAGCATCCTTCATGCTGAGACTGAAGATTTGAAAAACTACCGCGCATTGCTGGCGAAGCAAGTAGGAGAGATTATCAAAAAGTCCATGTCTCTATTGGGAATTCAATCTCCCGATAGAATGTAGACGAATTGCTAACTTTGCCCTCCCAAAATCACTGATTTTATGTTCGAAAATCTTACCGAGAAGTTTGATAAAGCGTTTCAAGTCCTAAAAGGACAAGGCCAGATAACCGAGGTTAACGTAGCCGAAACCCTTAAGGAAGTAAGAAGAGCCCTGCTCGATGCCGATGTGAATTACAAAACGGCAAAGGACTTTACCAATGAAGTAAAGGAGAAAGCGCTGGGGCGTGACGTGCTCACTGCCCTTAAGCCCTCTGAGCTTTTGGTGAAAATCACCCACGAATCTCTCGTAGAGCTGATGGGTGGCGAGCAGGAGGAGATCGACCTCAAGGGAAACCCTGCCGTTATTCTGATGTCAGGTTTGCAAGGGTCGGGTAAGACGACCTTTTCAGGAAAACTGGCCAATTACCTCAAAACAAAGAAAGGAAAGAACCCACTACTCGTAGCTTGTGATGTATACCGCCCTGCGGCCATCGATCAGCTGCATGTGGTAGGAGATCAAATAGGAGTTGAGGTCTATTCCAATAAGGAAGAAAAAGATCCCGTAAAAATTGCTCAAGCTGCCATTCTTCATGCCCGAAGCAATGGCCACAATGTAGTGATTGTCGATACGGCTGGTCGATTAGCGATCGATGAGCAGATGATGAGTGAGATTGAAGCGGTAAAGCGCACCATCGAGCCATCGGAAACGCTTTTTGTTGTGGACGCCATGACCGGTCAAGATGCAGTAAATACTGCCAAGACGTTTAATGAGCGACTCGATTTTGACGGAGTGGTGCTCACCAAACTCGACGGTGATACGCGAGGTGGAGCTGCCATTTCTATCAAAACGGTAGTTGATAAGCCGATTAAATTTGTCGGTACGGGCGAGAAGATGGATGCCTTGGATCTGTTCTACCCCAAGAGGATGGCAGACCGAATCCTCGGAATGGGAGACGTTGTCTCGCTGGTTGAGCGCGCCCAAGAGCAATACGATGAGGAGAAAGCACGCAAGCTTTCAAAAAAGATTGCGAAGAACGAATTCAACTTTGATGATTTTCTGGACCAAATCCAGCAAATTAAGAAGATGGGTAACATGAAAGACCTTATGGGAATGATTCCGGGAATGGGAAAAGCCATGAAGGGAATGGACATTGACGACGATGCCTTTAAAGGCATTGAAGCCATCATTCATTCCATGACCCCGGAAGAAAGAAACAACCATAAAATCATCAATGGGTCGCGTAAAAAGCGCATTGCCAAAGGAAGTGGAAATGATGTGCAAGAAGTAAATAAACTCATCAAGCAGTTCGAGCAAACCCGTAAAATGATGCAATTGATGTCGAACAAGAAGAATATGGCCAACATGATGAAGATGATGGGTGGCCGTGGAATACCGGGAATGTAATCATGGCAGAACCAAAGATTCTCAATGGAAGAGATACAGCGCAAGAGATTAGGCAGGAGATAGCTGCCGAAGTTGCTAAGCGAAAGGAAGCTGGCTTGAAAACTCCTCATTTGGCTGCGGTTTTGGTAGGAAATGATGGTGGAAGCGAGACTTACGTCAGTTACAAAGTAAAAGATTGCAAAGAGGTTGGGTTTGACTCTACCCTCATTAGAAGAGACGATAACGTGACCGAAGAAGAGCTGCTCAAGCTGATCGCTGAGCTAAATGCTAATGATGACATCGATGGGTTTATCGTTCAGTTGCCTT
>CAZKXG010000238.1:0-1234 GCA_964556465.1 uncultured Cryomorphaceae bacterium | reverse complement strand
CTTGTGATGTTAATAAACCCAAAAGAAAATAAATTCCAAAACCAACAATAAAATTAGAAATCAGAAAGAACAATAAATTATTGAAGCCATCGATCCCGATAAAGATGTAGACGGATTTCATCCGACCAATGTAGGGCGGATGAATCTCGGTTTAGATGGATTTATTTCCGCCACACCATCGGGTATCATTCAATTGCTCAAGCGAAATGACATTGAGACTTCGGGAAAGCACTGCGTGATTTTGGGTCGGAGCAACATTGTTGGTTCTCCTATGAGTGTCTTGCTTTCGCGAAACCGCGCTATGGGAAATGCTACCGTAACTCTATGTCATAGTCGCACCAAGGATTTGGCCCACTGGACTCGACAGGCTGATATATTGATAGCTGCCCTCGGACGTCCCGGATTCGTAACCGCCGATATGGTTAAACGCGGCGCTGTAGTGATCGACGTAGGAACTACTCGCGTTCCCGACGCTTCAAAAAAGTCTGGTTTTGCCTTAAAAGGCGATGTGCTTTACGATGAGGTGGCACCATTGACAGAAGCCATTACGCCTGTGCCAGGAGGAGTAGGGCCAATGACCCGAGTAGCACTGCTAATGAATACCTTGAAGGCAGCAAAGATGTCTAAAGGTTGATGACTCAGAAAGTGCGATAGGCTATAAGGTGTCAAGTGTGCGATCAAATGGATGAGAAATACTCTAATCGATGTTTCTCCTATCCGCTACTTATTGAGAGTGCTTCGTATTTTCTCTAACTTTATCATTTACAGGTTAAAATGAGCTATGCTTAGATTTTCAGTCCTATTCAGCTTTCTGTTTCTTTCCCTGTTGAGTGATGGTCAATTCTCCACACCTATAGTTATTTCGAACACATCTATACAGCCTACGCAGGTAAAACTGCATGACTTAGATGGCGATGGTGATCTCGACGTACTTTCTAATGCTATTGCTTCGGATGGAATTCTCTGGATTGAGAATCTCGGGGCAGGTGAGTTTTCACCCCCCATTTTTATTACCACAAGTATTCAGGGCCAATCTTTTTTTGAAGCAACGGACATTGACGGAGATTTTGATCTCGATATCATTTCTGTATCAAATGGAGATAATAAAGTAGCGTGGTATCCCAACGATGGCGTGGGAAACTTTGGTCCTCAAAACGTGATTTCTTCTGAAGAAGGTTCGCCTGATGCTCTTGAGACAGTTGACTTTGATCAGGATGGAGATGTGGATATCACA
>CAZKXG010000237.1:0-4835 GCA_964556465.1 uncultured Cryomorphaceae bacterium | reverse complement strand
CCGCTCTGCCGATCGAAGTTCCATCCCCAAGGATTACGGAAGCCCCACGCAAAGATTTCCGGGCACGGTTGCGTGCCGCGCCCACCCTCGCTGCACTGAGGATTGCCAGCGAAAGGATTGTCTGGAGGAATCGAATATCCTGGTTGGTTCGCACGTACATGGATTCGGACGAACGTGCCCAAGACATTTGTATTGGCCTGGGCGTTTTCGTCGGGTCCACCATCGCCCCGCCCGATGTAGATCAGTCCCTTATCGATGGATTTATGGAGCGGTTCAGTCAATTAGAGCTGCCGATGGAAGGACTGCGCGAAGATGTGGAAACCTATTATCTCAACCTCATGCTGGCCATGGGCAATGTAGCAGCTGCCAATTTTCTCTTTTTCGGCATTGAGATGATCGGCGTTATCCTGATGTTCCGACTCAACCGAATCGGTTTTGTGCTCTACATCGCTTCTCAAATAGGATTGGCATTTATTCCCGCCATCTTTGGTGGTTTTAGCCAATTTGGATTGGCTGTATTGGTTTTCACTTTGATTTGGAATGCGGTTTGGGTCATTATGTATTGGACACAAGTCAAGAAGTTCCCCAAGGAATGAAGAAGCTTTACCTCTTTTCCGGCATGGGTGCCGATTCCCGTCTTTTTAAAAATCTCGGCGCGATTGAAGGCTACGAATTAATTCCATTGGAATTCATTCATCCCAAAGAATCAAAGACCTTGAGGCACTACGCTGAACTTTTGGCCGAGTACTACACCTTCGAAGAGCCTTATTTTCTCGGTGGTATCTCCATGGGTGGTATGATTGCACAAGAGCTGGCGCACCTCACCAAACCTACGGGATTGGTGCTGATCTCTACTGCGACCTCTCGATCAGAAATGCCCCTGCTTTTCGAATGGGCCCGTCAACTGCGATTGGCTTCGCTTTTTAATAAAACCGCTCTTGAAGGAATAGCCAAATTCGCCGATCAGTTTACCATGAAGTCGCCCGAAGGAAGACAGTTGTTTTTAGACATGCTTCACGATTCCGATCCCGATTTCATGAAGTTTGGAGCAAAATCTATCCTCGAATGGGAACCACCGAAAAACGAGCTTCCGACGATTCGCATTCATGGAACGATTGACCGTGTTTTTCCAGCTTCCAAAATCACCGATGCTACGATGATCGAAGGAGGAAATCACTTTATGATTTTTGAGAGGGGGGAGGAGATAACAAATATCCTACGAGAAAAACTGAATACCGTCAAGGGTTGACCACCAGTTTCTCCCGAAACATCCGTTTGCCGATCTGGCCCGTCAATATATAAACGCCATCGCTGAGGTGACCCGTGGAATAGGTGTTTCCCGATTGAAAACGCGCTACGCGATCTACCTGTCTTCCCGAAATATCGGTCACGGTGAGTTCCATTCCCGCCCAAAGGAGGTGGGGTGCTTCGATGGTTACCAAGTCTTGCGCGGGATTGGGGTAGATCTTAAGTGATTCAGCCTTTGGAAAAGAAGTAGAAAGGGTGTTGTCATTGTAGATGAATAATGCCATGTCGGTATTTCCACCACCGTACTCAGTTTGGTAAGCATCGGGAGAAATTGTTGCTATGCATTCAGGGTTATTTGACTGTCCCGGAAATGTACCAAGACAATAAAAGCGATCAGTATCTGTAGCTTCTATTATTCGACAATTAGCGCATTCATAGTCTGGATTGGAGTAAGTGCTCCACACGTATGAGCCGTCCAAATTAATCTTAGCAATGTAACCTACATCCGTCCCAAATCCCACTCCTTCTACAAACGGTACAAGTGGATTGGCTCCAATAATTGGCAGTAAGTCCGAGCTTGTCGTGGCACTGAGATAAATGTAGTCTCCCCTGATAGCCAAAAAGCTGGGAAGTCCATCAAATGAGTTGCTGCCTAAATATGTTGCCCACAATCTTGTTCCAGAATCGGAAAACGCAGCAATAAAACCGTCAATTGCCCCCGCGTTTAGTTCTTCGTTAAGCGCACCAGGGGTAGCGATATTTGTAAAAGAACTAGATCTGCCAGAGATGACTATTGCACCATTTTCAGAAGTCTCAACGTCATATCCCGACTCACTTCCTTCACCACCGTAATAGGTTCCCCAGTTGAGAGTTCCTTCTTCTGCATCAAAAGAGAACAATATAGCGTCAAATGATCCTCCTCCATTTTCCTGTTGATGGTTACTGTTTGAGAAAGGCAACTCTCCGCCGCTGGTTCCTATTACATAAACAGATGTTTCATCATGTGATAAGGCAATTTCTTCTATAGAAGGTGAGCCATCATCTGAGATGTAGCTAAACCAAATAGGAAAACCATTTTGATCGTATTTGGCAATGTAGCTGCTTCCTATCCCGGGGTCCAGCATACTTACTTGGTAAGTTCCCTCCGTTCCCAAATCAGTACTTTGCGTTCCACCGACGATAAATATTTCTCCGGCTGAATTGACCACTAAATCTGATATACCGTCAAAATCACTGCTTCCGCCAACGTATGTACTCCATAACAAGTCATCTTCTGAATTAAACTTGGCTAGCCATCCTTTCTGGGAGCCGGTATAGGTGGAGAGAGATCCATTTAGAATTGGAAAATCGGAAGAAGACGTATTCCCACCAAGGATTATGTTACCATTATTCTCAGTATCAATTCCATTGCAAGAATCATAATCGTTTCCACCGAAATAGGTTGAGTAAATCAGATTTCCATTCATATCAATCCGCCCATATACAACGTCCTCTTCTCCCGAGTTAAAACTCTGATGCGAGCTTCCTTCAATGGGGAAATTGAATGAGGAAGAGATAGCAATAAAATGAATGATGCCACTTTCCTGGTCAAAATGCAACTTTCGACTTGAATCAAAAGAATTCCCTCCCAATAAAGTTGAATAGGTCAATTCCTGATCTGTTTGAGCAGAGCCTAATCCCCACCACATTGCGAAGAGTAGGCAAATAAGGTAATATTTATTCATTGTTTGATGGTTGTATAAGTCTCGTATGAGCCATCTAAGAAAGAAAACTTATGGTAGAGCATCCCGCTCGGAAGAACTATGTCCGGTGCGATTCTGTGGTTCCCGGTGTGATTTTTCGGTAAATTAAAATTATAGGAATAATGCAGATTTCCTTGTCCGTCAAACACTTCATATCTGCCTTTAAGTTTGGCCGTAGTTTGAACATTTGCAAAATAAAAGTCTTCGGTATTGGGATTGGGATATATGGTAGCTGAGAAAAAATCCTTGTGAGAAGATCCCGCTACAAAAGTTGACCTGACTTCAAAGAACGTATTGTATAATCCTCTCTCAGCGTTGAAAATACTCAATTTGTAAAAGCCCGGAGTAAAACTAATGACGGGTATATTTGGGTATCCTTCAGGATCTGTAAATGCGTATCCGCTTCCGTTGACGATTAATTCAGTCGTGTCAATATCAATTTTAGACAATCTAAACATGGATGAATTAAGGGCTATTTCTGCAAATCGGGCAGTGGCATCTTCATATTCTCCCAGTTGGAAACTATAAAAATCAGAAACAAACTCATTCCAATCCACTTCACCAATCACGATGCCATCGTCGTTACCTAAGTTTGCTTTGGTTAACCATTTTAGGTACTTATCCAGTAGTTTAATATAGTCGTTTTGCCACGGATCGCCATTTCCTCCGTTGTTATCTACATAATCATAGTCAGCTAGATTTGAGGGGCATTCGATAATTGTATTTATAGAGCCGTTGTTGTAGAGTTGATCATTCATCACATTCATCATTCCATTAAGGCCCAACTGATTCATTTCATAAAAATCGCAATGATCAGCTGTCGTGGGGCCGTACTCTATGTCTTCTAATAGGTAGTCGGCATATGGTCCTATGTGCTTTTTAATTCCATAGACAAACTGCGGTCCTTCTATTTCTACGCCATTGCTCGTAAAGTACGAACCCGAGTTATCGATCTGTATAATTTGATCCGCTGCCATGGCATCAAATTCGTTTTCATGTGTAATGCCATAATAATCTCTCCAACTTGCATCAGTTGCATTGAATAGATCAACTTGTAGATTACTAATGTAAAATCCCGGGTCAACCCACTCATAATAGTAAGGCGGTGCAAAACTGCCAAAAGGGGTAGTGGCCATTAACCTGTAGTTGTGGTTTCCGTTGGGTGTATTGAACTGTTGTATTTTGAAAGCGTAGGTGGAACTTACACATTCCCAGAAACAATCTACTTCACCCGAGCCTCCGGGCTGCCCGGTTACATATTCGTCCGGAATATCCTGATGATTTTCATCTACTGCATAAATTGAGAACTCGAATGAAGTATCCGATACTGCTTCGTTGTAATATTCCAATGGAAAAAATAAGTGGTTTTCTCTCCATATTTCACCCCGCTCAATGATAATGGTTAGAGTATCTGTTGTGTTTTTGATAGTCCTCTCGATTTCATAACGGTGATACATGGCAGCGGGGTCATCATTTTGCCAGATGTAGTAGCCAAAGCTATTTTCAGGTGTACCTAAAAATTTAAGTGATTCCTGAGCATTCAGAGTGATAGCACTAAAACACACACACACACACTGCAAATAATATAGACGGAGTTTTCATAGCATTTAAAGTTTTGTTAAGTAAACTTTCTAATAACAAGGATACATATTATTCGCGTATGAAAATATAATAATACATTAAAAAAAATAATGAATTGTATAATTATTTATAATGAGTTGTTTCATTACTGAGGTTTTCAACTTGTTGTAGGCAGATACAAGCAAAGTGTAAGTATCGTTTCTTCTCGCATTTCAGTGTTTTTGAATTAGACTTCATGATTCTGATCCCGATTTCATGAAGTTT
>CAZKXG010000236.1:0-4844 GCA_964556465.1 uncultured Cryomorphaceae bacterium | reverse complement strand
CGATGAAACCCGTCGTTCGTGGATTTCTACATCACGGTACGTAGGTGATCATTATTTCTTTGACGGAGATACGCTGGAAATTCGTTTTGACAATCCACCTTTTAATCGATATGGATATTATTTCAGCAATGACTCCTTGTTTGGACTGATCAACGATAATTTTATCGGCGGCGATCCATTCCCTCGGTACTTGGCTACGGGTACTCGAAATGAACTAAAAACGAAGCATTGCCTCACCTACATCCGCACTTATCGCGACGACGGTACCTCACGTACGGGTTCGTCATTTAACGTCACCGATCATGAGACTGTAGAAAGTGTCATTGGCAATTCAGAGTTTATGGGACTCGACCAAATGGGCCCGAACGATACGCTGCTGCTGATCAATCAGACCAAGATTTACAATTAGGTCTCAAGCCTTATTCCCATCTTCGCTACGGTCATTCTTTGGCTCACTTTCATCCTCCTCATCTTTCGGAGGAAAAAGAATAGCCTTCGCCCAATAGGCGAAAAAAAGTTCGCGGCGCTTGAGGGTAAGCGCATCGAGATTGACCGAGTTGGGAATCAAATAGAAGTATACCATCACAGATTTATTGACCGTCAAGGATTCTGATTTTTCCTTGGTCCGGATCAAAACACGATTCTTGAGATAGGCGCTGTTTTGAGCCGGTTTTTCCACTTCTATCAGATACCAGTCTTTCTCTCCCGTTACTGTTTTCTGCTCGACTATCTTTCCTTTGTTCGGAAGGAATTTTGACGCTTCACGGTGATTTGAAAAAGGTTGTAGTTCAACGACCCATCCTTGTCTCGCGGGTAGAGAAACCTCTTTTTTTGACCAGTAGTTTATGGGCATCCATTGGCCTTTTATCAGAGCAAATTTTCCCAGTCTCCCCGAAAGGAAGAAGAGCAAATAGGATCCACCGATTGCCGATTCAAGCAGAGCAGAATTGGCGTCGGCAGGGCCCTGTAAAACTGCAATAGAAAGGTATTCGAAACCCAAGATTGATCCCAAGGCGACTACGAGGTACCCCGCTAATTTCTCTTGGTCGTGTATCTTCTTTATATCGAAATGGGGCGAGTGATTGAGCGCGTTATTTTTTAAGGAATTCCAAATGGATATAAAGGAAATGAACATTACGATCTGCACGATGGCAAACCTGTTTAACGATGGTTCGAATATCCAAAAGTCCCAAAGGCCATGAACCAACGCGGCGAGCCCGAAATACTTGAAAACATTGCCCCATTTTTGCCCATTTTCCTTGTACTTATTCAGTATTAGGCCATACGCTGCCAGCGAAGAACAAAACATATGAAGCACCACGGCTACCATACCTCGTCCGTGCATGATATCGAGTTTCGACTCCTCCAGATAGATCAAATTCTCCATAAAGGCAAAGCCCAGCGCCGATAGGGACGCGTAGAGGATATAGTCATACGGCTCTCTGACGCTGTTGGTGTACCGATGAAGTCGCTAATGACAAACACGCCAAGGGTGAAAACCATCCCCAAGAGAACGGTGTAAATCGCAGGTAGAAAGCTGTCTTTTTGGTAGATGTCTATTTTTCTCAAATAGAAAAACCAAACAGCCAAGATTAAAAAGGCACCAAGGAATCCGAGAAAGTTCAGGTTTCTAAACACTTCAGCCAGCAATCCTTTGAGGTATCCAATGACATTCCCTCTTTCTCGATGGATGTCCCGTATTTCTTGTGGATTGATAACGGTCCTTGATTTTTCGTTTTCCCAGAGTTGAACAAGGGCCTCTTTGTCGTCCGTGTCACGGTAAATTTCTGCAAGATTTAGAAAGGCACCGTCGGTGTTTCCATCTATTTCGATCTCTCGAAAAAAATAAGACTTTGCTTCCTCCACCTCTCCCGTTTCTAAGAGACAACGCCCAATGGAATTGTTGAGGTATTTCAACTCCCTTTCGTGCGCGTCATCAAAAAATTCCAAGGCCGTTGTATACTCACCGCTTATCGATGCCAGTAGTCCCAGACCATAATTTCCCACGTCTTGTTCATCGCGAAATTCGCTATGGCTAAGAGTTCGGTAGTGGTTGTAAATGTGCTCTTCTCTTTTTTCTTTTTCTACCTCGTCATCCGATAGTCGATCGAAAAGTATAATAAAGCCATAATGTAGATCCATGTTAAAAGGATCGTTGATGACGGCTGTGGTATACATATCCCAAGCACCATATAGTTTGCCTTCTGCTTTCTTTTTTTCTATTCGCTTTGTTGGTGTTAGCTCAGGGTCGGGAATAAGGAAATTTGCTCCTAGAACAAGAAGTAAGATGCCGAGAAGGACAAGGTATATCGGTTTGATTTTTCGCACAGCTCTAAGGTGCTTTAAAAGTAAGCAGAAATCAGCTGTCTGTAGAAAATTCAAAGCTTTCGATTCTTTAACTGCTGAGACAAGAACTGAAACTACGTTTCGTCACTTGTAACTCACATCACAAAAACTGTCAGTGGGTTTGACTCTCTTTGTAACGAAAAAGAGTCTGTTATGAGCCTTACCGTCCAAATCTTATTGGGAGTAATTATACTCCATTTCATCGTGGGATTCGGTTACTTGATTTACAAGTTGTCGCCAAAGAAGAAAGATAAGGAGTAGGAATACTGATTAGCTTTTCTTGTAACGATCAGGGACTCTATTAAGCAAGAAGCTATTCCGCTTCTTTTATTTTTTTCATCATTTCTTTATGTCCACGCTTGGTGAGGTTGGTAAACCTGATTGGCAAAAAGTATCTCACTTCTTCATTGCGGTTGTAGGCTCTTGCGGGCATCCACTGAGGCATGATGCTGACTAGTCGCAAGCACTCCTCGTTCATCGTGCGCGATTCAGCTCGCTCAATTCTCGGCTCCTTCGGTTTGCCATCTCGGCCCACGATAAAACTAACAAGGACCTCGCCCGATCGTCCTTGGTTTCTATCTTCAACGGGATACTCAACATTTTCTCTGAGAAACTTCATGAGTCCTTCATTCCCACCCGGAAATTGTGGAGCACTCTCTGTTGCTGCACCATATGCACCCGGACTTCCGTCGGCATTCCAAAATTCAGTATTGATGAGATTCCCTTCCTCGGTATATTCTTCTCGTGCGCTCAATTGACCGTTTGGATGGTAATATTCCCATACACCCGTTTTGATTCCCTCATTTTCCGATGGCAGAATTTCGATGGCTTGATCAGGATTCCAATAGTCATCTGAAGGTGCCTGTTTTTCAGTTTTCATCAAGGCATACTCACCTTTGGTGTCTACAGTGCCGTCATCATACCATTTCATAAACGGGCCCACGGGTATGTTCCCTTCAAAGCTCATTTCAGCCACTTTAATACTATCAGTATTAAAGGTGCTGAAGGTTCCCGTTTTTACCGAATCGATGAAGTCCACATACTGTCCTGTTTTGTGAACAGGCCCTGAACGAAAATGCTCCCGAAACTTCCATTCGCTATCTTCTTTCCAGACCAATCGATAAAACGGAGCTGTGGCCCCTTTTGCTTCCTCTCCGAATGAGTTCAGCCACGTCCCTGTAGTATCCTGAGCCATCAATGCATTTATGGTCAGTACAATTATGAAGGATACTCCAAACCATTTCTTTTTCATAGCGATGAATATTTCGAGCAGGGAATTTACTAAGAATCGAAAAAATTGGATTGGGAACATTTCTGCTTATTCACATTACGAAATCGAAGAATGTGATTCTTTGAGCATACCTTAAGTCGCCATCAGAGCTTCTTTTAATCCAAACATCAATTCCTTTTTTCTTTGGTTGTTTAGAATCAGTTCGTTAGACTTGTACGAGCCTAAACGGGTTCAGTAACCAAATTTCCTCGTATGAAACCCCTTAAACTACCTTTGACTAAGCTGAAGTCCATTTCGCTTAGAACGGCCCTGATCACGTCACTACTCGTTACCGTATTGGCGGGTTGCTCACTCGTTCCGTATTACGATGCGAGCGTTATCGAGCAAATCGAAGAAACCACCGCCACCGCCGATCGGTTCTACCTATTGATGGCCATCGATTCTACTTCGGAAGAATCACTACGGAAATACGAAATGGCTGAGCCTTTTTACTACGACCTTATTCTGGACTTGCGAAAAGTCAATCGAATGAATGAATACCGCAAGAAAAGTGAAGCATCGACTAAGCAAGTTAATCTGGCCATCGACGTAATCGAGTCTCAAAAAGCCATTCACGAAAGTATAAAGCGCTTGGACGAGTCTGCGCTGATAGAGCTTCACAGGGCTCAAACCATGGATGCCCTCTTCATACTCAGAGCTACCGAATCAAGACTACCTAAACAATCAAAATAAACGACCATGGCATTTGAAATCGACGAAGTAATAGGAGACATGGCTCAAGCCATAAAGGGATCAGTAAAGGAAGACTGGCCCGATGCAAAAGAAACGGTAAAGCAATTTCTCGACCGCCGCAAAGAGCGTATGAAACTCATCGCCGAACTCATCTTAAAAGGTGTTTTGACGGTAGATTCGGCGAAGCCGTACCTCGATATTGAAAAGAAACTACTGGAGATGGAAATTTTGAGTATCTCCATTATTACCAAAGCAGTGGCCCAAAATGCTGCTACCAAAGCTATCAAGGTCTTGGTGGATGCCATCAAAGTGGCTATTCCGTTGTGAACCTAGCCACGATAATCCGCCTCTCTTTTAGTGAAGCATTTTCTCACTTCGAGTGGCTTTCTATAATAGTCATGTGTCCCATATGATTCACTAAAATTGAAGTGTTTAACCTCGCTGATCGAGCACGTTTGACCAATTCTTGCAGTGTATTTTCACTCTCGCGTTTCCTAAACTGCCAATTTGAATCATACCAATCGCTATAGCCGTG
>CAZKXG010000235.1:0-4907 GCA_964556465.1 uncultured Cryomorphaceae bacterium | reverse complement strand
GCCCAAGCTATCGTAGGCATTGGACGATACGGGAAACTCGGCCACCACCAGCTTGAATACTTCTATGGCTTCGGTGACTTGCTCTTCCCACAAAAGGGAATAGCCAAACATGTTCAGCGCATCCTCATTGTCGAAATCATAGCCATCAGGACTTTCTTCCTTGAGCTGATAAAACAGGGCGATGCGCTCCTCGATGGGTAAGTCACTGTTTTCTTTCAAGACCGCCACAATGGATTTCTTCTCCGCTACTTCCTCGGTGGCTGAGACACTACCGCCGGACGTTTGCGCTTCACAACGCGTTAAACACAGGCAAGCGACTACCGCAAAGCCGATGGTAGAAAGAAATACTTTGGACATCCGTTTAATTTTTCCAAATGTAGCCAAGCCATCATAGCACGGATGGCCATGGATGTAAAAGAGTGTTAAGGAGGTGTAAATGGTGGGTGGTAACGGGAGAATTTGTGCGCACACCATAGCCCACGATTTACCTTCAGTGAGATCGCTCCTTCGTCGCTAAGTTAAATCGTGGGCTATGGTGGTATCTCGCAGTTCGCTCCTTTGTTGTTCTACTAGATCGTAGACTATCAATCGACCCGTTTCCAAAGCTCGCCATCCTTAACTACTTTGCAGTAGTAGCAACCCGACTGACCTTGGCCGATATTGTACCAGTCATGTTCGGCACCGACTATCTCGCAGTCCTCACCCTTAGCGGCGATACCAAGATTGATCAGAAACCACGGGAGCCTTATTCTTACCTGCAGCCTTAATTCGTATGGATGTCTTTTTGCCATGGAATCGAGCGTATTTAGTTCAATCAAGGCAAACCCGTAACTTGTCCGTCCTGTGTAGGCAATGTAGACGTCCCTTTTAGGTAAAAGTTAAAAAGCAGGCCCAGCACAAAACCAATGAAGGTGATTCCGATCCACATCAAATATTGATTTCGCCATTCGGGTGTGTTGCCACGATCGGTAAGGAAAACGTCAAAAAAGATCCAATAAAGAATGAAGTGTATTACAGGCCCGACTAGTAGCAAAGACAGACCTCTCCGCTTGAGCTTACCTACATTTTGCTTGCGCTTCTTTTTCCCTGCATTTTTCTGCTTCAAAAGGTTCAAGTACCTACTTTGAATATGAAACATTACACCCACGTAATAGGTCGCGGCCATAAAAAACGCCAGTGCTTCTCCTTCGGTTTCTAAAAATGCTAGTTCCATTTGACGAAATGATTCGGTGCTAACAACGGTAAAGTCCGTTCACCTAACTCAAATTTAGAAAAAACTATGCTCTGACGATGAAGGTATGGGAAGGCAGACCGTTATATTCTAAGTCAGCCACAGTGTGGCATACCATGCGTAGCAAGGCTTGACGAAAGTCTAACTCGACTCTGTTGTAGAGCTATTTGGAAAATTACTCTCCAAAACCTCCATCAATTCATCGGGATCTATTTTGAGCAACTTGAGATTTACAGCTATTGGAGTTCCGTGTTTCTTCATGATGGTTTCCAGCATACGCTGTTTGAAACCACTCAACTTGGATAAAACCGATTTATGATCTTTCAATTTAATGATGAGGTGATCTGTGCCGCTCACCTTTCCAATACTGAATCCTTCGATATTGGCGCCATCAATCTTACCCGCATTGGCCAAACTTATATTATCTACGATTCCTTCAGAGGTTATGATCAAAGCCGGTGTCTTTTTGGTAAGGTGAATAATGGACCGAGTTAATAGCCCTCCCATCAATAATAAGGCAAAGGCCTGAAAGAGGATGTAAGGCCAAGAGGGCTCTTCTGAATTTTCGGTGGCTTTGATCAATCGGCCACCGATGAAATAAAGCGCCACCACCCCTATGACGATTACTTCTACATGAGTCCGATTCCTTCTTTTTATTTCCATAATTCGGTAATTTATGGATTTTGATCAACATGCCACGGTATCCATAATCAGCATACACCTTTAAGCCTCAGTTTGGTGTGGGATCTTAACTAACTTATACCGCATTGATAACGCCACATCGTCGCTCCTCGGATCGTAAGGTGCCAATTTATCAAGCGTCATCCCCACCTTTCCCATCACCCTGATGGAGGCTTTATGCTCCTTTATGTTCGCTAGCGGTTTGGCTATGCCCAGTGTCCCGAAGGGCATGTTTTATAGCGATTGTTACCTGCTCGCTTTTTTCCTATTATATATAAGTAATCTCCTAAATCATTATCGAAAGAGTCGATTATTTCATTGATTTTTCTGCTGTTAATGTCACTTTTTAGATTTCTCAAACCTTGTTCAACTTCAGTTCGATTTGCTAAAGATGAAAAGGAAGAAATTCCATTTCTAATTTTCTCGTCAAAATATATCTCTGGGTTTTGCTTTCCACAGTATAGGAACTTGTCTTGAAGGTCTGGCTGAATAAAGTATTTGTCAATATTTGTAATTTCAATATTGCTCTTGGTCATTGCTATTTCAACAGTTTCTAAGCTTGGCATTTGAACAATTGAATCCTTTAACATCATTGGGAAGTAGTGATTTAACCAATACCCTTCCATTTGTTTCGGTGTCGAGGTGAAAATTACAATTCTACCATCAGGCTTTAAGACTCTATGAAGTTCAGAAAATCCTTTTTGCAAATTTGTCCAATGATGGATTGTTAACGAGCCAATTACCCCATCTATAGAGTTATCTGATAATTCAATGTCTTCTACTGTACCAATTCTCCAATCAACATTACTGTTCTTAAGTCTCGCCTTCTGTAACATTTTCTCCGAAGGGTCTATCCCAATTAGTCGAAGTCCATTCTTTTCAAGTTCATTAGTGTAGTTTCCCGTTCCGCATCCGATGTCTAGATAAACGCTATCTTTTAGCGGATTCAAATGTTCAAGTAACTTATTGGTCAAAAATGGGTCGGCTTTTCGAGTCGAATTGTAATCTGTTCCAATCTTGTCGTATTTTGCTTCCATCATTGCTGTCTTTTCATCTTATAGTTAAAAATGCCGAACCCATTTTTAGAGAAAAAACGCTCAGCCGATTTATTACCCTGCCAAAAGTCCAATTGAATCTCTTGAATTTGCATTCTATCAGCTAGATGATAGGCTTCTTCTATTAGTTTTACTCCAATGCCATTTTTTTGAAATTCTTCAATAACTGCAACTTGGTCAATGTATAAAATGGTTTTTTCGTATTGAAATGCAGAATCTGGTCTTGTTTTTACATAACCTAGAAGATAGCCGACTGCTTTGTCTTGATATCTTGCAATGAAAGCGATGAAATTTTCAATACGAATCATTTTCTCAAAAGCACTTTCGACTTCATTCTGTTCAAATGGCTTAAAGTCTTCTGGATAATTGGCATGGTGCCACGCTTGAACTGTTTCATTTAGTTTGGCTAATTCACGGAAGTCTTTTGTATGTTCTATTTCAATCTTCAAAGTTGTCTTTTTTTGCTTGCAGGTAACGCTCACTGTAAGGTGCGTATCCCGAAGGGTATGCACTTTACAGGATGTTGTGAGCAGTTTTTTTTCGTTTACAATCCAACTTTTGCTGCTTTGATCAAGTTTTAGAATTTGATGAACTATTGAATCTGAAATTCAATTAATTCCCACGTTTCATTACTCTCGGCACCAATGTTATATGCTTCGAATTGGAATTTCACGAGACCAACTCCTGGTTTAATCCATATACTTTCATCCAAAAAGTAGTTGAAGCTTTCAGTACTTCTTTCTATTCTTGCTACATTTTCGTAATCACTACCATTGATCAGAATATCTCCGACAGCAGAGACATAGCTCGTGTCAGGCGAGAAAGGAGGGGTATTCCATCCAAGACCTAATTCAAAAGGTATGATGTACAACCGATCTATCCAATTGAAATTTGACTTGTAAAATTTTACCGAATCATCATTTTGCGAAACGTACTGAATATCGACTCTTTCCCCAAAGTCATATTCCCAAACCATGTAGAGTTCATCTGAAACAGTTGTGTCGCCTGTTATTGTGACTGAGAATGTATCAGTGATATTTGTTAAGTGGTTTTGCCTTTGGTACTCCCAGTGCGAACCGAGAGAATTAGGGAAATAGGATGCTTCCGTTTCAATTATGTCGTCTTCGGTTTCTTGCTTTTCGCAAGAGGTCAATAAAAGTGACCATGCGAATAATATGGCGGCTACTCTTCTCATGAGAATGAGGGTTTTTAGTTAAAAGTCAATCGGCAATGTATGGTACAATCAACGTGCAATGAGTTTGATTCGTATAAACTTGAGCTGTTTATTCGACCAGACGCTTTCCATCTGCACCGTAGGATTTATTTGCTGCGCTGCGTGAAGGCGCTGTGCTTAGTAGGTACCGGCCGGCAAGTATGTTGGTGCCGCAGGGTGGCATACCCTGCGGAGCAGGTATTATTTCTTTTTACGTTTCTTAAAAGTCCCATCAGGATTATAAACTATTGTTCCTATCGATGTCCCGTCACACTCGTTGTCCCGACTTAACCAAAGAAAGAGTTTGTTTTTGGTACGAAGGGTGTCATTACCCACGGAATACTTCACGCTTTCTACATAGACTTGGTTATGACCACTGTCCGAAATTTCGCCGATGGCTTTTATTTGTTCAGGAGATAACCTGGGAGAGCGCATATACCATGTTTGAGCTTGCGAGTCGATAATCAAAGTGAGTTCATATGATATCAGATTTAGGTCTTCAATTCCGTGTATGGAAACGACGGGGTTATCGATAATTCGATTAATCGAAATGCGTTGGGAGTCCGTTTCGAATTCAGCGAGCGCGATACCAATGTCCTGTCCAGAGCACATCTCACCAGTTAAGAAGGCAAGTAGTAAAAAGATGTATCGTCCCATTTTTTTAATTGCGCACAACGCTCAGTATAAGATGTCGTAGCTGACGGTAGGAAGCTATGCATTCTTATAC
>CAZKXG010000234.1:0-4949 GCA_964556465.1 uncultured Cryomorphaceae bacterium | reverse complement strand
AATTGTGAAGGGGTCTGTACCTGGAGCAAAAGGTTCATTTCTAATCTTGGAGAAAAACTAATGGAACTTTCAGTCTACAATATCGAAGGAAAGGAGACCAAAAAGGTTAAATTGGATGATTCCGTTTTTGGAATCGAGCCAAATGATCACGCCATTTACATGGATGTGAAGCAGTATGGAGCCAATAACCGACAAGGTACTCATAAAGCGAAAGAACGTGCCGACGTAAAAGGAAGCGGACGCAAGATCAAAAAGCAAAAGGGAACAGGTACTGCTCGTGCGGGTGATATCAAAAACCCATTGTTCAGAGGTGGAGGTCGTGTTTTTGGTCCTAGACCAAAAGACTACAGTTTCAAGTTGAACAAGAAATTGAAGCAACTTGCGCGAAAGTCAGCATTGAGCTACAGAGCAAAAGAGAATCAAATTACCATCATTGAAGATGTTAAAATGGATGCTCCGAAGACAAGCGCATATATTGCGATGATGACCGCTTTGAAATTGGCAGATCAAAAACCACTTTTGATTACCAATGGTACAGATAAAACACTATCTTTGTCGTCCCGTAACGTTCAGAAGCATAAAGTTGTGAGTGTCAACGAGTTAAGCACCTATGACATCATGAACTGCAACCGACTGGTTATTGCCGAAAGCGCTATCGAAGTGATAGAGAACACATTAAAAAGAACTGCTAAGTGATGAGTCGTATTGTTTTAAAGCCAATTGTCACAGAAAAGATGACTGCGATTTCAGAAAAACTGAATCGCTATGGATTCTATGTGAGCAAAGAGGCAAATAAGATCGAGATCAAAGAGGCCATCGAAAAGCTATATGACGTCAACGTTGATAAAGTATGGACGATCCGTTACGCAGGAAAATCGAAGTCTCGCTACACGAAGACGGGTATGGTGACCGGAAAGAGCGCTGCTTATAAAAAAGCGGTTGTTACGGTTGCTGAAGGAGAAACCATCGACATATACAGCAATATTTAAAAGACTGAGAGATGCCGGTTAGAAAATTAAAGCCCACGACACCAGGGCAACGACATAAGATCTTAAGTGCATTTACTGAGATTACTGAATCTAAGCCAGAGAAATCACTTTTGGCTCCGATGAGTAAGTCAGGAGGGCGAAACAATAATGGTCGTATGACAATGCGATATATTGGTGGAGGACACAAACGTCGTTACCGTATTATCGATTTCAAGCGAGATAAGCATGGGATGGAAGCCGAAGTAAAAACGGTAGAATACGATCCAAATAGAACTGCACGTATTGCCTTGGTTCAATACACTGATGGTGAGAAACGTTACATCATTGCTCCCGAAGGAATCCAAATTGGACAGACTATCAAGAGCGGTGAAGGGGTTTCCCCTGATGTCGGGAATACACTTTACTTAAGTGAAATTCCATTGGGAACAGTTGTTCACAATATCGAGATGCGTCCTGGTCAGGGAGGTGTATTAGCGAGAGGTGCGGGAACATATGCTCAATTGAATGCTCGCGATGGTAAGTATGCTATTCTTAAGATGCCTTCAGGCGAAACAAGAATGGTACTTGTTACTTGCTTAGCAACCATAGGATCTGTTTCAAACGGAGATCACTTCTTGGTTCGTTCAGGTAAAGCAGGACGTAGCCGCTGGTTAGGTCGCCGTCCAAGAGTTCGGGGAGTAGTTATGAACCCTGTTGATCACCCAATGGGTGGTGGTGAAGGCCGTAATTCTGGAGGTCACCCTCGTTCGCGTAATGGAATTCCTGCAAAAGGATACAAGACGCGCAACAAGAAGAAGGCTTCGAATAAGTACATTATCGAAAGAAGAAAGAAATAATTGAGATATGAGTAGATCACTCAAAAAACCACCTTTCGTACACTACAAATTACTGAGCCGCGTGGAAGCCGCACAGAGTAGTGGAAAGAAATCAGTAATCAAGACTTGGTCTAGAGCTAGTACGATTACTCCTGAGTTTGTAGGTATGACTATAGCAGTTCACAATGGGAACAAATTTATTCCTGTGTATGTAACTGAAAACATGGTAGGACACAAGTTTGGCGAATTTGCCCCGACACGCACTTACCGTGGTCATGCTGGAAATCGAAAAGACAAGAAGCGGTAGAACCGACTTAAACTGAATTAGTAATGGGATCAAGAAAACATATCGCAGCTGAGAAAAGGAAAGAGGAAAGAAAAACTTTGGCTATCGCCAAGTTGAACAATGTTCCGACTTCTCCACGAAAAATGCGAAAAGTAGCAGACGTTATCCGTGGTGAAAACGTATTGCAAGCATTGAACATGTTGAAGTTCATGCCCCAAGACGCAGCTCGACGTTTAGAGAAACTAGTTCTTTCAGCCATTGCAAACTGGCAAGCAAAGAACGAAGACAAAAGTACTGACGAAGAAAACTTGATTATCAAAGAGATTTCAGTTGACAGTGGTCGGATGCTAAAAAGGTTGAGACCTGCTCCACAGGGAAGAGCTCACCGAATAAGAAAAAGATCAAATCACGTAACCATCATTTTAGATAGCGCGAAATAATATGGGACAGAAAACCAACCCTATAGGAAATAGACTGGGATTCATCCGCGGATGGGATTCAAACTGGTATGGAGGTCGTGATTACAGCGATAAAATAGTTGAAGACGACAAAATACGGAAGTATTTGGACGTTCGTTTGGCGAAAGCTAGCGTAGCCGCAGTGATTATCGAACGTACACTGAAATTGGTTACAATAACAATTAAGACAGCTCGTCCCGGCGTAATTATCGGAAGAGGTGGGTCTGAAGTTGATAAGCTAAAGGAAGAGTTGAAGAAGCTGACTAACAAGGAAGTTCAAATCAACATTTTCGAGGTAAAGAGACCTGAACTTGATGCGAGATTAGTTGCGGAAAGTATAGCACGCCAAATTGAAGGTAGAATTTCCTTCAGACGTGCAGTGAAGATGTCTATTGCAGCTACCATGAGAATGGGTGCTGAAGGTATTAAGGTTACTGTTTCAGGTCGACTGAATGGAGCTGAAATGGCAAGAACCGAATCTTATAAGGAAGGTAGAACACCATTGCATACTTTCCGTGCAGATATAGACTATTACCAAGCTGAGGCCCATACAAAGATGGGGCGCCTTGGAGTGAAAGTTTGGATTTGTAAGGGTGAAGTATATGGTAAGAGAGATCTTTCTCCTTCTTTTGAGAAGAGCAATTCTCCGGGAGGACCACGCCCTGGTGGGGGTGGTGGAAACCGCAAGCCAAGAGCAAGACGTAAGTAAGAATTTATAAGGATTAAGACGAACAGCAATGTTACAACCGAAGAGAACGAAGTTTAGAAAAATGCAGAAAGGCCGCATCAAGGGAATTGCTTCCCGTGGAGCTACCATTGCATTCGGATCCTTCGCAATCAAAACGATGGATGAGGGTTTTATTACTTCTCGTCAAATCGAAGCCGCTCGTATCGCACTGAACAGATACATGAAGCGTGAAGGTAAAGTTTGGATTAGAATTTTTCCGGATAAGCCTATCACTTCGAAGCCTGCAGAGGTACGTATGGGTAAGGGGAAAGGAGCCCCCAGTCACTGGGTAGCAGTAGTGCGACCAGGTCGAATTCTCTTTGAAGTTGACTCTGTTCCTTTAGAGGTAGCTCAAGAAGCTTTGCGACTTGCCTCACAAAAGTTGCCGGTAAAAACAAAATTTGTGGTTCGACGCGACTACAGTGTTCAAGCATAAGAAATTATGAAAGCAAAAGACATTAAAGATCTTACGACCGATGAGCTTATCGAAAAATTGGAGATCGAAGAAGAGAATTTTGGGAAATTAAGGCTGAACCATGCTGTTGCTGCCTTAGAAAACCCGATGCAGTTGAGAGCGCAACGAAGAACTGTTGCCAGATTGAAAACTGCAGTGCGTGAACGTCAACTTAGCGAGAAGAAATAAAGACCATCTGAATCATGTCAGAGAGAAATCTTAGAAAACAACGTATTGGTGTGGTTTCATCGAACAAGATGGACAAGAGCATCACAGTAGTGGTAGAGCGGAAAGTAAAGCATGGTCTTTACGGGAAGTTCGTAAAGAAAACCACAAAATTTGTCGCACACGACGAAACGAATGACTGCAACCCTGGTGACACGGTTAAAATCATGGAAACAAGACCATTAAGTAAACGCAAGAATTGGCGTTTGGTCGAAGTATTGGAAAGAGCTAAATAATTTTTGAAATGATACAGCAGGAAAGTAGGCTAAGAGTTGCCGATAATAGTGGTGCCAAAGAAGTGGCTTGTATCCGAGTACTCGGAGGCACTAAACGTCGGTATGCGTCTATTGGCGATCAAATAGTGATCACAGTTAAAGATGCGATGCCTTCAGGAAACGTTAAGAAAGGTATGGTTTCCAGAGCCGTAGTGGTCCGAGTACGCAAAGAAGTGCGTCGACTCGATGGTTCGTATATCCGCTTTGACGATAACGCAGTTGTTCTTTTGAACAATGCGGGAGAGATGAGAGGAACTCGAATTTTCGGTCCTGTGGCTCGTGAGCTTCGCGAAAAGCAGTTTATGAGAATAGTATCACTAGCACCAGAGGTAATTTAATTACGCAAACTCGAAGAGATGAAAATTTACATCAAGAAAGGAGATACTGTACAAGTAACGACAGGTGAGTCCAAAGGGGCTACAGGTCGTGTTGTAAGCGTTCAGCGTGATAAATATCGCGCTATCGTAGAGGGCGTAAACATCGTGTCTCGTCATACTAAGCCCAGCGCGGCTAATCCTCAAGGTGGAATCACCAAAAAGGAAGCGCCTATCCATATTTCTAACCTACTTGTAGTAGATCCTACTACTAAGAAAGGAGATAGAATCGGATACAAGAAAGATGCCGATGGAAATTCGGTAAGATATTTTAAGAAATCAGGAGAACAGGTATAATCATGTACACCCCGAGATTAAAAACAAAATACGCCGAAGAGGTAATCCC
>CAZKXG010000233.1:4151-5113 GCA_964556465.1 uncultured Cryomorphaceae bacterium | reverse complement strand
GCGCTCAAAAGGCTCTCGACCGTGCCACACTCCCCAGTAATGCATGGAGCTGTGGTTGAAGTTTTCAGCTGTTCCCCAATTGCTGAGCGGTGAGGTGCTCGTGTAAGATGCACCGGGATGGTATTCAGCTACCAATTCGGGAATGAGTTCTTGAAAAATGGAAACGTAGTTATTCCAAATCTCCACTGAGTCTTGCTCTGAATAACCGTATTGGTTTTGCCAACCCCAATTTTTCCAAGCAACCTCAATCTCATTATTGCCACACCACAATGCTATACAAGGGTGGGAGCGAAGCCGCACGATATTATCTACAATTTCCTTAGCGACGTTTTCCTTAAAGCCATCGTCATCGGGATAGAGGCTACCCGCAAACATAAAATCTTGCCATACCAAGATTCCATTTTGATCGCAGAGATCGTAAAAAAGGTCTTGCTCATAAATACCGCCGCCCCAGACCCGAAGCATATTCATATGGGCTTCTTTGGCGGTAGCTATGAGGGCTTGGTATTTCTCGGGAGTGACGCGCGACAGAAAAACATCCTGTGGAATGTAATTCGCACCTTTCATAAAAACGGGTTTGCCATTTAATTTAAAATAGAATGAGGTCCCAATGCTATCAGGCTCATTGATCAACTCTATTGTTCGAACACCATATGTATCGGTAATGGAGTCCAATACGGTCTTATCAATTCGCAGCTTGATCTTTTGTGAATAGAGATGAGGCTTGCCAAGACCATTCGTCCACCAGAGATTCGGTTTGTGGATATCAAAGTCATGGACAATAGTATTTGTTCCTGCCTTGAGGTTGACAATCTTTGTTTTTTGTTTTAATAATACTTCGTAAATGCCTGGGGTGGAAGCCTCTATTTCTATCACGGTGCGCATGTGGGCTACTTCCCGATTTGCTGAGAGTGCTCTTGTGTAGGCATTCTTGATTCTGACTTTGTTCCAAGTCACCAGTT
>CAZKXG010000233.1:0-4141 GCA_964556465.1 uncultured Cryomorphaceae bacterium | reverse complement strand
CCTTTCTCCAAATACCTGAATCGGGTAATTTCGGACCCCAATCCCAACCAAAGTGGTAGGAAGCTTTTCGGGTAAAGGCAGCTACTTTTACGGGAATGTCATCGGTTTCATTACCCGAAGGAAGTTGATGACGATAGTCGGATACGAATTCTCGGTTATGGTTGACAGGAGATTCAAAGAGGATCCGCAATTCGTTCACACCTTTTTTGAGAAAAGGCTTGGCATTGACCCGCCATGTGCGAAACATATTGTCAGCCATGAGTATGCTATCTCCATTCAGGAAAACCTCGGCATAGGTATCGAGTCCTTCAAAGACGAGTTCTATGTTTTCGTTTTTTAGTTGTCTCGATGAGACATTAAACTCTTTTTTGTAGATCCAGTTCTCTTGTTCAATCCATCGCTGCTTCAATTCATTGTCTTGCCAAAACGGTTCTTCGATGATGCCGCTTGCAAGCAAGTCGAGATGAACTTGACCGGGCACATTTGCCAATCGAAAAGCAGAATCTCCATCTTGACTGAATTCCCAATTCTTGTGAAGGGTGCGCTCGGACCGAATAAGTTCTTTGGTATTGAGTTTACATGCACCAATCGATTCCAAAAGAAATACAAGAATTAATAATCTCATCGAAAAAGCTTTGCAATAGATTTAATTTTATTGGTATCAGGGATGGTCGTGAGTCCCATTCCAAAGGAGTCTTTTGTCTCTTTGGGGATGTGCGATGTGAAATGCAAAGCATCCACACCGGCATTTGCCAGCTTCAAAGCATGCGTGGCATTTACACCGCTTCCTGCCATAATCTCAATTCGACCATCTGCCAGATCTACCAAATCACGAATCAGGTCAATACCTTCAATAGCTCTTGGCTTTTGTCCCGAAGTGAGCAAGCGGTCAAAGCCCAGATCAATCAGCTTGTTCAGAGATTCTTTCGGGTTATCTGAAAAATCGAATGCTCTGTGAAAAGTCGCTTCTAACCCAAGAATCCTCGCTTCTTTGATCAGTTCTGCACTTGCTTTAAGGTCAATGGCCTTGCTCTCGGTCAAACAGCCAAAGACGACTCCACTGGCCCCGGCATTTGCCAGAAAGTCGATATCGTCGAGCATGATTTTGATCTCTTTTGAAGAGTAAGTAAAATCGCCTTCGCGGAGTCGCAACATCGCGTGTACTTCGGTTACTTCAGCACATGCCACTAACAACCCGATGCTCGGAGTCAATCCACCCACTGAAAGGGCAGAGCAAAGTTCGACTCGCTGCGCGCCATAGCGCTTTGCCAATTCAGCACCTTCTAATGAATCTATACAAACTTCTAAAGTCATTCGACGATTATTTCATCGATAAATATCCATGCGTCTGATCCTGCAGCCTCATGCCAATCGGGAACAACGCCCAGGTTTTTGGCGGTAAGCCGTATAAAGGTAACCCGTTCGGGCGTTTCTGCGGTTATTGTAATCGGCATAATGTATTTCCCTCGTTGCTTCGGATCATTTTCACTCTTTGTCGTCCCCCACGACTCCCAATTAGTGCCGTCAGAGGAAACATCAACGGACATTTCGGTGGGGATGAAAATCCATGAATTGTTATACTGGTAAAAATGAGCCGTAACAGACGAGATTTCTGCCGGTGCATATAGTTGAACGGTGCATTCTAAGTCGCTGCCCCAGAAGCCTTGCCAGCTCCCATCACGGAAATTGAGAGTGCCGATTTTACCGTCTACCAAGCCATTTTCTCCACCTGCTGTGTACCAATCGCTATACTCCGAACGGTAAGTTACTTCAGCATCTACCGCCTCGTGCTGTACAACGGGAATATAGATCGAGTCGCCATAAGGCTGTCCTTCCTTGTACGGCTGTATGCCAATGGTACCAGACTTTTGAATGGGGATGAGACTATTGTACTCGACCTCATTTACCTCACAAGTGGGACAGTCATAATGGTACTTCAGCGCAATAGCCTCGGAATAGGGAATAAGCCGCAGGTAAGCTACACCTATGTCAAGTTCCATTTCGTGGCTCATGGCAACGGATTCTCTTCCGTATTGCACATGGTACTTCTCTAAAATAGGGTAGTGAGACTGCACTCGTTTGGTAAATTCGGAAAAGTCTTTGTTCGTTGAATCCGACCAGAGTACTTCGGCCATGGCCAATAATCTCGGGAATATTCGGCTGTCGAGGGTTCGTTCATCAAGAACGCGCTCTGTCCACATATTGCACTCCCCACCGATGATCAGTTCTTGTTCGTTAGGGGTAAGACCCTGTGGGATGGGGTTAAAACTGTAAACCTTCTCCAGATCAATGGCATCTAAGGCATAATCGAAATAAGCGTGAGAAGTGGGGGACATGATGGCTTGATTGCCGTGCTGCACTGCTTCGATTCCACCTTCCATCCCTCGCCAGGACTGCACTATGGCTCCATCTGCCAAACCGCCTTCCAGAATCTCATCCCAGCCGATGATCTGCTTTCCTTGTTTACGAAGAAAACCCTGGATGCGTTGGATAAAGTAGCTCTGCAACTCTGCTTCATCGGCCAGGCCTTCTTCTTTGATTCTGCGTTGGCATTTATCGCATTCTTCCCACCTCACCTTGGGGGCTTCGTCTCCGCCGATGTGGATGTATTCCGAGGGGAAGAGCTCCATCACTTCAGTGAGCACATCTTCTAAAAAGAGGAAAACACTATCGTTACCCGCACAGTAAATTTCTTTGAAAACGCCCCAATCGTTTGCAACTTCTACCTGCTCTCCTTTGCACGATAGATGCGGATAGGCTGCGATAGCCGCTTGGGAATGCCCGGGCAGTTCAATTTCGGGAATGACTTCGATGGCCCGCTCTGAAGCATATGCAACGATTTCTTTGATCTCCTCTTTGGAATAATAGCCACCGTATGTGCTTCCGTCGGGCTCTGTGCGGTAAGCGCCAATCTCGGTGAGCTTGGGGTATTTTTCTATGGCAATCCTCCAGCCTTGATCTTCGGTGAGGTGCCAGTGGAGGGTGTTCATTTTGTAAAAAGCCAAAAGGTCAATGTACTTTTTGATCACCTCAACTTGGAAGAAGTGGCGGGAGCAATCAAGCAATAAACCGCGGTGGGCGAAGGATGCCCAATCGTTGATTGTGACAAAAGGCAAGAAGTGATTTTCGTCTTTGCCATTTAGCATGATCAACTGCATAAGCGTGGCAATACCGCGATGAATTCCTTCCGTGGAGTTTGAGCTGAGTGCTACTCCGCCTTGGTTTATTTCCAGATGGTAGCCTTCTTTTTGGTAGGAGCGAGTGGTGTCCAAACTGAGGTGAATAGAGACGTTAGCTGAACCCTCCAATTCGACTAGCTCAGTACGACCTACGAGAAAAGTAGTCAGCAACTGTTGAGCCGACTCCAATTTTATGGGGGCATCGATTGAAAAGCTTTCATTCAAGTGGAGCGAACCTTCCGAAGCTATCAGATTTTGCGGACGGGGAATAAGGCTGTAGTTGGACTCAGGAGCTGAAGTAGTGGGGGATTCGCTACAGGAGCTGAGCGCAAACGCCATAGCAAGAGCAATGTAGAACAGGTTTTTCAAATCACTAGATCTTCGATTGGAAGTAAACGTACTTAATTGAAGAGGGAATTGAAATGGTTTGAAATGAAAAAGCCCGCGGTTTTTCAACAGCGGGCTCTTTGCGTGGCGATTGGTCGGTTAAGCCGATTTCTTTTCGGTCTTGATAAACTCGACAAGTTGAACTTCCGTAGTGTAGCGCTTCTTGCCGTCTTTGTCTTCGTAGGAGCGATTTACCAGTTTTCCGGTTATAGCCACCTCGTTTCCTTTGGCAAGGAATTTCTCAGTAAGTTCGGCTACTTTCCCCCAGGCTACGAGAGTATGCCAGTGGGTGTCTTTGACGTAATTGCCGTTGGCATCTTTATGACCGGCATCAGTGGCGAGGCTCATGCGTGCCATTGTCGTTCCGTTATCGAATTTGCGCATTTCGGGATCCATTCCGAGGCGACCGATGAGTTGTACTCTGTTTACCATGTTTTTCATTTCTTCAACTTTTAGATTTGTATTAAGTATTAAGTATTAAGTATTAAGTATTGAGTGGTGAGGTGGTTTTTTTATTTTGGCTACGAGCTACGAGCTACGAGCTACGAGCTACGAGCTACGAGCTACGAGCTACG
>CAZKXG010000232.1:0-5127 GCA_964556465.1 uncultured Cryomorphaceae bacterium | reverse complement strand
CTGAACCTTCCAGAGCCTATGTTGCTTCTGTTCTTCGGCAAAAAGTGGATAGCCTCCAAAGCCGTTTTGAAAATCCTTTGATCGTCATAACGGGCGACCTCAATGACGAGCCAGACGATTTGAGTTTGACCGAAAGTCTAGGTACCAAAAACAGCTTGGAAACCGTAGAAAAAGGTGATTTGGTAAACCTCATGTTTCCCATCAAACACAAGTTTGGCACACATAGCTTTGCGGGCGAGTGGGGAGTTCTCGATCAATTCATTGTGAGCGAAAACCTCTTACAAGAAGGGAGAACTTTCACGAGTTACGGACATGTGGGCGTATTTGATGCTCCTTGGCTACTCAAAAAAAATGCGGCAGGAAACTCCGTCACACACAGGACGTATCAGGGGCCAGCTTACAAAGGCGGGTACAGCGATCACTTGCCTATATTTTTGGACCTGATATTGACGAATCCCAATCAATAAGAAAAGCGGCCCCAAAGGAACCGCTTTTCAATCATTTATTTCTTTGACTTCTAAACGTCAATATTCGCGTATTTCGCATTCTTCTCGATAAAATCACGACGCGGTGGAACGTCATCGCCCATTAACATGGAGAAGATTCGATCAGACTCAACCGCATTATCGATTTCAACTCGTCGCAGCGTTCTGGTTTCGGGATTCATAGTCGTTTCCCAAAGCTGTTCAGCATTCATTTCTCCCAGACCTTTGTAGCGCTGTATTCCTACTGAACTGTCTTTTGCCGCTCCTTTCATCTCCTCCACAAATTGATCGCGCTGCTCATCATTCCATGCATAGCGAATCTGACTTCCTTTCTTCAATTGATAAAGAGGAGGAGTAGCGATGAAGATATTTCCTCCATCTACCAACTCGCGCATATGCCTGAAAAAGAATGTCAAGATCAATGTTTCAATATGGCTACCATCTACGTCGGCATCACACATGATGATCACCTTGTGGTAACGCAGTTTTGAAATATCCAGTGCTTTGCTGTCTTCTTCCGTACCCACGCGCACACCTAGTGCGGTGTAGATATTCTTAATCTCCTCATTATCGAAAATCTTGTGTTGCATAGCCTTCTCCACGTTGAGGATTTTTCCTCGAAGTGGCAGGATGGCTTGAAACTCACGTGCACGACCTTGCTTAGCCGTTCCACCTGCCGAATCTCCCTCAACCAGGTAGATCTCGCAGTTCTCCGGATTTTTGTCAGAGCAGTCACTTAATTTTCCGGGAAGACCTGTTGATGAAAGCACATTTTTACGCTGAACCATCTCACGCGCCTTTCGAGCTGCATGACGAGCTGTAGCGGCGAGAATCACTTTATTAACAATAGCTCGAGCGTCGTTTGGATTCTCCTCCAAATAATGCGTCAACATTTCAGAAACGGCCTGAGAAACAGGAGCATTCACTTCACGGTTACCCAATTTTGTCTTGGTCTGACCTTCAAATTGAGGCTCCTGAACCTTAACGGAAATTACAGCAGTCAATCCTTCGCGAAAGTCATCACCGGCAATTTCAAACTTCAACTTACTCAGCATTCCTGAATCCTCAGCATACTTCTTGAGTGTAGCAGTCAATCCACGACGAAATCCCTGAAGGTGAGTTCCACCCTCATGCGTATTGATATTGTTTACGTAAGCATGGATATTCTCACTAAAAGAAGTGTTGTAAATCATAGCAACCTCTACCGGAATACCATTCTTTTCTCCTTCCATGTAAATGGGGTGAGAAATAAGTCGCTCTCTTGATTGATCCAAGAACTCAACAAATTCATAAAGACCACCCTCAGAGAAGAATGATTCCTCTCTGGGATTACCATCCTCATCGAGTTGTCTAAGGTCTTGTAAACCTATACGAATTCCCTTATTCAAAAAAGCCAACTCTCGCATTCTGGTAGCAAGAGTATCATAGCTGTATTCTATTACTTCAAAAATTTCGGGATCAGGATGGAAAGTAACCATCGTTCCACTCTCGGCAGTTTCACCAATTATTTTTACCTCATATTGTGGCTTTCCCTGGCTATACTCTTGCTCCCATATCTTACCATCACGGTAAACGGTAGCTACCAATTTATCAGAAAGGGCATTTACACAAGATACACCTACCCCATGCAATCCACCTGATACTTTGTATGTGTCTTTATCAAACTTACCCCCAGCGTGCAAGACAGTCATAACTACTTCCAGCGCTGATTTCCCTTCCTTCTCGTGAAAGTCTGTAGGAATTCCTCGACCGTTATCTTTTACGCTTATGGAATTGTCCGTATTGATGATCACATCAATCGTGTCACAATATCCTGCGAGAGCTTCGTCAATTGAATTGTCAACTACCTCATAAACCAAGTGATGGAGACCTTTTACTCCAACATCGCCAATGTACATGGCCGGTCTTTTCCTAACCGCTTCCAGTCCTTCAAGTACTTGAATATTACCAGCTCCATAAGCGGATGGTTGCTTTTTCTGATCTTCAGTCATAAATGTCTGATTAATAGATATTAATGTTGCATGCAAAAATACGCATTTCCTTTCATTAAATAGTTCTGAAAGGTGCGTAAATACTGATGTTTATCAACAAAATAATTGCGTTTTCAACAGCTCGCTAAAAACGGCAATAAAAAGGATGGAAATCTCCCTTAGAATGAGTACTTCACTCCACCCATAACGAAAGCTCTTTGAGCAGGGAAGCGGTAGTAAATATCGTACTTCGTGGCGGTGAGATTATTGGCCTCGATAAAAGCTGAGAGGCGCGTGGTATAGCGATACTCAACTGAGAGTCCCAAGTCGAGATAAGGATCCAATTCCACCTTCCAATAGCCTCCATCTTCTGCCGCCTGGTCTGGAATCGGCCACAGAGACTTCACCTGCCGACTACCGATAAAGTTGACATTAGCAGCTATGATGAACTTATCATAGAGATTGTAATGGCCTTCTAGGTTGAATTCAAAATTCGGCAAGTGCCAAGCCTCGTCTTCGTTCTTTGTACTATAGCTAAAAATCTGACCTCTGAAGGTAGCGCCCCACTGACCTTCATTAAGATAAGTAACCTCTCCCATAAAAGTCAGGGTTTTCACCTCATCATAAATCACCGAAAAACGATTCTCACGACTCACTAAGGTATCGTTTACAAAAAGCGGTGTATTATCTCCTTTCTGGTAAGAAGCTGCCACATTGAAGCTTAATTGACTGCTTACGCTTCCGCGAAAACCTCCGAATATACGGTATCGATTGATGGTATTTTCAAGAGGGATTTGCGAAAGAACGAACGGATTGTCTTCAGTAAGTGTGCGGTAACTCACTCGCTCCACGTTTCCCGTAATTCCGGCATAAGGCACAAAAATATTGTTGAATAGGGCATAACTGAATTCCAAATCGGGAAAAGCGTGAAATCGTGCTTGGTTTGAAAATCGTCCGTAAAGTCCCAAGCCTACTTCAGCCCTGAGTCCATCTCTCCTTAAGATGACTTTAGGAGTAGCGTGGAAAATGGCATTGGTTGCGTCATCAGCCGCGATGGCAGTAGTGCTATCGTCCATGAATGCAAAAGGTTGTAGACCTCCGCCCTGATAGCTGATAAGATCAAACCCCAAATCCAGAGTGTAGAACTGATCGCCTCGGTAGCTGTGCAAATCTGCCGTGGCATTTACGCCAAATTCATTGGACTCGTAGCTGTCATCGAGGTAGTAAAAATCCAAACCGATGTCGTGATTCACCTTTGAAGAATCACGGTAGTAGCTTCTCCAGCCCGTGTTTAAATCGAAAAGGTTAAACCGCTGTCTGTAATCGTCTCTGTCGATATCCGCATCCTGCGGATCGAAACCGTAATAGTGCCAAGTATTCAGTTGATAGCCCAGATCGGCCTGAAAGCTATGTTGTTTGAAAATTTTCTTACCCCACACGTCGATTGCATTTTGGCTCATTCCGCTAAAACCAACGGGACGATTAACCCCATCATTGTGCGAAAGGTGTCTGAGGTGGGCACCGTACGAAACATCGCGATCGCGATCTGAAGCATAATAGGCCTCGACGTAAGGTGTAGCAAAAGTCCCTACTCCACCTTTTACAAAACCTTTATAGAGTTTTTCCAGTGGCTCACGCACTTTCACCTTCGCAGGTGCAATGGTGTCTACTTCCACCGTTAGCGCCGGTCTTTTCGGAATCATTTGATAAGACAACTTCCCGGGTGTTACCTCAATATCTTTCGGTGTTGCAGCTTCCGAAATTTTGAATGCTTTCTGAACGGTAAGGGTTCGGTCTCCTGTAATGACTTGCGTTTGATCAAAATCTCCACCATCTTGAGCGTACGAAGCTATGGCCAGACCAAAAGCAAAAAGGTATAAAAGGATAGGTCGTTTCATGGCTTTCATCAATCTTCTTTGATTAGTTCGCGGTACTCGTCTTCGTAATCCAGCGTGTCGGGAGCTGCAATGGTATCGCCTGCCGAGATAAATTCACTTTCCTTTTGGAGGATCGAATCCAATTTGGCCTCGGCTTCCTTCACCAATGCGGGAGTATTTACGTTATCAATTACGCTTTGCAAGGTGGCCTTTGCTTGAAAGAAATCGTCTCGTGCGGCGTAAACATCAGCCAATAGAATAAACGATTTTACCTTCCAGTAGTCTGAAGCCGGGAACTCCTTTATCAACTCAAAAACCATCGCTTCGGCATTGTCCAATTCTTCTCGGCTGTAAGCTATTTGTGCCAATCGGAACTTAGATTCAGCTCCTTCTTCCGTCGCCTTCTTGGCAGCTAGCCACATGTAGTCGGGCTCCGCTTCCTCGTAATTTCTCTCTGTAAAATTGATTCTTGCACGGTTTAATCTGGCCTCTACTTCAAGTTCAGCGGTCACATTCTCATTGCTGAGAACTTTCTCGATAGCTACCACTGCATCTTCATAGTTACCAAGCTGGTAATTAGTTCGCATCTGACCGGTTTGTGCCCTTAAAATATTCACCGAAAACTCCGCAACACCTTCCAAAGATCGAAAGTGAGCGAGCGCTTCTTCGTAGTCGTTTTGCTTAAAGCGGATAGTTGCGGCACCTAAGAGAGATGGTTCTGTGAACTGACCTACGGGCTGCTGAACCACATATTCAAAACCACTGAGGGCTTTGGGGTAATCGTTTTTACGGTAA
>CAZKXG010000231.1:0-5186 GCA_964556465.1 uncultured Cryomorphaceae bacterium | reverse complement strand
TTCTTCGTCCCAAAAATCATCGGGATCCAAAATTGTATTTCCGCAACATTTAAAATGATTGTTGATAACCACAAAATCATGCTCACCCATGAAAGTCAATTCCATGACCAATGGTGGACGAGGAAATGGATTACCATAACTACCATTGTCGAAAATCTCGTATTGCTCGTTTACCGTTACGGATTGGGTATTGTAAATAAAGCCTAGCCTGGCGTACTCGCCGTCTTGGTAATAGCCATCATAACCTTGCAACAAGCTGAGCAGATACTCAAATTCCTCGGGTTCGTCTATTTCTTGAATGGCGATAACATCCAATTCGAGCTCTTCAATGATTTCAACCACATATTCAATGGTTGTTTCTCCATTTTTTGGAAACCATTCAATGTTCCAGGTGGCCACATCGAAGTGATTGACCGTGCCAAACTCTAAATCAATCAAGTCATTGGTTTGGGCATTGGATATGAAACAGGAAAAAAACAGTAAAGAAATAAGGCTTGCAGCACGAATCATAAAAGTCATCAACACATGTTTTAGAGCGCAAATATGCAATATTTCTACTCTTTTGAGAAAACGGAAATTCAATCATGATTATACTCTCAACTGTGAATTAAGCCTCTATTCAGAAAAGTTGAAGCCATAGATTTACTCTGTCAATTTCTTGTGGGAAAAATCCATTCCGATTTTAATAGAGTACCGTGTGTGACTCAAATTTATGCCTGTAGTTGCATCGCACGGAATATCCTTCAAATAGCGAAACTTACCACCGATTGTGAAGGTTACTTTCTCAGATACGTAACGCCTGAATTCCAAACCCGCACTCCACAGGTGAGGATTGCCCAACTGAATTTGAACAATTTCGATGGTCTTATTGATTTCGTCGTAAGATCTTATTTCCTCATAACTACCGCAAGTAATTCCATAACCGTAACCCACTTCCAAGTGAAGAGAAGATCTATTTGACTTGTCTGTTAAAAGTCTAGAATTAGCAAGCAAAGGGATTTAGAGCGTACTGAAAGGACCGTAAAATGTTTCGAGACATCGACCTAACCATTCAGGAGGAGCACATTCTTCAAAGTTGTAAGACATGACAGACAAGGAGTAAACGCCCTTGTCGAGCCCTAAACTGAATGAAACATACTGACCTGTAAAATTTAACGATAAAAAGAGAACTAGAATAAACGCAATTCCTGATTTCGCGGATGCTAAAGGAAAAGACCCAATTGATTCCTAATAATAGCTCTGTCAATTAAACAGACATTCATTTTAATTTAACATTCCAATAGATGCCAATTGTGGAGTCCCAATTTTTGCAATCAAAGTCTGCGGAAGCCTGTATCGGTAAAAAAATTCTAATGATCGGAAGATCGCTGAAGAAATCACTTAGGGTATAAAATCTCGAAAGCCCTTCACGTTTGAAGGGCTTTCGAGGCTATGAAACAGAAAAACTATCTTGGAACACCGTGAGACGATTTAGAGTGAGACGATGAAAGAATGATATCCCACAGTGCTGTTTTCCAAGCATGGCACTAAGGTAGTAATATCTCTTGGATATATGCAAGGAGACCAAAAAAAAAATCAAAAAGCAGGCATCGGATGATTTTAGCAGTCAATTTTGAGAGGGCCTGTTTTTTTAAGAGAACGTAAGAAAAAGGATCACTTAAGATGGACTATATCAGCAACGTAAATTCGATACTTCTTGCAGCAAATAACAAGAATCTTAATGAATTGAGCTTTTCGTTCAATTCAAATCACTTGATTTATAATAATGAAGTATGCATGTTTAGAAGGTGAATGACCGAAGTAGAAATCCAATAATGATCGGTTTTCCGGAAGTTCAGGAGTGTGTAGAGGTCTTTATGTGTCAGTTGTTAAAAAGCGGTAACGTAGTTGTTATTTCTATCCATTGGTTCTTTTTCAGCTTATATTTCATCTTTAACTGCATATTCAAGCTTTAAGAGTCCTAAGGGAGTGGTTCTTAAATCCATTAAAGTTTAGAAAAATTGAGAAATACCGTTTTTCATTATCCTTTTGTCTTGTTGTTTCTCGCCGTATCAATTTTGGGTAACCTTTGCCAAGGGCAGAGCGATACGATTCCTTTCAGCCTGAACAGCCACAATAATATTTTGGTTGAGGCAGTGTTGAATAATGAAGATTCGGTAACAATGATGTTTCATACGGCCGGAGGCTCCCTCTCTTTAACGAAAGATGGAGGTTCCAAACTAAAATCCATGACATGGAACTCTGAGCAAGAAGTTTACAGCTGGGGCGGGCGGAGTCAATCTCGTGGAAGTAAAAGCAATTCATTCAGAATGGGAGTGATGGTCCTTGATAGTCTTTATTTAAGAGAAACGACCAACTCGGGACCTGGGTCAGATGGTAAAATTGGTTTGGATCTTTTCTACGGTAAAGCAGTAGAGATAAATTTCACAAGTGAGATTCTCGTCATACATTCCGCTACGCCTTCTTGTCCTGAAGGGTATTTTAAACTACCGGCAAATTATGAGGATGGGATGATCTTTGTGTCGGCCTCTGCTATTTTGGACAATCAAGCTTATCAAAATCACTTTTTGATTCACTCCGGTTATGGAGGAGCCATTCTCTTCGATGATGTTTTTGTTCAGGATAAAGATCTAGGTAGACGAATTGAAATTACATCCGAGCAAAAACTACAAGACTCTTATGGGAATACTCTTTTAACCAAAAAGGGAAACTTGCCCGAATTCAGAATAGGGGAGGTCACCTTTAGAAATATTCCCGTTGGTTTTTTCGAAGGGTCGCTTGATCAGCATAAGGTGAGCTTGATGGGAGCAGATTTAATAAAGCGATTTGACATTATTATCGATGCTAATAGAGAGTTTATTTATCTGAAATCGAATGAAAACATAGATGAGATGTACACGGTTTTTAACTAAGCCACTACTAGAGAATCCATGCAGTTGGTTAGTGATCTAACTTTCTGCGTTATTTGATAAGAGCTTAATAGATACCGCAGCAGCACCTGTACAGCTGCTCGCGCCAATGAGTGCGTTTCATTTCCTAAGCTGACTTTCTCACCAAGGTCCATTGTTTTGTAGTTTATTAGCATATTGCAGACTGACCTGAATCAATACTGAACAAGAAATGAACATTCAAACTATATTCAAGAACAATGAAGATTGGGTAAAGCAAAAGCTTAGCCTTGATTCTGAATACTTTTCAGACCTATCAAAAGGACAGAACCCTGAGATACTTTACATTGGTTGTTCAGATAGCCGTGTTACGGCAGAAGAGCTTATGGGAGGACAGCCGGGTGATGTTTTTGTACATAGAAACATTGCCAACTTGGTTCCCAACACTGACCTCAGTTCGATGTCCGTCATCGAATATGCTGTAGGAACTTTGGAGGTGAAGCACATTGTAGTATGCGGTCATTACTATTGCGGTGGTGTGAAGGCTGCTATGCAAGCTGCTGATTTGGGCTTGCTCAATTCTTGGCTGAGAAACATACGTGATGTCTACCGCATTCACAAAACAGAACTGAACGCTATAACTGACGAAGAGCAAAAGTATAAGAGGCTAGTAGAATTAAATGTACAGGAGCAGTGTGTCAATGTATTGAAAACCGCAACAGTACAGAAGGCTTATTTGGACCGAGGATTGACTGTGCACGGTTGGGTGTTTGACATTCATTCAGGGAAATTGATCGATTTGAAAATCAACTTTCGCGAGATTCTTTCGGGGATTCAGGAAATTTACCGCCTGAGCTGATATTATAAATAGCATAATCAAAATATCGGTTTCGTGCCGCTCTTCACGGGGCCTCTTACACTTAATTCATTCATGTTAATTATCGTTCATGTCAACTACCACTCGAGTACTTCGCGTAGCCGAATTCAACCCAAGAATAAAAACCTATAAGTTCATTACTGTAGCGTTTCTTCTTGCTATTTCATTTATCGGTATTCCATTGCTTATCTTTTGGTTTCTAGGGTTTGGTCAGTATTATTCACGAAGACACTATAACGGCTTGATGTGCCAGCTGACCGATAGAAATTTAGAGTTCAAAAAGGGCGTGTTTTTTAAGGTCGAAAAGACCATTCCATTGGAGAATATTCAGGATCTAACTTTTATTGATAACCCCATCTTGCAATGGCTCGACTTGCGCATGTTAAAGATCGAAACGGCAGGACAGAGTAATCCTCAAGGGAGTGATATGAAGTTAGTCGGCATTATTGACACCAATGACTTTAAAGAAGCCGTTCTTGAGCAACGCGAAGTGATAAGAAATCAAAAAGGTCAAGGCCAGGCTACATCTGCTTCTTCGCCTGGTGAACTAATGGAAGTTCTCAAAGACATCAAAGGATTACTTGTGGAGATTAAGAATAAATAAGTGATGAGAATAAAGGTGAGTAAAGCAGCGGCACTATTAATTCTAGTTGCTGTGTTTGTTGGCTGCAAAGCCGAAAATGAAAAGAAGACTGATTCTGTAAACGGTTTGGGGGCTTTCATGGGGATGTTAGAGACATCTACTCCAAGACTCCTCAATCCTGATTTGATTGCCAGCCCATTGGATGAGTACAATGGAACGTTCTCTCCCGACGGGGATGAATTCTATTTTACAACCTATTCTCCAGGTTTGGGAATTATTTCCTACACAGAGATGGATGACTTAGGTAATTGGTCCCAACCGAGAGTCGCAGACTTTTCAGGAGAATATTCCGAGTACGATCCACTCTTTTCGCCTGACGGCAAACGACTTTACTTCTCCTCTGAAAGACCTGTCTCCAGTGGCGCTGAAGAGGGGAAAACCAATATCTGGTACATCGAACGAACTGATTCTTCATGGAGTGCACCAAATCTAGTTTGGCTCGACTCAAGGAGTACGTATTATAGTTCAATGACCAGCAATGGGTTGATTTACTTCAATATATGGGATACGGGAGATATGTACAAAGCCATACCAAATCAGAATGGACACGACATAATTCTATTAGACAGCCTATTGAACACAAGTAAAGGAGAAGGAGATCCCTTTATCTCTCCTGATGAGAGTTACCTGATTTACAGAGGTTACAACAATTCCCTGGGGCGTGGTGATTTGTACATCAGTTTCAATATTGATGGCAAGTGGACCGAGCCCGAGAATTTGGGCGCACCGATCAACTCCGAAGCCCATGAGATGTGTCCCTATGTCACTACAGATGGTG
>CAZKXG010000230.1:0-5243 GCA_964556465.1 uncultured Cryomorphaceae bacterium | reverse complement strand
CTGCAATTATGCCTGACGAACAATATCCGAAAGACCGCATTTCCCTAATCGACCAAACTATAGCTGCTGAAGAAGCAGAGAAACAAGCGGAGTTTGATGCTTTAGTAGCAGCGGGAGATACTTTCATTGAGAACAAGTCCTTTGACGAAGGAATCGCACAATATGAGTTGGCACTTGAGGTGATGGAGAGCGCCGAAGTAGAAGACAAAATTGCTTCAGCTCATTCTGCTAGAAACCAATTTGAAGACGCTCAGGCTAAACAACAACGCTATGAGGAAACAATTGCTGAAGCTGATGTTGATTTTGGTCAAGGGAACTGGGATGCTGCCAGAACATTGTATGAAACTGCGGGAGAGATTCTTCCCGATGAGTCGTATCCGAAAAATCAAATTGCATTGATCGAGCAAAAGATTGCTGAGGCTGATGAGGCTGCTATGGCCGCTTTGCAAGCCGAAAGAGAGGCTCGTGTTAATGCTTTAGTTGCCGAAGGTGACGCAAGTTTCGGGCAGAGCGACTTCGCTACTGCCATTGGTAAATTTGAAGAGGCGTTGAATATTTTACCCGAAAGGGCAGATGTAAGTAAAAAGCTGAACGAAGCCGAAGCGGCATTGTTGGCCCAACAAGAATCGGAAGCATTGGAGCAAGCTTACATTGAAGCTGTTGAAGAAGGGAATAGTGCTTTTGACAAACAGCAATGGGAAGATGCTCTGGTCGGTTATGAATCAGCTTTGGAGATTAAACCAAACGAAACATACCCTAAACAGCGTGTTGATGAAATAAACCTGAAGCTCGATGCACTGGCTGAAGCTGAAAGACTGGAACGTGAGGCGGAACTTAAAAAGGATTTTGACAAACTGATCGCAGCAGGTGACAAACAGTTTAATAAGACCAAGTTTGAGAATGCGCTGGAGGAGTATCAATTAGCTTTGAACTTGCTGCCTGATAATGAGTTGGCTCAACAAAAAGTTAAAGCTGCTCAAGAAGCACTAGGTGAGCTTGAAGCGGATAGAGCTGCCATGAGTAACTATAAGTCGGCCATCGATGAGGCAGATGAACTCTTTAAAAGCGAGAGCTATGAAATGGCTAAGCTGAAATATAGCGATGCATCTGATATAATGCCCGATGAGGAATATCCAAAAAACAAGATGGTCGAGATAGACCTGATTTTGGAAAAACAGCGCATGAATGAATTGGCTAATGAAAAAGAAGCGTTGGATCGCGCTTATCAAGCTGCTATAGATAAAGGTGATGGGGCATTTGCATCCAATAGTTTTGAAGAAGCTCGAGCCGGTTACAACGAGGCACTGAAGTTAAAACCTGACGAGAACTACCCGAAAGGTCAGCTGGAACGAATTGAATTAAAAATTGAAGAAGCAGCAAATGCTGAACGTGAGCGGGAGCGATTGGCTGCCTTAGAAGAAGAGCGACGGCTGGCAGAGGAAAAGAGGCGAGAAGATCTGAATCGAGTGAATACAGATTCGGAAGATCAAGCTGAGCGATTTATGCGTGAGGCTAGAGAAGCGGAAGAAAACGAGCGTTACGAGCGAATTAAGAAAATGAAAATTCGGGAAGAGGACAATCTTGTTCAGTACGAAGATCAATCTGCTGAAGTACGAATGGCCAACTACCTGAGCTTTGAGGCTTATCGTAGAAAGTTTGCCGATCAGTATCGAGAACCTATTGAGATTCAGGACTCCAAAGTTGGTAATTCGGTGAAGTATAAGAATGCACTTTTGGATGCGTCAAGTCGACCCAGCGAGATGGATAAAGTAAGAAACGACGATCAGTATGCTGAAATCATGTCTCTTGAAGAAGAGATAGCTAGATGGAAGGCAGAAATGAGTGCAGCTGAAGACAAACTTATACGCCAAGAGTACCAAAAATCGAAGGAAGTATTGGCCGATGCTGAATCAAAATCGGCAATGAGCTACAACGAGAGAGTGACAGCCAATAAAGATTTTCAAGAAAGAACGGAAGAACGATACAGGGAAAGTGAACAGTTGGCTGAGCAAAGGAGAGAAAAGGCTGCAGAGTTGCGCAAACAAAGTGGTGAATACAATGATTACATCGCAGACTTGAACGAGAAAAGCATTGTAAATGCAAAGCAGAATAAGCAGGATTTGAATAATCGATACACTGGGAGAGGATCGAGTTCCACCACCTCAAGCGATGTGTACCGTTCTGAATTGGCTGAGAATTATCCGCAAGGAGTGACCGAAGAGAGCTCCACTCTTGGAAACAAAGTTATTATTACACGGATCGTAGTGAGCGGCAAAAAAGGAGATGAGTATAAAAAAGTGGTAGATAAAGCCGGCGAATACTATTTCAAAAATGGCCTTTCCATTTCTGAAGATACCTGGAATAGAGAGACTATTGACGCCTTCAATAAAAGCAAAGACTAAATCGGATGAACAAAATTGAAGAGCGGGACGGTACAGTTAAGTTTTACATTGATGAGAAACTTTTTGGCTTTCTTATCGATGATGAGACGGGCGATGAGATCTACATTCCCGTGTCAGGTCTCATCGACGAAATAAAAAAAGGTTCAAAAGTTCATTATACTCCGTCAGAAGGAAAGAAAGGCGTGGAGGCAATAGATGTAAAGATCAGAAAGGGTAAACGCTAATCTGATTCTGCGTCTTTATCTTTCTCTGAAGCTTCTTCAAACCTTTCTAAGAAATCTCCTATCTGTTCAACTCCTATATCCTTAGCTCGAATAACTCTTTCCTCATCCAGAACGAAAATTTTAGGAGTAGAGAAAATGTCAAAAGTCTCCTGAAACTTCAAGCTCTCATAGTTCGTTTTCCCCGTAGTGATTAGACGAGTAGCAAAATCAGCACTCTCAAATGCCAACTGTGGTATAGCTACGTTGTAAAAATTCATCTCATTCTTGTTAATGAACTTATTCCATTTTTCACTATTGTCTGAGCTTACGGCATAAATGGCCAAATCATCTTTTTCATAAGCATTGAAGAACTCAACCAATTTTGGGGTTTCCTTTTTACAATGACCACAGTCGGGATCGTAGAAAAAGAGAAGAACGTATTTCGTTTTTATATCTCTGTAAATACTGATCCAATTTTCACCTGTAGTGTCGGCTAAAGTCAGGTTGGGAGCCTTGTTTCCAATAAGGGTCTTTCTTTTAGAATCGGCCTTTTCGATAATGGTTTTGAGTTTTTCCTCATCCATCCAGTATGCCAATCCGGTTTTGTAGTATTTGTCAACCATGTGAACAAAAACCTCATCTAGGCCCATAATTTTTGATGTTTCAAAATTATAGGTCGTGTAGTGAACCGTGTATTTAAATACTTCTGAATTTGGATCTAATTTCTCAATCAAATCATCTATTGCAGGTATGAGGGTATCCGGTGTCTGAATAACTGTTTTATTCAAGAAAGTCACTAACTTGGTATGGTAAATAGGTGTTCTAACGATTCGATCGTCTGACAAATCGATATTATCGAAGTAGTGACTTTTGAACCAATAATACCCTGCTTCGCGATCCTGCCTTATGTCTTCGGGAACTTCAGGATCAATGGACATGTAGATCTCAGCTGATGCAAATTTATCCGGGTGTTTTTCTCTTAATGACTTTTGATACTCCAGAACCTCGGTATTCAGGGCGGTGTATTTTTCTTTAATCTTCTCGGCAACCTTTGGCTTGTCCTTATTTTCCTCCATCTCGGCCACCAATTTTTCACGTTGCTCTTTTTTGGAGGTCAAATACTCGATGTAATCGTACATGATTTTATTGTTCTCAGATTCCAGAACTTCCATATTTCCTGTTAAGTCCGAGGTATCAGATTTCATGTGTATGTTTTCTCCATCGGCAATTACGAGTTCGAAATATTTCGGTCCGGGAGCTACAATAGCATACTTTCCTTGTGCTTCATCTGCAACTGCTTTAAAAGAACAATTTCCTTCGGCATCAGTGTATGCTGTATCAGCATAGTAGAGCTTTTCACCGTAGTAGTTTGCCAAATAGATAACGGTATCCTCAGCGCCAACGATTTGGAATTTATAGGCATCGTCTTGAGCCGTGACTGCATTTCCGATGAGCAATAAAAAGAACAATAAATGCTTCATGTTTAATTTGAATTTTTCGGGATTAACCAATAACCGTGCAAAATCAAGAAGCCATTGCTTCTTTTTTGAATTCACTCGTAAAATGAAAATTAATCTCAGGGTAATTTTGTTGTTCTAATTTCAAAATCCACGCGCTAGGTGCCAAGAAAACATCATTTCCGTCTTTGTCCTTTACAATGTCGCTTGCCTTAATCCGAATAAATTCATTTAGCTTTTCTTCGTTATCAGAAGTCAACCAGCAAGCCTTGTAATAGTTCATTCCGCGAAACTCGCACTTAGCTCCATATTCGTGTTCCAATCTGTATTTGATGACATCAAACTGCAGTTCACCAACCGTGCCGATGATTTTCTTGCTTCCCATCTCTCTTACAAAAAGCTGGGCTACACCTTCATCAGTGAGCTGTCTTACACCTTTTTCAAGTTGTTTGGTCTTCATGGGATCTTTGTTTTCCAGCTCCTTGAATATTTCGGGAGAAAAACTTGGGATTCCTTTGAAGCTCATCACTTCACCTTCAGTTAACGTGTCGCCAATCTTGAAGTTGCCCGTGTCGTAAAGGCCGATTACATCGCCCGGGTAAGCTTCTTCAATGGTGCTCTTTTCACTGGCCATAAAGCTCGATGGATTCGAGAACTTTATATTCTTGTCCAGCCTTACGTGATGAAAAAATGTGTTTCGGGCAAATTTGCCCGAGCATACCCGCAAGAATGCAATTCTATCCCGGTGCTTGGGGTCAAGGTTCGCGTGAATTTTAAAAACAAACCCGCTGAACTTTTCTTCTAGTGGTTCGACTTCCCGCTTATCCGTATGGCGAGCCAAGGGTTGGGGAGCTACATCAATAAATGTCTCCAGAAGTTCTTTCACCCCGAAGTTGTTTAATGCACTTCCGAAAAAAACGGGTGCTAAATCTCCATTGAGATAGGTTTCGCGTTCAAATGGCTCATAAACCCCGTCAATCATTTCTACTTCTTCCCGCAGAGTATCCGCAGGCTCGTTACCAATTATCTCATCGAGTTGTTCAGAATTTAAATCTTCAATTTCTACCGTATCAGAAGCTATCTTGGTTTTACTTACAGAGAATAATTTGAGGTTTTTATTGTACAAGTCGAATACGCCCTGAAACGTAGGGCCTATTCCGATGGGCCAACTCAAAGGGCGA
>CAZKXG010000229.1:0-5251 GCA_964556465.1 uncultured Cryomorphaceae bacterium | reverse complement strand
CCTAGGTATCTCTGATATTGGCCGTAATGAAAACCTCGTATATCCCAACCCGGTATCCACACTTCTTTTCTTTGGAACCAAGGTGAACTATAAAATTGAATCAATAGAAGGCAGAAATATAGCTCAGGGAGTCGGTGAGTTTTTCGATGCTTCTATTCTCCCATATGGGGTCTATATCGTTCGTTTCAATGGCCAAGTTCAGAGGTTTGTGAAACAATAGGCACAATTAGCACTACATCATAGGATTCTCATTTAGTGAATTTTTTATTCGGTAGATTTACGTTGTTTAAATCTTAAAGTGTATTTTTGACACTTATAATTTCAATTTGATTTAATTGATCAGGATATGAAGAAGTGGATTTTCTCATTAAGTTTTCTTGTTTTCAGTTTGAGTATCTTTTCTCAAGTTGTCACTATTGACCCTCCTTTCCCAACTATAAATGACGACGTCACCATAACTTTCCATGCTACGGAAGGTAACGGCCAATTAACCGGAGTCGTGCCTGTTTATACGCACACTGGTGTCATTATCGAGGGTTTAAATGGATGGCAAAACGTTCAAGGTAATTGGGGGACGGCAGATCCGAATGTGTTAATGACATTTGTTGAGCCGAATACCCATGAGATTTCTTACAACATTATCGATTTTTATGGCTTGAACGGCGACGAAGATGTGCAGCAATTGTCCTTTGTGTTTCGAAATGCAAATGGCTCGCTCGAAGGAAAGAATGCTGACGGCTCAGACATATTTATTGATGTATATCCTGCAGGTGAGTTCTCAGCGGGAATTACCACACCCTCTGCACCTGAGATTTTTCTAGATCCTGTATCTGATTATACTCTTTTGGGAGAGTCGAATACCAATGCTGACCTTACACTCTATCTCAATGACGACATTGTAGCTTCTGAGTCCGGGGTTTCTTCTATCGAGACTTCGATTGATTTGACGGTGCTACCTACCGGGCAGCAATGGTTGTGGATGGAGGCCGACAACGGAGTTGAAACCGTTACCGATTCGGTATATGTGATCATTCAATCTGATCCCATCGTGTCTATGCCTCCTCCGGGGGTGATAGACGGTATCAATTACATCGATGACAATACGGTTGTTTTGCAGCTCTTTGCACCAAACAAAGACTTCGTTTATGTGATCGGTGACTTTAACAATTGGGAGTTCAACCCTGACTATTTTATGAACGTTACCCCTGACGGTGATCGATACTGGTTGGAAATACCAAATCTGGTCGCGGGTCAGGAATACCGTTTTCAATACAGCATCGACCAAGAAGACCTTCGCGTCACCGATGTGTATTGCGAGAAAATTTTGGACCCTTGGAATGATCCCTTTATTCCTGAAGAAACCTATCCCGGATTAATCGATTACCCCAATGGTCTGACCACGGAGATAGTCGGTGTGCTCCAAACCGCGCAGGAGCCTTATGATTGGCAGGTTGAGGATTTTGATCGCCCGCCTTCCGATCAATTGGTGATCTACGAATTGTTGGTCAGAGACTTTTTAGAAGACCACTCTTACCAGAGTTTGATCGATACCTTGCCTTATTTCGAAAGGTTGGGAGTAAATGCCATACAGTTTATGCCCATCATGGAGTTTGAGGGGAATATTAGCTGGGGGTACAACCCGATGTTTTATTTCGCTCCTGACAAGTACTACGGAACCGCCGATAAGCTGAAAGAGTTTATTGACGAGTGTCACCAAAGAGGAATTGCCGTGATTCTGGATCAAGTATTCAACCACTCATTCGGTCAGAACCCTCAGGTGAGAATGTATTCTGAAAATGGTGCAGCAGGACCTCCGACCGCCGAGAATCCTTGGTTTAATGTTCAAGCACAGCACCCTTTCAACGTGGGTTACGATTACAACCACGATTCTCCTCATACACAGGCATTCGTCAATCGAAATCTCCGCTTCTGGATTGAAGAATACAAGTTCGATGGATTCCGATTTGACTTGAGCAAAGGCTTTACCCAAAACTTCAGTAGTAATGTAGGCCAATGGAATCAATACGATCAAGACCGAGTTAATCATTGGACACGAATCCGAGATGAAATTTACACATACGACGATGAGGTCTACCTTATTCTGGAGCATCTTGGAGATAACCCTGAAGAGACGGTTTTAGCCAATAACGACTTTATGCTGTGGGGAAAAATGACCGAGCAGTACAACCAAAACTCAATGGGGTATTCGAGTAATGCCAATTTGAACTGGTCCGATTACCAAGTGCGTGGCTGGGATCAACCCAATTTGGTGAGCTATGCTGAAAGCCATGACGAAGAACGATTAATGTTCAAGAATCTCGCTTTCGGAAATAGCAGCGGAGATTACAATGTCACTGACTTGAATACTGCGCTTGCTCGTCAAGAAGCAGTAGCAGCTTTTCTCTATCCGCACCGAGGACCTAAAATGATCTGGCAATTCGGTGAGCTTGGTTATGAGTTCAGTATTAATCTTTGTGAAGATGGTGTCACCATTGAAGAAGGCTGTCGAACTAACCCAAAACCTATCCGATGGGATTATCAAGATGTTCCTGCTCGTCAAAGACTCTATAAGGTAACGGCCGCTTTGATCAAATTAAAATTGGAGAATGAAGCATTCCGAAGTGACAATTACACTTGGGATGTTAGCGGACTCGGTAAGCGCTTGATTATTCAACACCCGGAAATGGACGTGGTGATCATCGCAAATTTTGAAGTGAATCCTATTAGCATTGTTCCGGGATTTACACAAACAGGTACATGGTATGACTACTTCACCGGTGAATCCATTGTGGAGAATGATTTGAATAACCCATTCTTACTGGAGCCCGGAGAGTATCGAATTTATACAACCGTGGAGCTTGAAACTCCCGATCTGTCACTGGGTATTGAAGAGGCCGATTTTGTTGGGGGTTCTTTAGACGTTCCATATCCGAATCCATTTTCAGATTTCACTCAACTGTCTTTCACCCTTGACCAATCTGCTCAAGTAGATATGGTTGTGGTAGACCTTCAAGGTCGCGTAGTAAGAAACTTGGCGTCGGGTAATTTTGCTCAGGGAAATCACATGCAGCGATGGAACGGAAGAGACAATGCAGGTGCTAAGGTGGCAAGTGGATTATACCTCATTCAACTTCGTACGGAAACGGGCGTAGCTACAACGAAGGTTATGGTCGACTCCAAATAATGATTTTTATCAGTTTGAACAAACGTGTACATATGACACATAGATTTTTTTTTAGATTTAACCACTCATTTTAACTGCTCAACTATGAAGATTCAAATGTCCCGTTATCTATGGGCGCTTTTCTTCCTTCTCATTTCTACCGCTGTGCTTCAAGCACAGAATATAGCCGGTGTTGTGAACGATGAAAACGGAATTCCAATGCCCGGTGTGACGGTAAGAATTGACGGAACCACTCAAGGAGATGCTACTGACCTCGATGGAAAGTATGAAATCAAAAACGCTCCCGTGGGAGAGCAGATCTTGGTTTTCTCCTTTATCGGTTATACCGAAGCAAGGGAAACCATTAATGTTCCTCCGACCGGAACAGTTACCATAAATCGAGATATGGCAGTAGACTCTGAAACGCTTGAAGAGTTCGTCGTTGTCGGATATGGTGTTCAGAGAAAACGAGAAGTAACGGGATCCATTGAGAAAGTGGGTTCGAAAGAATTAACGGACATACCGACACCGAGTTTTGAGGCAGCCCTTCAGGGAAAGGCCGCCGGTGTTCAGGTTACACAAGGTAGTGGCCTTGCCGGTTCGGCTTCGGTGATTCGCGTTAGAGGTGTAGCATCTATCTCAGCCTCCGGAGATCCACTCTATGTGGTCGATGGAATTCCCATTACGCAAGATTACTTCTTGAATGGAAACAGAGGTGGGATGAATAACAACCCTCTTGCTACCATTAACCCCAATGACATCGAAAGCGTTGAAATTCTTAAGGATGCGGCAGCTACAGGTATCTATGGTTCCAGAGGCGCTAATGGGGTAATTTTGATTACAACCAAATCAGGGTCAGGTAGTGGCTGGGATTTTAATTTGAACACACGCCACGGTTTTTCTTTACCTACCGCAAGACCCAACATGCTTAATTCGTCAGAATGGCTGCAACTCAACCAAGAGGCATGGGAGAACGATGGTAACGTAGGTTTGGCGGCTCCTCTTCCCGGAAATATTTCTTGGGAGCAAGCTCGTCAAACGGATACCGATTGGGTGGATGAAACAATTGGAGTCGGTTTTAAACAGGCCTATAACTTCTCGACGAATTACGGAACAAAGAAGCTGAAGCTTTTTGCCTCTCTGGGATACGATGACAATGGTTCCTACCTCATTGGGAACTCTTACGAAAGAACATCGCTGAGAACAAATGCGTCCTACAAAATTAATGATCAACTCGATATCGCTGCCAACATTAGCCTTAGCCAAGGAATTAATAACCGTGTTGATGCCGCTTGGAGCGGTGGGCTAGGAGCGGCTATGTCTGAGGCATTACCCATTTATCCGATCTTCCACTCCGATACTATTTTCAATGGAGAAGGAGAAATTCTCCATCTTCCCGGTGACTACTGGGATGATGGTTCTAACCCGGTTAGACAACGCGAATTGACCGATTGGAGAACCCGAGAATTTAGATCTATCAATAACATCTCATTCGAGTACCGTCCCATCAAAAACATGTTTGTTAAAGCCTACTTCGGATATGACTACATGAACGTTACCGACGACAAGTATCAAGACAGATTGCTTCTGAACGGTGAGCGTAATTCTGATCGGCAGAATCTTGCAGAACGATGGGAGAACTATACCAACAATTGGAACACCAATTTTACGACTTCATACATCCACGATTTGGATGAAAAGAACTCGTTTACCTACATGGCCGGGTTCGAATATCAGGAATCAAGAACTATTTTCAAGCCGAGAGTATCCCGAGAAGGGGTAGAGGTCGATGGCCCTTTTTACGACAACGATGAGCTTCTCGATGGTGGGTTCTCTGAAGAAGAAGATGGAGGCCTGAGACGGGATAACCCCAACGATACGAAAAGCGTTTTCAATTTTATTTCAGGGTTCGCCAGAGTAAACTATTCCAGAAGCAATAAGTATTTCGCTCAAGCTTCCTTAAGAACGGACGGATCATCCCGATTTGGTGAGAATAATCGTTTCGGTTTTTTCCCAAGTGCTTCGGCTGGCTGGATACTATCAGAAGAAGATTTCCTTAAAGGAAATGAGACGATTTCCTTTATGAAA
>CAZKXG010000228.1:2623-5257 GCA_964556465.1 uncultured Cryomorphaceae bacterium | reverse complement strand
CAAACGGCGGCGCATACATCTTTGATGGGAACAAGCTCGACAACCTCTCAGAGGCTGACGGACTTTGCGACAATACCGTAAAGAGCATTTTGGAAGACAGGAACGGCGAATTCTGGTTCTCCACACACAATGGCGGCGTATGCCGTTGGGATGGAACCGCTTTCACGACAGTGGAAACAGAAAGAGATTCGCATGGATCGATGGCCTCTGCCGATCTATTTGAAGACAGCCATGGCAACATTTGGATCCCAATAGAAGGTGTGTTCATGTACCGCTACGATGGGGACACACTGCAAAAAATGTTTGAACCCCAAGGCTGCATCAGCCACACACTGAGGTGTGCCTATGAAGACTCAAAGGGCCGCGTCTGGTTTGGCGGTTGGAATGGGCTCTTTAGGTATGATGGAATGAAGTAGATCCGCAATACAACAATGGACAAGCAATGAGATCCCAACAATAAAGAGTTGGGATCTCACTTGTTTTCTTAACCAGCTCCAAAGTGAGCCTTTCCTTTAAAGTCGAGTAATGGAATACGTGACTTGTATGTGCTGTCCGCTTGATTGATTGAGGGTGATTTGAAAAGTACTCGAATTGGTTATTGAACTTAACGGTGTACTAATCAGGTCTGATCCCAACGGATCATCATCGTTGCTAAAATCCAGCTCAGTGAGGTTTACGATTACTTCCAGATCTGTAGATTCTACATTTGTCTCTAAGACATCATATACCACTGTAGAAGGCAGAGGATAATCACTCTGACCAACGGCAATATAATTGGCAGAATTTTCTGACCATATCATATTCTCTTCGGTTACATTGTCGCGCTTGAGCTTTGAATTTACGCTACCATAGATTTCCAGCGCATCTCCTTCTGCGTCTTTAATCTCCAAAGCCACCATTTTGATCAAGTCTACCTGAAAAGATACTTCTTGTGGCGCAGGTGGTGTATCATCCGAGTCGTCATCGTCATCACTGTCGCAAGCGATGATGGTCAGACCGATAAAAAGAAATAGAAATGCCTTTAAAAAGGCGGATGTTTCGAATAATTGCTTTTTCATGCTTTTTTGTTTTTGTGGATTTTGGTTTTTGTCGCGGCATTTCGCAAATCTATCTGCAGCTATAATTTGCGAAAGCCACCACAAAAATTAGTTGTCTGCTATCGACCTCCCAAAAGTGTGGCAACTCAATAACCAATACAAATTATCATGGGGGACAATGGGGGGACACACCTATGCAAGCCCCGTATACTATGGATTTCAGCTAAAATCATCTTCTATCAAAATGAATAGGATATGATTATAAAGTGCGTTCTTCTACTCTTCAGGTCGCTGCCATCTCGCGGTTCTTCTTTACTTTTGGAGCTTGTGAAAAGGCGTTGTTCCGTTTTTCTTCTTCTTATACTGATCACCCCGTTTTGGGTGCAGTTTCACTATATAAGGAATTCAAAACATGATTAATGGTGAAGGCCGGTTGATTCAAGCCTCAGCACGAGCTGCGTGTAGCATGAAGTTTACAATCACTCTACTTCTGGTAGTATTGGCACTTACCTTGCGCGCGCAAGTCGCTACTGTAATGGACGAAAACACCAATAACCCACTTTCGTCTGCCACTTTCGTGGCCGAAGGCATTTCATCTTTTGCCGTTACCAATGCCAAAGGAAAGGCAGACATCTCAGCTTTCACCAATGCAGAAGTCATCGAAGTAAGACTGCTGGGTTACGAGACCATTCGCCTCTCTTTCGACGATATCCAATCTTTCGGTTTTGTGATCAAGCTCGAGACTGCCGATTTCGACCTCGATCAAGTGGTCATCTCTTCCAATCGCCGCATTGAGCGGGATCGAGTTATCCCCAACCGTGTTCGTAAAATTGACCCGAAGATCATCGCTCTGCAAAACCCGCAGACCACTGCAGACCTCTTGGGAGCATCAGGAGAAGTGTTTATTCAAAAAAGTCAACAAGGTGGCGGTAGCCCGATGATTCGAGGTTTTAGCACCAATCGGCTACTCATCGCCGTTGACGGCATTCGGATGAATACGGCCATCTTCCGCAGCGGGAATTTGCAAAACGTGATCTCCTTGGATCCAATGGCCATGGAAGGTGCCGAGATCATCTTCGGCCCGGGCTCGGTGATTTACGGCTCCGATGCCATCGGCGGAGTGATGAGTTTCCAAACTATCATGCCACAACTTTCCACTGATGATACCACTCTGGTATCTGGAAGGGCTATGGCTCGATACTCTTCGGCCAACAATGAGAGAGCGACTCATTTCGACATCACCTTCGGTGGCAAGAAATGGTCTTCAGTTACCTCGGTGAGCTTCACTGATTTTGATGATCTTCGGATGGGGTCGCACGGCCCTGATGACTACTTGAGAACCTTTTATGTGGAGACTGTGAACACTACGGATTTGGTATTCGACAATTCCGATCCTGAAGTTCAGATAAATACGGCTTACAACCAAACCAACCTGATGCAAAAGGTTCGGTTTGCGCCGAATGCCGAATGGGATTTCACCTACGGTTTTCACTATTCAACTACGAGTGATAACCCGCGCTACGATCGATTGATCAGAACCAACGACGGGCTACCTCGATCGGCTGAGTGGTACTATGGCCCGCAAGTGTGGATGATG
>CAZKXG010000228.1:0-2613 GCA_964556465.1 uncultured Cryomorphaceae bacterium | reverse complement strand
CCCACCGCAGCCAAGGCGGAGCCTATGATATCCTCACCCTCAGGTTGGCCTACCAGCGATTTGAAGAAAGTAGGACTGACCGAAACTTCAATGACTCCCTTCGTTTCATCCAAGAAGAATTCGTAGATGCATACACTGTAAATCTCGACCTGACCAAATCATTGGGAAAAGGAAAGGAGTTGATTTACGGAGCAGAAGCAGTATTAAACAATGTCCGATCGGTAGGCACACGAGAAGATTTTAGTATCAGTGATCTGATTATTACTCCTTCAGCTCCTCGGTATCCCGAAAGCGACTGGGCCTCTTACGGTGTTTACGCAACTTACCGCCAGGAATTGGGCAAAGACCTGGCACTGAATTCGGGGATTCGCTACAATGCATTCGATATCAATGCACGGTTTGACACTACCCTCACTCCGCTTCCATTTGACAATGCCGACTTGAGCAATGGTGCGGTAACAGGAAGCCTTGGCTTGGTTTACGAGCGTTACAGCGACATTAGAATAGGCGCCGTGGTGAGCACCGGATTTCGCGCACCCAACATCGATGATATCGGTAAGATCTTTGACTCAGAACCAGGATCAGTGGTGATCCCAAACCCAGATCTTGTTGCGGAGTATGCCACCAATTTCGAAGTGGGTTTTTCTAAAGTCTTAGCCGAACGCGTAAAAATCGGCATAACAGGATACTATACCCTTCTAAACAATGCATTGGTGCGTAGAGACTTTTCCCTTGAGGGGCAAGACAGCATTTTGTACCAAGGCGAATTGAGTCAAGTTCAAGCCATTCAAAATGCGGCTGAAGCCAATGTCTATGGAATTCAAGCCGAGCTGGAAGTGATTCTACCGAGCCATTTTACCCTTTCCAGTCAATTTAATTGGCAGGAGGGCGAAGAGGAGATGGATGATGGTTCGACCAGTCCTTCGCGTCATGCTGCCCCTTGGTTTGGGGTAACCAGACTCCGCTATGTGAAGCCCGATATTACCCTTGAGCTCAACACCCAATACAGCGGAGAGGTAGCTTTCGAAGACCTTAATGTAGGAGAACAAGGCAAACCTTATCTCTACGCTTCAGATGAAAATGGCAATCCCTACTCCCCATCGTGGTATACATTAAATTTTCGGGCCACTTATCAGCTATCACAGACTTGGCTAATTGCCGCGGGAGTCGAAAACATAACCGATCAGCGGTACCGCACCTACAGCTCGGGAATTGCAGCAGCGGGAAGGAATGTGGTGCTCAGCGCTACGGCCAGATTTTAGTCAAGTATAAAAAAGCCGCAGACTTCAATAAGACTGCGGCACTTCTTGCAAATTTCTCTTTAGAATCTTAAGACACAGACTTCTTGTAAAGCGAAAAGAATAAGAAAGGTAAGTACCCGAATACGAAGACAAAGGCTCCGACTACAAGTAAAATGCTAGCCCCTTGCAGGTGAAGTACCTTAAAGACAACGGACATTCCGATAATGATGGCAGAGAAAATTCCGGCAAAGAATTTTAATTTGCCTGAGAGGGCCTTGGAAACCTCGTATTTATAACGATCGAGTGCCCACATCGGAATAAAAATTAATAAGAGTATGATCACTCCTATCAAAGATGCCATATCGGCCCCGGGCCAGTGCATAATTTTAAAAAGTGTTCCTACTGATAAGGTTGCGGCTCCTAGGAAGCCCATGAGATACATTAGCTTTTTCATGGTTATTGTGTGTTTTGAGTTTAATAAATAGCGTGTTTGAATTTCTAAATCTTTAAGTCCGTTGGGTGCCAAATCATCGATAGCCTCTTTCAATGCTTCATCGAAAGTTTTCCCTCTTTTAAGAAGTACTTCCACTACACAACAGATATGATCGAGGACATCATCGGTAAGCGATTCATTCTGAATTCCTCCCTCTATCAAGATCTTCCTGATAGAAATGATTTGTTCTTCGGAGAGATTCATATGGTTTGGAAAGATTGAAAGACAACCAGATTGATGGTATTCATAAAGTCCTTTAGCTCTTCAAGATAATCCCGCTTCTTCTTTTCGCCCTGAGCTGTGATATAGTAGTATTTTCTAATTCTTTTACCAATTGATACTTCTTCGAATGTCAACAAGCCTTCTTTGTGCATCTTTTGCAAGATGGGATAAAGCGAGCCGTCCTTGAGAATGATCTTGCCATCTGATAGTTCCTTCACTTTCGTGAAAATCTCATAGCCGTACATCTTTCCATTCTCTGAAAGCAGGCTTAAAATAATAGGAGATAAGGTTCCTTTGAGCAATTCTTTTGAATACATAGGGCAAATATATATCAATATTCAATACATAGAACTATGAGGTATATGATTTTATTGTGCGATTACTCAAAATTATTCCTGTTGACTCTAATTTTGTGCTCCTTTTAGAAGAACTGAAAGGAAGTAATTCGTTTCAAACTTCCATTCAGAAACGGGATCGATGTACTCATAATGGACTTGTGCTTCTTCAATTACTTGTAGATTGGATGTCATTTTCCTGAAGGCTGAAACTGACTCGCCGTGAATAGCAAAGCAAAAAACTAACTTGCATTGGGGGTGAACATTTGCTGAGAGGTGACGCATTTTTTTTTCTTCATCAGCCGACTCGTGATCGTAAAAA
>CAZKXG010000227.1:3118-5290 GCA_964556465.1 uncultured Cryomorphaceae bacterium | reverse complement strand
TAGGACGCCAGGTTTTCATCCTGGTAGCAGGGGTTCGAATCCCCTACGGGCTACAGAAAATCACCCTCAACGCGAGTTGAGGGTTTTTTTATGCCCATACCCCAGCCAAGCTTGCTTGAGCGGGATGCGGGTATAAAAGACAACTACGGCGCAGCCATAGGGTGATTTGCTGTATTTTAAAATAACGATCTTGGGATCTCCCGAGGCACTGGGGGAATTCCTTCCAAGAGATTTATATTTTTTATTAAGCGAACGGCAGATGCTTGTCGTATCAACCTACTTATGCGGGGTATGGGAACAAAAAAGCCACTGCATTCGCAGCGGCTTCATAATGAATTTGATATTGAATACGAACTATCTCAAAAACTTAGAACTTAATACGTTCAAATCTTCATCCAACTCGTAAACTTTTGGCACTCCTGTTGGAATCTCCACATTCAGAATTTCTTCCGGACTCAGTTTGTCCAATTTCATGATTAAAGCACGCAAACTATTCCCGTGAGCAGCTATGATCAATTTTTCGCCGGCTTTAATTTTGGGTACAATCTCATTTTCGAAATAGGGGAGGACACGAGCTGCAGTATCCTTAAGGCTTTCACCACCTGGGGGTTGAACATCAAAGGATCTTCTCCAGATATGAACTTGCTCATCTCCGTATTTAGCACGGGTATCGTCTTTATTTAGTCCTTGCAGATCTCCATACATACGTTCATTAAGGGCTTTGTCCTTGGTAATTGGAATATTCTCTTGCCCCGTTTTTTTCAATATGATATCCAAAGTCTTATTGGCTCGCATTAAAACAGAAGTGTAGGCCTCGTCAAATTTGTAGTCAGCTAGGAGTTCTCCTGCCTTTTCCGCTTCTTCAACTCCTTTTTCGGTAAGATCTACATCAACCCAACCTGTAAATTTGTTTTCCTTATTCCAAACACTTTGTCCGTGTCTGATCAATACCAATGTTGCCATTTTCCGAATTTTTCTCAAAACTATAAATCTTAACCGCACCAGACCATTCTTCTCCTTGTTTTATTGATATTCGCCTTCGATATTTTTTCTTTGCATCACGAAAAAGATTTCTATATTTGCACTCCATTTTTGAGAAGATAAAAAGTCCTGCACATGGCAAATCATAAATCAGCATTAAAGCGTATTAGATCAAGCGAAAAGCGAAGAGTATTAAATCGCTATCAGCACAAAACGACGAGAAACGCGATCAAGAAACTTGAAGAGCTTAGCGACAAAAAAGAAGCCGAAAAGTTGCTTCAAGATGTGAAGTCAATGATCGATAAGCTTGCTAAGAAGAATATTATTCACAAAAATAAGGCGGGAAACCTTAAATCGAAGCTGACCAAGCGCGTTACTTCTTTATAAGTTTTAATCCTTCTAAATATTTCACCCTTTCCGACATGTCGGAAAGGGTTTTTTTATTTAGCCATGGCAGTTATCTAAAAATCATTTATTTTCATCCTGGTTATGAAAGATATAAGTGAGATATCGGGAATCAAGTCTTGGGCTGAAGATGACAGACCCAGGGAGAAAATGATTAAAAAAGGGCGTCATGCTCTCTCAGACGCAGAACTCGTTGCGATACTTCTTGGGTCAGGTACCAAAAAGCTCACAGCAGTTGACGTGGCGAAGCAAGTGCTGGCTACATACAAGAACAAGCTTCATGAACTTGGCCGCTTGGGGATTGATGACTTTAAAAAGTTTCCGGGTATAGGAGAGGCCAAGGCAATAACCATCATTGCTGCCTTGGAGTTGGGGCGAAGACGACGGTCTGAAGAGCGCCCGGAGAATGCCAAGATTTCTTCGAGCAAAGACATTTATGCCTTATTGTCTCCCAAGTTGATCGACCTTGATCACGAAGAGTTTCATATCCTGTTGTTAAGTCGATCTCATAAGGTTAAGGATCAAATTTGTATCAGCAGAGGAGGTATTTCGGGAACGGTTGTAGATCAGCGGCTGATTTTTAAACCTGCATTGGAAAAGCTCGCATCGGCTATAATTCTTTGTCATAATCATCCGAGTGGTACTCTTTACCCAAGCGAACAGGACAAAAGACTTACTCAAAAACTCGTCAAAAGTGGTGAAAATTAATGATTTTTTCACAAAAGATAATCTTAAATCTGAATTGAAAGAACTATTTGATGGTTATTTGTATTTAGAAAATGCCGT
>CAZKXG010000227.1:1356-3108 GCA_964556465.1 uncultured Cryomorphaceae bacterium | reverse complement strand
CTCGTCAAAAGTGGGTCCATTTTAGATATACCTATTTTGGACCATCTCATCTTTACTGATGAAGGCTATTTCAGCTTTGCCGATGAAGGATTGTTGTAGATTTGACCGATTCGTATTTCCATGATCGACATTCTTACAGACTTCCAATCACCGCGATTAACCTACGTTACGGATACCATCTTTAAAAAATGGTTGAAGTTAGATTACAGGTTTGTTTCATCGGCTGAAGATGTGTCGCCCGATTCTTTTTTGATCAGCTATGGCAATCAGTCAGTAAAAGGAAGTGTCAACATTTATTGTGAAGGATTGCTTTCCGAGTCGATTTTGCGCGATGAACTTCCTCAGGTTTTCGTTTCTGAAGAAATTCCTTTGATTTTTAAGCCAAGTGATGCTGAAGGCTTTGAACTTAGTTTCGATCTTTTTTCGGCAGTTTTTTTCTGTTTGAGTCGCTACGAAGAATACGTTAACAGCAATAGAGACGTACACGGTCGTTTCAAGGCAGAAGACTCTATTTTTCATGGATATAACCGAATTCCCTACCTGGATAGGTGGGTTCTTACTCTGCAAAATTTAATAGAAAAAAAGCTTTACGGATGCAAGAATCCAAGGACTTTACATTGGTCAAGCACCATGGATATGGACATCGCTTTTGCCTTTAAAGGGAGAGGCTTAACCAGAAAGATTGGTGCCGCAGCTAAGGACATATTAGGACTGAAGATGGAGCGGTTGAAAGAGCGAATTTCCGTTTTATCTGAAAAATCAGATGATCCGTATGATACATACGAGCTCTTCTTAAGTGAGGATGGAGCTGATTCAAAGCACCTCTTTATACCCACTGGTGATCGAAGTCGTTTTGACAATAATTTGAATGTCGCAAACTTGTTTATAAAACAACATATTTCAGCACTTGGCCAAAGAGTGCGTATTGGTTTGCATCCTTCTTATCAATCTCTAGGCAATGCTGAGCTGATCAAGAAAGAAAAAGAGAGACTAGAGCGAACGGCGGGAGTTAATATTTCGGAATCACGCCAGCATTTCTTGCGATTTAAACTGCCTGATACATATGTGCAGCTTGAGTCATTGGGTATCAAAACAGACTATTCAATGGGATTTCACGATGAAGTAGGTTTTCGATCAGGAACAGCTTTTAGTCATTATTTTTACGACTTATTGAACGATAAACCCCTTTCGGTAGAGCTCGTTCCATTGATAGCGATGGACAGCGCTATGAAAAATTACCAAGAGCTCAATGCAGAAGAAGCTACCGAAGCACTGGAACAACTACTGATAGAGATGAAAAAAACAGGAGGAATCTTCACTACGGTCTGGCACAATCACTCTTTGAGCGATACGGAAGACTGGAAAGGTTGGCGTTCTGTTTACCTCTCCCTTGCTGATATGGTACGTTCTCATCGATAATTCTTTACTTTCGTCAAAATTCGCTCAATATGATTCACGAACTCGGGAAGGAAAACTCCATTTTCAATGAATTTTTACGGCAAGTGCGGGATGAGGAAATCCAAAAGGACAGACTCCGCATACGCCGCAACATGGAAAGATTGGGTGAAATATTCGCCTATGAGATCAGTAAGACTCTAGATTATCAGACCACCGATGTGACCACCCAATTAGGAACGGCAGTAATGCGTGTTCCGGAGAGGCTGCCTGTTTTGGCTACCATTATGAGAGCCGGCCTTCCGTTTCATCAGGGATTTCTTAACTATTACGATGGTGCCGATTCTGCTTTTGTTT
>CAZKXG010000227.1:0-1346 GCA_964556465.1 uncultured Cryomorphaceae bacterium | reverse complement strand
GCCCGCGTCCTGTGCCGGGACAGTTTTGAAGTCTAGCATGACCGTTTCTTTAATGAAGCAGATAGTGCTTTTGTTTCGGCTTACCGTAAGCATCTCAAAAACGAAGACGAATTTGAAGTGCACGTTGAGTACCTCAGCAGTCCGAACTTAAAAGGAAAAGAAGTGATCATTGCCGACCCCATGATGGCTACAGGGACAAGTATGGCTTTGGTGCACAATGCACTTCTTGAAAGAGGGAAGCCTGAACACGTTCATATTGCTGCTTTACTCGCTTCGAAAGAGGGGGTTGAATACATTAAGAAGAACTTACCTAAAAATATCACCATCTGGGTTGGAGCAATCGATGATGAACTTACAGCCCAATCGTATATCGTTCCCGGTTTAGGAGATGCAGGAGACCTTTGTTACGGCAGTAAATAAAAATTTCGCCAATGAGCGCTGAAGTTCTTCGGGCAATCAGCATATTTTTTCTAAGCGCCACCAAATTATTGTGGGCTCCCGGTACTGCCGTTGCTTCGGGACTTACTTTTTGGGAAACCATAATAATCACTAGTTTGGGGGGAATGACCGGAGTCATATTTTTCTACTACTTCGGTCATATGGTGTTTGTGGCATTTGACAATTGGAAAGCGAAAAGGAGAAAGAAAACTGTTGAGAAGAAAGTCTTTACTCGAAAAAACAGAATGGTTGTAAATGTGAAAAGCAAGTTTGGGATAATAGGCCTTACATTCTTGACTCCATGCATCATTAGTATTCCAATTGGCTGCGTGATCGCTGCCAAATTCTATTTTAATAATCGACTTACGTTGCCATTGCTACTTGTCTTTACGGTAGTTTGGTCTTTTCTCTTGTCGATTTTCTCATTTTACGTGAAACAGATGCTATTCTCATAATGCCGAAATACGAACACGTTTTTTTTGACCTTGACCGCACCCTTTGGGACTTTGATACCAATTCTAAGTTGGCTTTGGGGGAAATCTTTGTGGAGTTCAAACTCAAAGAAAAGGGTATCGATTCATCTGTTGAGTTTATCGATGTATACCAGGAAATCAATGAGAAGCTTTGGGATCTCTACCGCAAAGGATTGCTGAATAAGCGAAAGTTAAGGTCACAGAGATTTTCGAAAACTCTAGAGTATTTTGGTCTGTTTGATGAATACTTAGGTGAGCAGATCGGTACAGCATATGTCGAGATCAGTCCGCATAAAACGGCAGTTTTACCAAATTGCATGGAAATTCTGGACTACCTCACAGGTCGGTATAAAATGCACATCATCACCAATGGATTTGAGGAAGTGCAATTTGTAAAATTGAACAACAGCAATCTCCGGCACTATTTTATTGATG
>CAZKXG010000226.1:0-5290 GCA_964556465.1 uncultured Cryomorphaceae bacterium | reverse complement strand
TTCTACATTATCTCTGGTGGGATTAGGGAATAGCACAAAGTCAGCGTCTCCCGATGCTGATAGCCCTTGAGGAGAAGAAGCACCACCGCAAGCATCGCCTTCGTATAATCTGATATTTCGGAAGTAGGAGTTATTACCGGGGCTTCCGTTCACGTTTGCCGATAAAACAACCAAGTCCAGATCATTTCCCGTGAAGTATGTTCCTACGGGAATAACATATGACTGATATGAGGTTCCTGAATAATTATCAAAATCTGAAATTACCTGAGGATTGTTAAGCGTTCCATGTAGTTTGAAAAGTGCCGGAAGCGTTAACGAATTATTCGTTTCTACAGCAATGGCATGGATTGATCCTTGGTCAGTGCTTCTGAATTCGAACGATAGGTTTGTATTCGGTGTTACATCGTAATTAATTGGAATGTATTTCAAAGAATTGTCTTCTAAGAATATAGCTGTTCCACCTTCCTGGATGGCCCAGTTACCATTATCTCTTGAAGGAATATATGACTGAACGGAGAACTCATTGAAGTTTATGAAATCACATGCTGCAGGGTCTGAAAGACAGAATGATGATGTCTCGTTATCTAAGAACTCTCCACCTGAGGCGAGCACCGTTCCTGCAGCATTCGTCAAACTGTAGTTTCCATTTCCAAATCCGCAGCAAATGCCATCACCAAATTCGTCGAAGAAAGTAAGGTCGTAACAATCAGCAACCAGACAAATTTCTTCCTCTATGGTCGTAAACTGTTGAGTGTATGGTCCACCTGAGGCTACAACCGTTGAACCGCTCGTGATTTCCCAAGTTGTCTCCCCGGGATACTCATCCAAAGCGATGGTCAATGTCAAGCTTTCATTCTCACATTCTACCGGTGGTTCTGTAACGCATGTAGTCCCTAGGCAAGAACGCGAGTTAATGTAATTCGTCATGCGGGTTGTAGGCTGAGGACCGAAACCTAAGCTGAAATTCACCCCTGTGCTAAGCAAGTGGCAGTAGCTCATAATCGTTCCTCCATTAGATGGGATAGATGCTGAACACCCTTCGCTGAATCCTGCTGTAGGTCCACATCCGTCAATAGCTGTATTGTTGCCATTCCATGAACAAGCATGAGTGTGAGGAGATGAAAGGTTGTGGCCTATCTCGTGAGCTGTAACATTTACGTCCCAAGAGTAGCTTGGAATATTATTGAAAAAGCCGAAAATTCCTGAAACACTAACTCCAAATGTTGAAGAACACAATCCCGAAAGATATGCGATTCCGCCTCCACCTGCGCCTGTGATCAACTGGGTGAGATCTGCATTTGATGAATTATTTGTCATTTGATCAAGTCTATTCCCTAAACTTCCGGAATATGGGCTTGAACCTACCCATGCAAAAATTTCAGAAACAGCAATATCTATATCATCGTTAGCGAACAGAATGACTACTTGGTTGAAAAGAGCTGTAGTATAATTTGTCGCACCTACACTTCCGCCGAAATCGCTTACAATGTCACTGTCTATCTCGATTCGCATTCTTACACATTGCGTTGTTTTTGGAGCTCCGAATGTTTCGACTTTGTCTGAATCATTATGATCCTCAGAAGCAATTGCATCACAAGAGAATGTATCATCCAATAAAAGGTCTTGGTCCTTATACCAGATGTGAGCATTCATTTCCGATCCATCTATTTTTCCTACTACGTAAGTATCTGAACCGTAAGAAACCAAACCGTTGATTTCATCTTCTGAAATAGTCATGGCTACCAGCGAATGTTCTTGTCCAACAACTATTCCGCGGTAGAATCGAACATCCGGAAGGGGGAGGTTCACCTCAGGGGCTTCGCTGGTAGAGATCTTTACATCCTCCGTAAATATACTCTGCTCATAAAGCAGTACCTCCAAGGGTTCTTCTCCTACAGGCAATTGCATTTTTACAAATTCCGAAAGTTCTGATGAGGAAGATTTAGATTCATCAAGAAAGAATGCCGTGCCGTCTAGAAGAGCCGATTCTTCCACACCTAAATTCCTAAGAGCTTCGATACCCTTGGCGGTCACAGTTTTGAATGGTGAGATTTTTTCAAATATCTTACCCGATTCTTGGTATTTGAGGATGTTCTTTTTTATTGCTTCTTGAGCCATCAATGCGCTTGAAGCAAAAAGGGCAATAGCAACAAATAATAATTGTCTAATTATTCTCATGAATGATAAATTTTGGTCTTTAGAGAGACTATTGTTTAACTAGGGTTTTCAGTTAAAATCGGCACGCAGGAATCAATCAGCACGTAAACTCTTGATTTTAACGACTGTGAAATTAAGTTAATTCAATTGGAGATACAAATGGTCGACAATTCATTTTTTGAATACGAATTGTTGCTAACTGTTTTGACGCGGGTGTTAGATGGCTTTTTAAGAGTTTAGTTTTTTCGACAAATGGGTTGATTTCTTCGCTAAAACCTATCCCGCAATAAGGTGCAATTCTGTTGGCAGGTTTAGATAGAAGTATTTAGCTTTGCGGCACGAGAATACACCACCATGATCGAAATTAAAAAAGCCTTTCAAAATCTTACTTCGGAAGAGTTTAGTCAGCTTTTGGACTCTCCTGTATGGATATCTCTGGCTGCTGCTTATGCAGGTGATGGCAAAGTAGGAGAAGATGAAAAAGCTGAGGCAATTAAGCTAGCTCACTTGAGAAGATACACTGCGCCAAAATCTCTTCGTGAGTTTTATGAACTGGTAGATACCCAGTTTGCGCAGCGGTTCCATATTTTAAATTTAAGGTTACCCTCTTCTGCCAAGGATAAGGAAATTTATCTTGAGCGACAGTTGAAGAGAGTTCACGAGGTAATGTTAAAGCTCGATCCTGATGTCACTTCCTCTTTAGAAGAAAGTTTGGAAAGCTTCTACGAACATGTGTTTAGTTCACACCAGAGTTTCTTTCAGTACTTCGCTTTGCCTGTTATTACAAATAGGCTGGATAAAAAAGCAGGACACTTTCGTTTTTCTGACGACAAATAATTGTCAGTTTAGACTTCCAATATCTCTTATCAGAATTTTGCCCCTTTCCATATAGATCTGATCCTCCGATTTAAGTTGATTTAGAACTTCGCTTACTGTTTGTCGGGAAGTAGCAGTAAGCGTAGCAATATCTGAGTGAGTCAGCTTGGTGCGAATCAGTACTTCATGACCGATGGGTTTCCCTTTCCATGCAGCGGCATCTTTGAGAAATTCTATGATACGTGTTCGAGCATCTCTGAAAGCGAGAAGCTCTATTTTTCGTTCGAGTTTTCTTAATCTCAGCCCCATCCACTTCATGATGCGCAGGCTCAAGTCTTTTTCATCCATCATGAGCTCTCTGATGTCGTCAAGGCTAAGCATGCATATTAAGGTTTCATTCTCCATCGCTTCAGCAAACTCTCGCCTTTGCTCTTCACCTGCCAAAGCCATTTCTCCAAATACTTCGCCTTCGCCCAAGATCGATTTGGTGACTTCTTTCCCATCTGGCAAGTACGTTCCTATTTTTACCCTTCCTTGTACAATTACGTGCAGGTATTTTGCTTCAGAATCTTGAAAGTAGATTATTTCTGATGCCTTGAATTTTCGAGGGTCAGAAACGGATTCGTTACTTTTCGACTTGATCGGACACAGCTTTCCAAATAAATCAACACCTTCTAAGTACCACAATCTTTGTGTATTCATATGCTTGGCTAAAGGGCTAAAGTTAGGATTTACTTGTATAAGCTGAAAAGCTTTTCACCTGTTCATTAGATACTTCATTTTTTTGAGAATCCTCGTTTTCAAGGAAATAAGAATTTCGGACAAAATGCAAATTAATTTAGTATGATTCGTATCTTAGCGAAAAGGTTTTGATCTATGTTACTGAGTGAAAATATTCGTTTTTTAAGAAAAGAAGCTGGTCTTACGCAGTCAGAATTGGCAGAGCGTGTAGGTGTGAATCGTCCCGTAATCGGGGCATACGAAGAGGGGCGAGCAGAGCCCCGAATACAGACGCTTAAGCTAATGGCTCATTTCTTCAAAGTATCTGTAGACGATATACTCGACAGAGATCTGTCTACGGGTGAGCATTCTGCTGATGTTTCAGGTAAGAGTTTGCGTGTTTTGGCTGTAGCTGTGAATGAAAATACGGAAGAGATAGCAACTTTGGTCCCTGTGAAAGCTGCGGCAGGATACCTTTCAGGCTTTGGAGATATGGAGTTTGTCGGCTCATTGCCTCAGTTTTCCATGCCTTTTCCTGAGCTTCCGTCAGACCGTACTTACCGTGTTTTTCAAATTGAGGGCGAGAGTATGCTTCCCATACCTCCCAAGTCTTACGTTATTTCGGAGTACGTTCAAGATTGGACCGATCTGAAAACAGATGAGCGATATGTTTTTCTGACTAAAGATGAAGGCGTTGTTTTTAAGCGCGTTCGGACACATCCGCACATACGTAGCTACGAATTAATCTCAGACAACCCTGCCTTCAAACCCTATTTTATCAAACAGTCTCAGGTACTTGAAGTATGGAAAGTTCGTGGAATCATTGGTTTCGATTTGGATGCCTTCCACTCGGCACCTGCTTCTATGAAGGAGGTTTTGGAGGCTATTGAGCGCATTGAGAAAAAGCTCTAGTGTCTGCTCATACAGCCCGTTATCTTCGTTGCACTTGTTTTGAAAATCTGCTTACCGGCAGGCGGGTAGTCATCCGCCTTAGGCGGACTCCTTGGTTTACAGTCCTGCGTGCGCGTCGCTATCGAACTTTCTAGATCAGACTTTTGAGTATTTGTACAGCTACTACAGTAAATGAATAAACTCTGATTAATATGTCGACGATCAGTCACCTCGATTTGGATACATTTTTTGTTTCGGTGGAGCGGCTTATGGATAGCCGCCTCAACGGGCGTCCCGTCTTGATCGGTGGAGTTACAGACAGGGGAGTGGTGGCTTCGTGCAGCTATGAGGCCAGGTCTTTTGGTATTCACTCGGCTATGCCCATGCGCATGGCTCGCGAGCTTTGTCCCGAAGCAGTGGTGATTCGTGGAAACACGGCAAACTATACCAAGTACTCGCAAATGGTAACCGAGATCATTCGAGAGCGTGTACCCATTTTTGAAAAAACCTCCATCGATGAGTTCTATGTTGACCTTACGGGAATGGACAAATTTTTCGGTTGCCAAAAATTGGCCTCTGAACTTCGACATGCTATTATAAAAGAAACAGGACTTCCTATTTCCTTTGGCTTAGCCGCCAATAAAACAGTTTCGAAAATTGCCACGGGCTTGGCCAAGCCCAATAACGAACTTCACGTTCCGCATGG
>CAZKXG010000225.1:2638-5301 GCA_964556465.1 uncultured Cryomorphaceae bacterium | reverse complement strand
TTTTTAAATTCTATTTTTTTTACTCCTTCAGTAAAATCTGGTATTGGTTCTGGAGTTGGTTGGTTCTTGGCTATCGTAGCCATCGCTGCCATTCGTGAGAAGATTCGTTATTCGAACGTACCTGCGCCGCTTAGAGGACTCGGAATTACTTTTATCATTACAGGTCTTATGGGGCTCGGGTTTATGGCCTTCATGGGAATAGAATTATAAACAGATTTAGAAAACAAGGAAGATGAGTGTAACTATCATAGCAACAATTGCCGTCTTTTTAGTGGTTACTATGTTGTTGGTGAGTGTTTTACTTTTTGCAAAGTCAAAACTATCGCCTTCGGGATTAGTGAAGATTGAAATCAATGGAGAGAAAACCATTGAAGTGGAAGCTGGAAATACCTTGCTTTCTACGCTCGGTGAAGCGAAGATATTCCTTCCTTCAGCTTGTGGTGGAGGTGGAACTTGTGCAATGTGCAAGTGTCAGGTGAATGATGGTGGTGGCGAAATTCTGCCCACTGAAGCACCCTATTTCTCTCGAAAAGAAATAGCTGAACAGTGGAGATTGGGTTGCCAAGTGAAAGTAAAAGGCGACATGAAAATTCATGTTCCTGAAGAGATTTTCGGAATCAAGAAATGGGAGTGTGAAGTTGTTTCCAATTACAATGTCGCTTCCTTTATCAAGGAATTTGTAGTCCGTTTGCCGGAAGGCGAAAACCTGGACTTCGAAGCAGGTGGATATATCCAAGTTGATGTTCCCCCGTGCGAGGTGGATTTCAAGGATATGGATATCACTTCACACCCCGAGTTAGGTCGTGACCCGATGGACTTTAAAGGTGAGTGGGATAAATTTGGACTTTGGGATTTGAAGATGAAAAATCCTGAAACCATTTTCCGAGCATACTCCATGGCCAACCACCCTGCAGAAGGAAACATTGTGATGCTGAATATCCGTATTGCTACGCCACCGTGGGACAGAGAGAAAAATAAATGGATGGATGTAAATCCTGGAATTTGTTCTTCTTACGTCTTTGGTTGTAAGCCTGGAGATAAAGTAACTATTTCTGGACCTTACGGTGAATTCTTCATCAAAGAGACTGGATCTGAAATGCTTTACATCGGTGGTGGTGCTGGAATGGCACCTATGCGATCGCACCTTTTCCACCTTTTCCACACATTGAAAACAGACCGCAAGGTATCTTACTGGTACGGTGGACGTTCGAAGAGAGAGCTATTTTACCTCGATCACTTCCGAGAGATTGAAAAGCAATTTCCAAATTTCACCTTCCACGTAGTGCTTTCAGAACCGCTTCCTGAAGACAACTGGAAGGAGAAGAAGAGTATGGATGACGAAGGAGATGGATTTACCGGATTCGTTCACCAAGCGGTAATCGATAATTATTTGGAGCATCACGAAGCACCAGAAGATATTGAATTCTATTTCTGCGGACCTCCGTTGATGAACGCTGCCGTTCTGAAAATGGTAGACGATTGGGGTGTACCACCTGAAAATGTAGCCTTCGATGATTTCGGAGGATAATTTGAAAAAAACCAATTAAAAATACCAAACCCCTCCATTGGCGGGGTTTTTCTTTTTGCACAGGAGGTTATGGTTACTTGTCTTTTTAAGAGAGTGGTTGAAAAGTTTCTTAGTCGCCGCCATGGGCTTTCTGTAAGGCTTTATTTAATGCTTCGGGATCAGTAGAGCCGATGAAATAATTGTTTCCGTCACAAGTAGTGATAGACACTCCGTTTCGTCCTGTAAGTGTAAATCTCTTCTCAAACCAAGAATTGAAGTTTTTCGTGGTTTTGATCGTAAAAGGTTCTGTTTCTTCAATTCGGTATGAGGCGACGTCTGTGTGTGGAATCTTCACTTTAGACCTGTAGAATGGAGATAGCTTGACATCAATACCTTTTGAGGTGACCTTGGTTTTGAGCTTAACTCTTGTGATAATGAAAATGATCGTTGCTACCATAAGTCCAGCCAAACTCACCCATGAAAGAATGACCCAACCATCAAAGTCCTTCACCTTTTCAAAGAACCCCAACAGGGAAAGAAGGAATATCAGAGTGATTGCTCCGATCCAATAATTCTTTCCTTTGATATCGACAGTTTCTTTGAAATATTTTTTTGACATAACTCTGGGGTAATATTAAATTAACATAAAGATAACATTACGAATTGAATTAGCAAAGGTTCCATCGAGACGACAGGCGACTGGTGGAAAGATTCAGCAAGTGACCCGACTATTTGTAGGCGCAGATATACGAATCATTATTATATGTCAGTCTTACTCAATAATGATTCTATGAGAGGAAACGAAATCCTCGAAATGGATGCGTAGAATGAATAAGCCGCTTTTTAGTTCACTCAAGTCTAGCCGTGAACGGGTTTGTATGTCGTTCGTTTTAGAAAGTACGAGCCTTCCCTGTTGGTCAATTACCTCAATGGCAAAGAATTCATTTAGCCCTTCAATCTCAATGACTCCATTGGAGGGGTTGGGGTAAATTGAGATTTCACGTTCAGGATTTTCTACAGAAAGCAAAGAGCAGTTCAGCTCTCCTTCTTCATGGTCGAAGATTACTTCATTTCCTACTTTAACACACTCTTGGTAGGTAAAGTATCCTGAAACGTTCGGAGTAATTTCCATAAGTAAGCCTCGATCACTTCCTAT
>CAZKXG010000225.1:0-2628 GCA_964556465.1 uncultured Cryomorphaceae bacterium | reverse complement strand
GAATGACTTTTCGCGTAATTCCATTGAAGTCTTCATAAGTGACATCTTCAACGAGCAAATTCGGTTCCCATCCACCTGCAAATACTTGAACTTCGTCTCCGATTTCAAGTGAGAAATCAAAGAGAAGCATTTCTTGTTCTTGGTACCAAGGAACGAAATACACTCTAGTGGAATCTTCTCTAATAGCCCCTACATAGTCAGTCAATGGTATTTCATTCCAAAACGTAGGCCCGGCGTAGCTATTTGCTGTAATCTTTGACATTGAATGCCCATTTATCAACGTATCTCCGTTAGTGTAGTAATGTCCTGTTTCTGTTACAAAGCAATTATTGTATAATTCATCACATTGGGTGAAGCTGCTAAACCAAATCGTGCTATCAAGGGGAAAAGGAATATAGTCTTGCGATTTTGAGATCACAGTCAAAGCAAGAAAAATAAAAGAGATGAAGAAGTGTTTCATAGTTGATTGGATTAACATTTAAAAGCAAACGGTAACACGTTAGACTTTCAATATAATTAGAAATCAACAGAGTTTAACTAGCAGTGAAAACTTCAAATCAAGAATCCTTGGAAGTTCAACAACTAACTTTAGCCCTTATAGATGTTTTTTCATTGACTGTTACGAGGAGTTGGATCTTATCCTTTACGCTTCCGATTTCTCTCGTAATCACTAAAGATCCATTCACCCAATCCGCCTAAGCCTGTATAGATTGCCTTGCCGTTATTGGCTTCGGTAAACTCCTCTACGAATTGCTGCAAATACGGGTCTTGCGCAATCATAAATGTGGTAATTGGAATATTGATCTTTCGGCATTCGGAAGCCAGGTTAAGACACTTGTTAACGATGACCGGATCAAGTCCAAAGCTATTTTTGTAATAACCGTCATTCGTTTTAAGGCAGGATGGTTTTCCATCGGTGATCATGAAAATCTGCTTGTTGTTGTTTTTGCGCCTACGTAGCAAATCCATCGCCAATTGCAGTCCGGCGACGGTGTTTGTGTGATACGGTCCAACCTTAAGATAAGGGAGGTCTTTAACGCTTATTTGCCATGCGTCGTTTCCAAAAACGATGATATCTAAGGTATCCTTGGGGTAGCGCGTTTTGATGTACTCGGCTAAGGCCATACTCACCTTTTTGGCAGGCGTAATCCGATCCTCTCCGTAAAGGATCATGGAATGAGAAATGTCAATCATCAGCACGGTAGAGGCCGAAGCTTTCAGCTCCGTCTCTCGAATCTCAAGGTCTTGCTCGTAAAGATTGAACTCACCACCTGCAGATCTTATCTGAGCATTGCGAATGCTGTCTGTGAAGTCAATCTGGTCGGCTCTATCTCCAAATTGGAACGGGCGCCTATCACCCGTAGGTTCATCTCCACCGCCTGCTTGGCCCGTCTTGTGTCCTCCCATCGTGCTCTTTTTCATTTTTCCGAAAATCTGCTCCATGGCATTCTTACGAAGGGCCTGTTCTGTTTTGGCAGAAATACTACTTCCACCACCATTTCCTTCTCCGTCGCCATCACCACCTTGTTGAAGATAGCCTTTGGCAAAAAGATCTTCGATGAAATCGTCAATGGTATACTCGTCGTTTGTGAGGGTATGCTCTTTGTCCAATTCTCGAAGCCAATCGAGTGCCTCGTCTACATCGCCTGATGTATAGGTAATGAGTTCCAGGAAGATTTCCAGTAGTCGTTCGAAAGGTGAGCGCTTGTCGAGCTCGGGAATGTATTCTCTAAAGAGGAATCCTTGCATGATATAAAGGTATAAACCATTCATACAACGGCAGACCCGCTCACCTTGTTTTTGATTTGAGCCATTCAATGAATTTTTACTTTTGCCTACATGCAGGCAGAAACTGATTTCGCAGAATTTATTGAAGTATGGCTCCACGAGAGCATGGGTGTCGACATGGCTATGACTCAACTCTTCAAGATGATCATCTTGTTGGTAGTGATGGTGCTAGCGGCCAGTATTTTATGGTGGATAGGCCAGCAAATTATCAATCGCTTGCTCGAAAGAGTAATACGAAAGACAAATGCCGATTGGGATGATGTACTTCTGGAGCAAGGAGTATTTCGAAAGCTAGGACACATTGTTCCTGCTTTCGTAGTTAGCGAACTTACACCGATCGTTTTCAGCGACTATCCGGGTATGATCCCAGGCATCGAGCAAATCACCGATGGATTTGTGATGTTCATTGTCATTCGAATTCTGGTCGCTTTTGTCGGATCGATGTCCATCTTTCTCCATCGTTCGCCGAAGTTTAAAGACAAACCTATTGCCAGTTTTACACAGCTGACCAAAATCATCATCTGGTCGGTTGGTGGAATTGCCCTTTTTGGAATTGTCTTTGGAAAGAATCCATTGACCATTTTTACAGCTCTCGGAGCTGTGTCAGCAGTTTTAATACTGGTTTTTAAGGATACCATTCTTGGGTTTATGGCTAGCATTCAGCTTACTATAAACGATATGGTGAGAATAGGAGACTGGGTTTCAGTCCCTCAATACGGCGCCGATGGAGACGTGATTGAAATCAACCTGACCACCGTTAAAGTGGCCAATTGGGATAAGACCATTTCTACCGTTCCGACGTACTCGTTTGTTTCCGATAGTTTTAAAAACTGGCGTGGA
>CAZKXG010000224.1:1662-5333 GCA_964556465.1 uncultured Cryomorphaceae bacterium | reverse complement strand
GCCGTTTGCATGGCTCCTTGGTTGAGTGCGCTGTCTGCAAAATGCAGCAACGTGCCATCCGAGATGCGTCGCAATTCATAAAAGGGAAAAGGCTCGGAGCAGTCGCAACATTCTATTCGGTAGCCGAGGGCTCCAAAGGTAGAGTCATTTATTGCCACAAGGTTTTGATAAGTTGCTACCTCACCGTCATAGTCTGACTCAACTTCCCAGATAGTATTCCCCTCGTCGTCCACCGCAAAGAGACTTGAAGTAGTAGTAAAATTCTGCTCAAGAATTACTTCCGACGCTATAAAACCTCCGTTTCCATTGGACAAGTTTGAACTGTAGTAATTGAAGGTTCCATTTTGCTCAGAGTGCTGAAAGAATTGAGCGGAGAGGCCGGTACATAAAAGTGAAGCGAGTAAGGTGCAATAAAGTGCGATAGGTGTTTTCATAGACTATTAAAAGTAGAGAAAAATTATATCAGATCGTACAAGATATTTTAAAACGATCGTATTCCTACCGTTAGAAGATTGTAGCGTTCGACATTCTTTTAGTTTTGTGGCACCAATCAAAAAGAATTACACCACGTATGGAAATGAATATCACCGTTGCCCGAAAGGACGAGCACCTGCACTTTGAAGCTGAGAATGATAGAGGAAATCGAGTTTCCATTGACGGTGGTGCAGATTCGAAAGGAATGCGACCAATGGAACTACTCCTTACAGCCATGGCTTCTTGTAGCGCCTTCGATGCTGTTCTGATTTTAGAAAAGCAGCGGCAGAAGATCCGAGATTTTCACGTTAGTGCGAGTGGAATCCGTCCCGATGAAGGAGCACCGAAACCATTCGACTCTATTCACCTAATCTATACACTTGAAGGTGATATTGATCGACAAAAGGCCGAGAGAGCCCTTAAACTTTCCGTTGAGAAATACTGTTCGGTTAGTGCTACTTTTCGACCCGAAACCAAGATCACTTACGAGCTTAAACTGATAAACTAGATTTCAATGGAAGAGTCTTTCATGAAAATGCTTTTCGAAAAGAATACGAAATGTGCTGATTGTCCCTCACCGGCAGAAATCATCTCATTCACTGATGGAGTCATCTCGCTCATGTTTCCTGCCTTTGACAAGAAAGCATTTAACACGTTCAAGGAATTTGAGTCGCACGTAGATCAGCTCAAAGCAGAGCTAAACGTACTCTTGTCGAGAAATCCCGATCGCACCGAATCTGCCGGAGAAGTGGCTGATCGCTTTTTTGAAGCATTGCCTGACATTCACGGTCTTCTTCAAGAAGATGTTCAGGCGATGTTTGCCGGTGACCCTGCTGCGAAGTCGACTACTGAGATTATTCGTTCCTACCCGGGCTTCTATGCAGTGGCCGCTTATCGCATTGCACATTGCCTTTCTGATCTTCAGGTGCAATTAATTCCTAGAATCATCTCCGAATTGGCCCATGGCAAGACAGGTATTGATATTCACCCGAAAGCTGAGATCGGTAGGCACTTTTGTATTGATCATGGTACGGGAATCGTGATTGGCGAGACCACTCATATCGGAGATCATGTGAAGATCTATCAAGGCGTGACTTTGGGTGGACTGAGCGTAGCCAAAGACGACGCCGAGAAAAAGCGCCACCCGACCATAGAAGACCATGTGGTGCTTTACGCCGGGGCAACGATTCTTGGCGGCCATACCACTATAGGTCATCACAGCATTGTAGGTGGAAATGTATGGCTTACGCGAAGCGTACCGCCCCATACAAAGGTCTACTACAAAGCGGCATTGACCAATAATGATGGCGAAACGGATATTATAGAATTCAAATCATGACACTGGAAAGACTCATTGGCAATACGCCGCTGGTAGAAATCAAATCAATTTATCAGAAGCAAGGAGTGCGCCTTTTTGGTAAACTCGAAGGGCACAATCCCGGTGGATCGGTAAAAGATCGAGCTGCCTATGGGATGCTGAAAGGGGCCATGGATCGGGGTGACATCAAACCTGGTGACAAACTTGTAGAGGCCACCAGTGGTAATACGGGAATTGCTCTGGCGATGATTGCCGGATTATTTAAACTGAATATTGAATTGGTAATGATTGCAAGGCTCCTCGGAGTGGAAATGACTCTAATAATGCCGGAAAGCGCCACCATAGAGCGCCGTAAAACCATGAAGGCTTTCGGGGCCAAATTGATTTTAACTCCCGCCGAAAAAACCATCGAGTATTCGCGCACCTTGGCAGAGGAGATGGCCGCAAACGAAGGCTATTTCATGCTCAACCAATTTGGCAATGCCGACAACTGGAAGATGCACTACCGCACTACGGGGCCTGAGATTTGGATCGATACCGATGGAAAGGTGACACACTTTGTCTCGGCTATGGGCACCACCGGAACCATCATGGGCGTATCGCGGTACCTGAAAGAACAGAACCCGGAAGTGCAAATCGTGGGCACCCAACCCACCGAAGGATCGAAGATACCGGGCATTCGACGCTGGAGTCCCGAGTTTCTGCCAAAGATTTTTGAAGCAAGTCGCGTAGACCGAACCATTGACGTAAGTCAGGACCAAGCCGCCCATATGGCGAGGCGATTGGCCAAAGAAGAAGCCATTTTTTCAGGCATGAGCAGTGGGGGAGCGCTGACAGCTGCTTTGAAAATTGCCGAAGAAATCGATGGAGTGATCGTGTTTATCGTTTGCGATCGAGGCGATCGGTATTTGAGTTCGCCACTTTTTGAAGAGTAGCCATCACATTCATCTGTCTTTTTTGCTACTCGGCCTGATCATTCACAATGTCTTTTAAAAAACACCTCTACATTTTCGATTACCACCACACCGAGCGCGACTTGTGCCGGCTAGAATCAAAGTACGTTTTTGATGAGGAGGTAGGGGAGAAGCTGTTGTATTCGGATACATCCTTTCATCCATCGAGCAGTGCCTTTATCAAAAAGCGACTTGATATCATGGCTGCTTCTCAAACCTACGAGGCATTGCTTCCACAGATTGAAGAAACGGGTATTTCTGCCGAGGGTTTTAAGGTGGAGTACCTGATTTTTGATAGCGATGACACCCGCTATGTTGAGAGGCTGGACAAAATGCGCGATGTGGGTTATCGCATTGAAGGCATTCCCGATTACCACAGCCCCAAGAGCGTCTATGCCCTCTGCCATCACCAAGGGTATTGGCTTTTTGGTCAATTGATCAAAGACAGCTTTGATTGGCACAAACACAAGCAGAAGCCGCGTTCGTATAGTAACTCCATTACCGTAGGCATAGCTAAAGCACTGATAAACATTGCGGCTCAAGGCCAAAAATCGGTGCGTCTGCTGGATGCCTGTTGCGGGGTAGGTACCATCATGCTCGAAGCCTCTTATGTAGGATACTCGATAGAAGGGTGCGATTTCAATTGGAAAATCTGCGCCGATGCGCGGGAAAACATAGCGTACTTTGACTACTCCGCTGCTATTTACTGCGCAGATATAGGAGACATTGACAAGAGATATGACGCCGCCATCGTAGACTTGCCTTACAACCTGCTGAGCGATGCCAGCGAAGCCGATATTGCACACATCATAGTCTCAGCAGGAAAACTTGCAGACCGATTGGTTATCGTTTCTACGTCTGACATTTCAGCGGTGATTCACCAGGCAGGATTCGGCGTAGCAAGTCATTGTGAGGTAAGAAAGAAG
>CAZKXG010000224.1:0-1652 GCA_964556465.1 uncultured Cryomorphaceae bacterium | reverse complement strand
AGAAGGGAAAGCGCAATTTTACCAGGAAAATTTGGGTGTGTGAAAAGACTTTGAAATGAGCTTCCTGAAATGTGGTCCAAGCTATATTTCAATCGCCACTAGGTGTATTCTCATTCTTGGAAGGAATTGTCAATCCATTCCCATCTCTTTCGGCTCGATAATGCGGCGATAGGATCTCCACCTTATTTTCAGCAAAAACATCTTGGATATGACCGTATAGCTCGCTGTAAATTCTAGAAGCTTTATCAGCTTCAAGAGTATAGCAGTTGATCTGATAGTTCACATAAAAATCGTCTAAGCTCGTTTGTAAAACGAAGGGCTTCGGGTCTTTTTGCAGTTTCTCCGTTCTATCTGCTGCCTCGATCAGCATGGCTTGCACTTTTCGCCAGGGTACGTCGTAACCTATGGTAACCGAGGTGTTGAGAATCAGCCCTTCTTCAGTCGTATTGGCCGTATAGTTATACGTGTTGCCATTTAGAATGGAAGCATTGGGAATTGTGACATCCTCATTTTTGATGGTTCGCAGTCGAGTAACCAGCAGTGTTTTCTCAATCACATCACCTTGGGCATCGCCTATTTTTACACGGTCGCCTATTTTATATGGCCGCATGTAGGTAATCACCAATCCTGCAATAATATTTCCTATGGCTGAGCTAGAACCCAGTGAAATCAACAATCCGATAAATACACTTACACCCTTAAACACATCAGAACCACTTCCCGGTATTAAAGGGAAAACGGCGACGAACGAAAAGATGATAACGAGAAATTTGAAGAGATTGTAAGTAGGTTTTGCCCACTCAGGGTAAAATCCGTTGATCTCCAGACTTCCTCTTTCTATTTCCACCGATAGGTAGTGTAAGAACCTTATGATACTGCGGGAAATGAAGACGATAACTATTATGGCTATGAACTCTGGGATATAGTCAATTACCGCTGCGCCAAAAGCTTTAAGGGGCTCCATGACATATCCTATCAGGGTAAGCGCAATACCTTCGGTAGTTGGGAAAATACTAAAGCCTATAGGTAGCAGCGCATAAACCAGAATGATGAGAAAAACCCACTTGATAAACTTCAGCACTAGTCGAATCAGGTCTGCCAGGCGCGACATAGTAAAGAATCTATTGCGCGGATTTGTGTAGTTCTTAATCCGCTTTTGGATTTGCTTATAGATCCAAAGATTACCCTTCGAGATAGCTTTATTAAGCAGTTTTACGATCAGAAAGAAAGAGAGGATGAGACCCGCTAATAAGCCGATGCGCTTGACAATTTCGGTTACAGAGTCCACATTGATGTTATTTTTTCCGTGACTCTTAATCGCTTTAATTACTTCTTCGGCTCTCTCCTTTTGGCTCAACCCCGTACCCAAAGTGTCAGAAGGATAAATGGAAAAAGTGGCTTCACCATTAAACGTAATCACGATTTCATCTCCTAATTTGAAAGAGTCGAAGGAGTCGAACTTGGTACCCTTGTTCAGAACGGTTTCACCTAAACCTTTTGAGATGGAATCGGCTCTTTCTTCCGCCGAATTAAATTTTCCCTGATACGAAATTTCAAAGAGTTCTTCGCCTTCGTGAACAATGGGATAGGAGGTAGGGGCTTCACCTACCGAAAGGGTGTCCTGTGCGTTTAATGACAAACCAAAGGCTATA
>CAZKXG010000223.1:3387-5346 GCA_964556465.1 uncultured Cryomorphaceae bacterium | reverse complement strand
TATTATCGCTAGTGGTCAGGTTAAAGAGATAAATTCCCGCCCCTAGTGAACTAACATCAATATGTTCATTCGCCGAAACAAGTTTCTCCAATGTCTTTTTTCCGGTGATGTCAAATACTTCTAGTCGCGATTGCCCGGAAAGGTTCTCCAACCCGCTTAGTACGACATACTCATCCGCAGGAATAGGGAAGGCTCGCACAATTTGCGGGGCCTCATTTTTAGTGCTGTTCGCGCCCATTACTACCACAGCACCTTGCATGAGCGAGGAGTGCTGAGCGCATTGATAATTGTATGTACCTAATGTTTCAAAAGTAAATTCGTAGGTCCAAAGTTCACTGCTAAGGTCATTGCCAAAAGCTAGAGGATTTTCAGGAAATGTTGTCGTATTTCCATCTACATTATGGAAACCTTCAGTATTGGTCCATATTACGATGTCACCTTCATCGATAATCAAGACTTCGGGCTCAAAACCGAAATTGAATACAGTTACGTTATGAGTGGTTTGTGCAAACGCACCCACTGTGATACCTAAAGAGAATAATAGGGCGTATATTTTTTCCATACTGTAATTTTAGCGAGGGAGTACATTTAAACCATATAGAAAGCCTATTTCTTGTATTCAGCTTTCAAAAGCTCTGGGAAAGATTTTTCGAATTTTTCCACTTTAGGTTTGCTAACTTGCTGTACATAACCGTTTCCTTGATTTGCAGGATAATAATCTTGGTGGTATTTCTCTGCAGGAAAGAACACTTCAAATTTTACTACTTGGGTAGCAATGGGTTCGTCAAATTTTGAAGATTCCAATTTTTCGATTTTTAATTGAATTGCTTTTTTCTCTTCTTCGTTTCTGAAGAAAGCTATCGACCTGTATTGTGGCCCACGATCAGGCCCTTGGCGATTAACCTGAGTTGGATCATGTGCTCCCAAAAAGAAAACATCGAGTAGCGTCTCAAAGCTCACCACATCAGAATTGTAGTAAATTTGGATAGCCTCGGCATGAGTTGTCCTGCCTGCGCTTACTTCCCGGTAGGTGGGATTTACACGCTCACCGCCTGAGTATCCTGAGATGACGTACTTTACTCCTTCTACTCTTTCAAATACGGCTTCGGTACACCAAAAGCACCCTCCCGCAAAAGTAGCTATAGACAGATTTTCAGTGTTTTTCGGGAGTTTGGCAAATGATTCATCCTTGTCGTATTGAGCGGTACTGCAAGAAACCAGAATGGAAAAGATCAGGAAGAATAGAAATCTCATGTTTTTATTTTAGTTAACAACTGAAGAATACATTTTGTTAGCGCAAAACTCAAGCCGGGACTTGCTTTTCTTCACTCTCTTCAATTGCTGCAAGTGCTTGGCCCAAATCCCATTTAAGATCTTCTACATTTTCTACCCCTACAGAGAGTCTAACCAACTTGCCTGTGATATTCATTTTTTGTCTTCCCTCTTCGGATACATCCACGTGGGTCATGGTGGCGGGATGTTGAGCCAGACTCTCTGTACTTCCTAGGCTTACCGCTAATTTCACCAATGACAATCGGTTGAGAAAAGCGAATGCTTCCTTCTCACCGCCGCGCACGTCAAAACTGATCATCGCACCATTGCTTAGGCATTGATTCTTCATGATTTTATCAAGATGCTTATCTGTTTTTCGCATGATGGACGGGTAGTAAACCTTTTCTACAAGGGGGTGATCGTCTAGGAAAACTGCAAGTTCCTCCGCATTATGGGCTTGTTGAGTCATGCGTACCTTTAACGTTTCGAGACTTCTCATCAGCAACCAGCCGGTCCAAGGCCCTGCCATGTTTCCCAAAAAAGTTCGTAGGGTTTTAATTCTTCCCATTAGTTCTTTTGAACCCAAAACGGCACCCGCAATAAGATCGCTATGACCACCGATGTATTTTGTTGCAGAGTAGATTACCAAGTCGGCGCCGTGCTTTAAGGGATGTTGCCACAGCGGCC
>CAZKXG010000223.1:0-3377 GCA_964556465.1 uncultured Cryomorphaceae bacterium | reverse complement strand
TATAAGTATTGTCTACTGCAAACACGACTTGCTTCTCTTCTGTGCTATGCTGTTTTCCAAGTTGAGATAGCGCCTCCAAGTCTAACATAGCATTGGTTGGATTGGCAGGTGTTTCCACATAAATCATAGCCAACTTGTCCGCCAAACCTGAATCATTTAACCTTTGTTCAATTTCTTCCATAGAATCATGTGCAGAAAACTCCAGCAGGTTGATCTTGAAGCGATCCAATACATGCTTGGTGAAATGATCGGTACCTCCGTAAACCGGTGAACTCATTAGGAGTAAGTCTCCCGGATTTAAAAACTCAAGCATGGCCGTAGATATCGCTGACATCCCGCTTTCAAAAACGGCTGCATCATCTGCTTCATCCCATAGGCAGAGTCTGTTTTCAAGAATTTCCAAATCAGGATTGTTTATTCTGCTGTAGATGAGACCTAGTTTTTCGTTTGGTTCAGCTTTTTTATGTCCGTATGCAACCTCAAAAAAACGCTTGCCTTCTTCAGCGGTCTTGAATTCAAATGTACTGGTTTGAAATATGGGCGATTTGATTGCTCCTTCTGACCATTCAGGGTGATAGCCATAGGACATCATCAGGCTTTCGGGCTTCAGTTTTTTCATGATAGTCGTGTTTATTCAAAAGTAATAAACAACTGAATGTAATTCATAAAAAAGAATAATATTCTATATTGATGAATAATATAGAAATAATGGCCTAAATAGATGGCTGTAATAGAACTCATTCAGAATGAATATCTCTCTTGATTCCATTGACATGAAAATTCTCTCTTTGCTCGAGGCGGACTCGAAACTCAGGACAAAAGAAATTGCCGCTAAAGTTGGCTTGAGTACAACTCCCGTGTTTGAACGAATCAAACGAATGGAAAGAAACGGTGTGATTCTGGGCTATCGTGCAAAGGTGAATCGAGAATTTATGGGGCGAAGCATAATGGCCATATGCTCCATTTCGCTAAATCAACACCGGACGGAGTTTTTGACAACATTTGAAAAGGAGATTGTCGACTTTACTGAGGTGACTGAATGTCTCCATGTTGCGGGACAATTTGACTACCTCCTTAGAGTGGTGGCGCCTGATATGGAGTCTTACCAAAACTTCGTGACCAGAAAGCTGGCTTCATTGGACAATATCGGCCAGGTAAGGAGCAGTTTTGTAATGACCGAGGTAAAGTCGATATAGATCTTTATTGAGGAAATTCGCCCCCTGTTTTATTGGGTACTGCTGGTTTGTCGCTTCGTTCAATTTCCGTTACGAAATACTTTGTGTCACCCCGCCAGGGCAAGATGACGTATTTCTCGTCATAACGTAGTCGCACTCTTTCGCCGCTTAGTGCAACTGCCTCTAACTCCTGAATTAAATCAGTATTGTCCTTTTCAATGCTAAACTCAAAAGTTTGTGAAAGTTGATTATCGCTTTTTACGGCTCCAAAACTAAGCAGGTCTAATTGTCCTTCGTAAGTTTTGAAGATGGCTCCCTTATTGCTCACTTTTAAAACTACACCTGCTCTAACGCCTGAGCTGTACACTCCGTAATAGAAGAATAGCATAACTGCAATGAAAAGGACAATGACGATTGCGAGGAGTCGTCGAAAAAATTTTTTCGCACCTGTTTTGGCGGAAGCGGTTTTTTCAGAAAAAGAGCTCATAGGGAAGTATTTCCGCCGAAAATAGCAATAGAAACACATTGCGCAAAGCGCCGGACCATCAATTGTTGATTTTCACAATTGGAGTTTGCTTGGAATTGCCATTTTGAATGACCACAAGATAGTATACACCGCTTGGAACACCAGCTGTGCTCATTTGAAAATTTTGTATTCCCCCTTCAGGAATCGCACCTTGTTTTACCAATACAGCAGATGAGTTGTATAGGTTGTAGTAGATTGGCCCATCGCAAAAACTTCCCACATTCAACGTGAAATTAGATTCGTGGGGATTAGGATAGACATCTACATAAAGGCACTCGTCTTGAGTCTCGTTTAAGTCTTCCACTAAATCAATGACGTCAATGCGAACTTCTGCAATCCCGAAGCATTCACCGCCGTAATTAGAAGCTGCGGTCAATAAAACATAGCGAGCTGAATCTCCTGCGAAGTTGAATAATTCTTCTCCTTCATAGAGTGGATCGCCGGGGCCTTGCGAAGCGTTAAATTCTCCAAGTGTTTCCCAGTTTTCGGCGTCAATACTGTAATCGACGGTGAAGCTATGAAAGCCATCGGTCAATCGATCAGGGGCGTTTATATTCCAAAGCTTTCCTTGCCCAAGCTTGTATTTGTGCCTGAAATCATACATAATCCAGTGGCCCATTCCCCTCTCGGTATTGGGGTTTTCTGATTCTTCACAAGAGTACCAAGCATCGTTCCAAGAAGTATTGTGTCGATCAGGATAGCATTGCGAAAACAATTGCGCGGACGCCAAAAGGGACAAAATCAGTGTGAGATTTTTCATTTTATTAAGCGTTTGGGTCCATAAATCCGATGGGGTATCCACCTCCTGGCGAATAGAAGTTTTCCAAATCGGGGAAGATTTCAAAAATATCTCCTTGGCTTACACCAAACCAAGCGGCCAATTCAGCAAAATATTCTGAAGCTGAAGTAGTTGGGATTAATACTCCTCTTGGGAGCATTAAATCGCTGCCCAATTCAAGTGAAGGTGCCTCACCAAAAATTTGTCCCCCGTTTACTGCTCCTCCCATCACCATTGCATTTCCACCCCAAGCGTGGTCGGAACCATCACCATTCGAAGTGAGCGTACGTCCGAAATCGGATATGGTAAATGTGGTCACATCATTGTCTACTCCAAGCTCTTCCAAGACACTCATAAATTCACCTAATGCAGAATCTAATATTGGTAATTGCTCTTGTTGAGATTCAAGAATTTCATCGTGGTGATCCCACCCACTTAGATTAATAAAGAAGGTTTGTCGACTAAACCCGAGCTCCTCACGAGCACCTATTACTTTTGCGATCATTTTTAGCTGATCTGAAAGCTTAGTATTTGAAAACTGCGTGTTAAATTCTCCAACAGAAGCCAGAGCTTCTTCCATCTCCAGACTACCTTCCAGAGATTTCTTCATGGTATTGATGTAAGTTTTTTTGTAAATATCCGCGTAGTCTCGTTCCAGAATGTCATCGATTGCAGCGTCTCTTATGGTGTGGTAGTTGTTTGCAGTGGCGTATCCGTCCAGACCAAACTCGCCTGAAGACTTTATAGAAAACTCATTCGTGCTATCTCCACTCTGAAAGAAATTATTTCCGCTCAATGATACATTCATTGATAAGTTTTTGTTTGCATTTTGAGATTGAATCAAATCGGCCATTCTTCCTGCCCAACCATGAACGGTTCTATCTCCGGGTCTACCTGT
>CAZKXG010000222.1:3340-5422 GCA_964556465.1 uncultured Cryomorphaceae bacterium | reverse complement strand
TCACCCATGTCCTTTTTGGCGTCCTACTGTTTATCACCATCATCGGAATTCCATTTGCCAAGCAGCATTTCAAATTGGCATCGTTGGCTTTGACACCTTTTGGGAAGGATATTGTGAGTCGATAGCCTCGGTAATCAGGCTACTTGAATTTTGACATCTCTTTGTCAGTCCAATTCAAAAAAAACAACTATTTTAACGGAAACAAAAATCAATGAGACGATTTCTGAGATTGACCACAATTACCTTCCTTTTAGTTTCTGCTTGGGCTTGTGATAAAGATGAAGAGCAGGATGAGACTCCTCAAGTAGTCATGCGGGCCACACTAAACTTACGTGATGGAGGTAGCGTTTTGTCATCTGATTCATGGTCGCTACCAAGTGTTAGCGCTACGCGCCAAAATGGCAATATCACCATCACAGCCTACAACTCCACAAGCGGGGAAATCTTAACTCTACGGGTTCCCGATGATGGAATCGCATACTACAGCAACACTTCGGAAAATAATGACCTTGGTTACGGAAGTTGGCGCAAAAATGCCGTGGCTCTCACATGGTATTCCAACAATCTTTCTGAAGGCACCCTTGGGAATTTCGTTGTCGATCTGGTTGAAATAAATGAAGCAAACAATACTATATCGGGTACTTTTTTCATGGCTGTTTTCAGTCCTGTAGATGAGGAGAACGCGTTTTTTCAGAATGGCTCATTTTCAAATGTTCCGATCGTTATTTCGGAAGATGACGATGAGATTACCGAAAACAAAATTTCATTTAAGGTAAACGGTATCAACTTTAACCCCATTTCGATTGATGTGAGTCAAGAAGAAAATGCAGAAGAGATTACGATCACTGCTACCAATTCCACAGAAGGCACCTTGAGCTTTTCGCTTCCGCTAAACACCTTAGATTCGACCGAATACATTGTAGGTTCTGGTGAAGGAGAAATGACTATGACTTTACAACAACCTCCTTTCGATCCGTCACTTGGTCTGAGTGGGAATTTAATAGTTGAATCTCACAACCAAGGTGCCCAATCCATGTCGGGAACATTTGAATTCGAAGCGGGGCCATTCGCTACGCCCAATCAAACGATTACCGATGGAATTTTTGAAGTTCTATATTGATCGTGTAATCATTTCTTGAAGGTTACTATCATCTACTTTTCGGGGTGGTTTAATCACCATTATTTTCTTTTGAAAGGCAGCAGTTTACGCTGGTTTGATATGCGCTCACACCGTTCGGGAAGGATATTGCGAGTCGACAGCTTCGATAAACCGTCCAAGAAGTCGGGAGAACTCTACACTCTTGACACTTGGATTGACAGAAATGCCAACGCAAACCTCTAACGACGAAGCGTTATTAACAGCCGTTTAATAAGTCTTATTGCGCGATGTAGTATTTTTTAATAGTTTCGGCCACTGTTGAAAGTGTAAATTTTACACTTTTAATACTGTTGAATAATCTGGAAGTCAATTTTTACCCATTCAGCCCATTCAACCATTGCCAATTACTTTGTATTTAACCAATTAGACACCAATGAAAACCAATCGACTCAAGGTCGCAGCAAGCATGCTGTGCTTTTTAATCTTTGCATTTAACCTTCAAGCTCAAGAAACAGGTATTTTTCAAACCTTTGCTGTTGTCGATGTAGACGGTACGGGCAACACTTTTTATGGAGGAGGTATAAACCCCGAAAATTTTACCAGTTTTAGTGGTTTTGATTTCGGAAATGTTTCGAGCTTCATCCTGAACGGGGCCGAGGTAAAAACTTTTAAAAACAATAGCGGTGACGTTACGGGTGCTCAGATTTTTTACAATGTGCATCTTGCGACAGATCCTACAGGCTCATTTACTTCCATCAACTTACCCTTTTCTGCCAATTTGGGTAGTGGCAATCAGCGATGGCAAGAGGTTAGTGCGGGTGTAGATATACTTGCTGGATTGCCTCTAGGGACTTATCACCTCGAAGTTTTTTGGAGACAGACCGGGACAATAGATCCCAACCAAACTTTTGTAGAAAATTACGACTCAAACTTAGGAGCGAACTTCACTGCTACCTTTTCCATTAATCAACCTGGGTTCTATA
>CAZKXG010000222.1:0-3330 GCA_964556465.1 uncultured Cryomorphaceae bacterium | reverse complement strand
TGTGCCCCGCGGGAAGGTTTTCAGCTACAACGGGAGCATCAGAGTGCACTGAATGTTCACCTGGCTTCTATCAAGGCGCTCAAGGAGCTACGGAATGTATCGCCTGTGGTTTAGGAGAATCCCAGAGCCAATCAGGTGCAATATCCTGCGATGTGTGCCCGGCCGGAACCTATGCAGATCAAACCGGATTAGAAAATTGTATAGCCTGTGATGCCGGAACCGCTTCTCCTCCTGGGGCTACAGAATGTTTGCCATGTGCAGCAGGCGAATATGCTGACAATGGTGTCTGTACGGCTTGTCCTCCAGGTTCTTTTTGCCCTGGAGATGGGAATGCTTATCTCTGTCCTGCTGGAAGATTTTCGGCCGAATCAGGAGCAGTAGAATGCATCCCTTGTACTGAAGGAAGATTTTCTGCAATCGAAGGAGCCATATCTTGCACCGATTGTCCGGCGGGAACATTTTCGAACGTGACAGGAGCATCAGCATGCGCGGAATGCCCTGCAGGTACTTTCCAAGCCAACACAGGTTCCATCGAGTGTGAAGCATGCGACCCGGGCTTCTGCCAAGAAGAAACGGGACAGACAGAATGTACCGCTTGTTCGAGCGCTGACCTCTTGCTCACTACCTCTTCTACTGCGGTGAATGAATGCGATACCATTTCCGTATTGGTCTCAGTAGTTACTGTTGACAGCTACAATACTGTAGAAGCCAGACTTAATTTTGATCCCAATGAGCTCAAGGTTTTAGCCGTTACAGCTCCCGATGGTTTGGATGTTTTATCAGCTAATCCGCCTTTCGTTCTGCCTGCCGGCCCCGCCCTTTTGGACAATACGATTGGTGAAGTGGCTTACGCAGCGAGCACAACTTCAGCAGGAACTTCAGGAGATCAAGACTTTATTTTGATAACATTTGAAGTAGAAGGAAGTAGTGGACTGACCTCTCTTACACCGATTACATCGGGAAATCCAAGGTCACGAGTCGTGGCTACAGAATTTATCGGCGGTGTCCCAACACCCATTGACATTTTAAATGAGGCTTTACCATTAGACCTAACAATTTCTCCTGACAGCGAAGCTCCTGTTTTCACCTGTCCTTCTGATGCCACCGTTGACGTTGATGCCAATTGTGCCATTACCATTCCCGATCTCGTTACCGGGTTAACAGGTACAGATAATTGTGGATCCGTTACGTTCAGTCAGCTTCCTCTCGCGGGGGCTGTGGTACCTGCCTCGCACAATCAAGTGGTTGAGGTAACGATTACCGCAGATGATGGAAATTCGAACTTATCGAATTGCACGGTAAGTCTTACGGCAAATGATGTTACGGCGCCAACAATAGCTTGCACGTCTGACTTCACTCTTTACTTAGACGAGGCAGGACAAGCAAGCCTAGGTTCGGATGGAACAATCGAATTGGCCAATTCCGTCAATGATTTTAGTTCAACGCAAGGCGAAAAAAATTGGGAATATGGAGAATATCCGGCTTTCAACACTGCGGCTTTCACCCAGTTAACCTACAATGACGGGAATGCTCGCTACGAAGGTGGAGCCAATTTTGGTACTCCTTTTATTACACCAACCAACGCTCATCCGAGTTTCAACAACAACGACTGGGCCGTTCGACGTTGGACGAGTAATTACACTGGAACCGTGACTATTTCAGGGGAGTTTAGAGATGATTCTCCAGGAAATGCAGATGGAGTCCATGTACGAATCTATCAAAATGGTAGCCAGATTTTTGAATTCCTAAATGTAACGGGCAACTTAGAGCAATATAGTCAACAAGCAACAGTCGCTGCAGGAGATCAAATTGACTTTATCGTTGACGCTATCGGAAGTGCGAATGATGATGACACCAGATTCACCGCAGTAATTACCGCTCAAGGAGCTACTGCAACCGACAATTGCGATACTCCAACTATATCAGCAACCAATACAAGCTTCGACTGTAGTAATCTCGGAGCCAACACCGTAACCTTCACTGCCACAGATTTAGCAGGAAACACTGCTTCATGCACGGCAACGGTGACGATTGTGGATGATTCTGCTCCTACGCTTACTTGCAATGCGGATATCACCGAAAATAATGACAACAACCAATGTAGCGCGATTGTCAACTACACCAATAACTTTTCAGATAATTGTGCCATCCAGACCACCGTCCAAACGGCTGGATTAGCATCAGGGTCAGCTTTTCCGGTAGGGACCACCACCAATACTTTTGTGGTAACAGATGCGTCGGGAAATTCCTCAACTTGCAGTTTTGATGTTACCGTTATTGATTCGCAAGCGCCCGATATAAGTTGTAGTAACATTACGGTAGAGTTAAACGCAAGCGGATTAGCCACAATTACTCCTGAAGATGTTGATAATAATTCTACTGACAATTGTGGAATAGTGTCGCGCACGCTTGATATCTCGTCTTTCGACTGTGGAGATGTGGGCGCCAACGTAGTAGAATTCATCGCTTTTGACGCTACGGGCAATGGATCTATTTGCTATCCCACCGTAACCGTAGTAGACAATATTGATCCTGTCGCCATCTGTCAAGACATTACCGTTGAGCTCGATGCAACGGGCAATGCAACTATCGCAGCCGCTGATATTGACAATGGCTCAAACGACATTTGTGGAATCGCTTCACTTGAGCTTGATGTGACGACTTTCGATTGTACAAATGTGGGTCTGAATACCGTTACGCTCACCGTAACGGATAACAACAGTAATGTATCGACTTGTACCGCTACGGTAACTGTGGAAGACAACGTGGCTCCTTCAGCCGTCTGCCAAGACATCACCATTCAACTTGACGCTGCCGGTACGGCAACGATCACCGCTGCCCAGATCGACAATGGTTCTGATGATGCCTGCGGAATTGCTTCACTTTCATTGGACAATAGCGTATTTGGTTGCGCAGATGTAGGTGCCAATACGGTAACCCTTACGGTAACCGATGTTAACGGAAACTCGTCCACTTGCACCGCTACGGTAACGGTGGAAGACAACGTGGCTCCATCAGCCGTTTGCCAAGACATCACAGTTCAGCTAGACGCTGCAGGTACGGCAACGATCACCGCTGGTCAAATCGACAATGGTTCCACTGATGCCTGCGGTATCGCTTCACTTGCATTGGACATCACCATGTTCGGTTGCTCAGATGTAGGGGCCAATACAGTAACCCTTACGGTAACCGATGTCAACGGAAACTCGTCCACTTGCACCGCTACGGTAACGGTGGAAGACAACGTTAGTCCTACGGCCGTTTGCCAGAATGTGACCGTCCAACTAGACGCTTCAGGAAATGGCTCTACAACGGCTGCTGCGGTTGACA
>CAZKXG010000221.1:0-5443 GCA_964556465.1 uncultured Cryomorphaceae bacterium | reverse complement strand
TTCAATTCAAGACAGAATATAAAATCCAAACCCCGATGCTCCAGCATCGGGATTTTTTTAGGTTTTGACCAAGTTGCGTTAGAGCGATGGACTACTTGCTCCTTCTTGCAAGTTCATTGGCTATTTAGTCCGCCAGACTAAATTGAGCTTCTACCGCAAATTTATTATAGTTAAATACGCTCAATTTAGCCCCTTTGCGAGCACTACACTTATTCAGTGTAATAGCTTGTTTCTATTCTTTGATTTCTAATTTTCTCCACGTAAAACCTTGATTTGAACCTTTATTATCATTTAGGGTAGTAACTACACCAATAGTACCATCAGATAATAAAATGGCAGGAAAGTATTCGCCACCATAGTCAGGTAAATATCTGTCTTGATATTTCGTATTAAGTTCATCGACAAGATTCATGGGTTCAAGGAATATTGGTTCTATTTTTTCTTCCGATAGAGAAATATAAGCTACATCGTGCCATAACTTGTAAACACTTTCTTTCATGTTTATGTGTTCTGAAACCCAGGTACAAATTAGCTTACTATCAGTTATTTGTACAAAAGGAAAAAACGATTGATTTGAAGACGAGTAAATATCTTTAACCGTCCAATTCTCCCCTAAATCTTTGGATATTCCTAGCTTCAAAACCTGTCCTTCTGACCACAAATAATAGAGGCTGCCTTTTGAATCGAAACTCAAGGGTTCAACCCAATATTGCATATCACCGAATTTTAAATTGTTCTTGGGTTTCCAATTCCTCTTCCCGGGTGCTGAGACTTCTTTCCAGGTTTCTCCAAAATCATTACTGATTTTAATATAATCAACCCTTTTTTGATAAATATGGCCAGATGCTGATTCCGGGGTAACTCTGACTGCCATTAAACCATTAGGGCCAGTTGCTAAATGACTGGACCCTCCCTTTGAGCTAATATCATTTTTTTCAATCCAAGTCTTTCCAAAATCGCTGCTTGTTTTGTAATGAACACCTTTCCCGTCATTCCATATAGCATGAGCTCTTTGATCAGAATCTACTTTTACCCAGGGTCTGTCGTCGTAATCGTTTTTTGATAAATATTGCCATTTCCAAGACGTTCCGTTATCATTACTAACTCCCATTGCTATGTGTTCTCCTATCATAGAACTCAAATCAAAGCCTTCGGTATTTTCAGGTACACTCGTAAATTTCATAACCATAAAATATATGGTTCCTTTTGCGTCAATCATTAAGTCAACATCTGAATTACCATCAGCACCATCTTTAAATTTTCTTACATCTACTAAGGACCAAGTTTTTCCTTTATCAATGGATTTCCACAGTCGGGGAACCTTGGTTTGGTTTGCATACCCGGTAACGTAAAGATCCCCGTTTGGATGTTCTGCTAGCATAGGTTCTCTTACATTATATTCTGAAAGAACTTGCACCCTATCAATAGTATTAAGTTGTCCTACAGTACTTTGAGCGTGAGTTAAATTAGCTAATAGGAAACAAAGTGAAATTTGAGTTAGCAGTTTGAATTTATTCATGGTATTGTTTTTTGTAAGCTACAACAACCAGGTATGCTGAATAGAGCTCGGGGTTAGTCACGTTATCCCCCTAATCTCTTCCATACACTCCTCCACATTTTAGTTGGCGAGGTTTAATCGCAGGATATTCAATCCTGCGATTCAATTACCTTCGAGACTCTCTGGTTCTACTCCTTTACAAACTTCACTGTCGACTGATTGTCATATTCAAAAAAGTACAGACCATGGGCAAAATCTCTAATGTCAATCTGCGCATTGTAAGAAACAATTCCACTTTTTACTTCTGCTCCGAGACTGTTGAAAATGCGATAAGTCCCTTCAGATTCTAAGTTGGAAATTTGAATAAAGTCAGATGATGGATTGGGGTACAATCGAATACGACTCTGTTCAATCTCAGGGGTGGAAAGAATCAGGTTTTCGATTTTAGAGATTTTACCCGTGCTGATTTCTGAAATGTAAAGGTCGTTGCCGTAAAACCTGATAAAAGAGGGGACGCCAAGACCATCAGCTACATCTTCAACTTCCAACGCAGAAGAAGTAAGATCAACCTTAGATATTTTATCCTCAAGCGGCTGAGATATGTAGAGATCATCGCCATTAAAAGCCATTCCAAAAGGGCCACTTACTCCTGTAATCACATCCATTAGCACGGGGTTAGGATCAGTAATATCTATTTTGGAAATTTTATTGCTTCCAAACTCTGTGATGTAAATGTAGTCTCCCTTTAAGACCATTGAGTTAGGGAGATTTAATCCTGTGACTACATCTACAGGAGATGGGGTAGGGTCGGTTATGTCAATTTTGGAAATCTTGTTTCCAAGAAATTGACAGATATAGAGCGTATTGTCAACGAAAAGTACATCGATAGGATCATCTAACCCAAACGCAAGGACTTCTGTAATCTCCGGCGTACTTTCCGTTAGGTCAATTTTGGAAATCTTGTTTGTGGATAGGTTGTTTTCGATGATATAAAGATCGTCACCTTTTAAGGCAAATGATGTGGGGGTATCTAAACCGTTCACCACTTCTATTAAATCGGAGTTGGGAGACGTTACATCGAGTTTATTTATTCTAAATGCCTGTGCTTCGGCAATATATAGCTCATCCTCAATAAAGAGAATGCCCAACGGATTATTCAATCCGGTAACTACATCGACAGGTGTTTGAGCATTTGATGTGAAAATTGTCAAAGCGAGAAGAGGAATAAGTAGAAATATGCGTTTCATTTTAGTTGATTTTTAGATGTTTTTTGTGTCCATTCTGTTGATGAACTTTATAGATGTTGTCTATTTTTCTGAAAAAGGGGCTGCAAAATCGCAACCCCTAAAGGATGCTATTGGTAAATCATGAAATGGGGTTATCTGTTTTTGATGACCTTACTTAGTTCCCGATTTCCACCTTTAACAATTACTATCGTGTACATGCCACTGGGCAAGTCGGCTGTATCAACCATAATCCTATGCAAACCAGGTGCAAGGTTTGGCTTGTTGAGTACATCCAGCACCTTTTGGCCCATCATATTGTATACTTCAAGGCTTACCCTTTCGAACTCATTTGTGGTGAATTCAACGGTAAGGTCATGGTTGAACGGATTTGGAAATACGTTTACCGATTCCGCTGACTCTCTTATTGTGCCGTGATCGGTATGAGTATGGTTTGTCGAATATGGCAAATGCCCATCAACCTGATCATCCTGGTCTCCTCCATGTTCACTCACCGAAGAAGCTTGAGGGCAAGCACCAAGATGCGCCTCAAAAACGCTGCCTAGGTTGGCTCTAAATCCAGGCCCCAGTGTTACCAGGTTATCAGCACGAAAACTTCCTTCGGATCCGTCAAAGAATGTGAACGTGCCGCCTAGCAACCCAGAATAGGTGAGACTATTGTTAGAAGATATGTGAATGGCTTCATTTGCGGTAGCATTATAACTGGTAAAGTAAAAAGCATCTGTAGGAGCAACTTCATGGTTCATGACAGTGGATTCTGAAAGAATAAGCCTTGATTCATTTCGCGCGTCGTCATTGCCCAGATCGAGAAATTCTTCATCACAAAAGTAGGTTCGGAAGGAGCTGCTGTATCTATTTGCCCGTTGACATGTTCCTGGTCCCGTTCCACAGGCGGCTGGATAAGCCATAATAGTGCGAAAGCACCCTGAAGGATGGCCATAACCCGCATAGGGAGGCGTACCTGGCTCAGTAGTGTTTACCACATCGTGGGTGCAGAGCATATTATGCCCAAGTTCATGATGAAAGGTGTATCCAGCAAAAGTTAGTGAACCCGTAACGGAGAACTGACTGCCGTAATCCAAATCAACGTATGCTACCCCACCATCGCCGGGTACAATAAGCGCACATTGATCTGCACGCCACAATCCGCGCAAGAAATGCACTTCGTCCATAAAACCATCACTTGTTCCCCACCAACGCTCAAGGTTTTCGCTAAAATCGGACGTAGCTGTATAGTTTACACGATACGCGTGCGCCAATTCTATGCGGTAGTCTATGAATGAAGCGAAAAGCGGGAAATTTGCAAGATTAATGAGGTTATTGATTTGTGCGATGAGATTAACGTACTCAGCCTCAGCTTCCGGCGTAAAACCAACCAATACCCTAATCTTACAGTCTTCCACTGACTTTGCTTCAGAAAGGTTATTGACATAGTCAGGGTGAGTAAATACCGGGAGTTTGGTTTTTTCGCCGGGAGGTTTCATGTCATGGTCATGGCATTCTTTTTCGGGCGCATTGGCCGAATTGACCTCATAAAGCACATGGAGACCATCCCCAATATGCGTTATGCAATAGATCATGTTTTCAACGGCGAAGTGGCCCACCAATTCTTGGCCCGCTCTCACCATGCTTACGTCTCCGCCGCCATCTTCCAACCCTATGATTTGGCCACACCATGACGTCATTGAACGCAAGTTTTGGCCTAGCTTCACTTTTTGTACTTCATGCCTTTCACCGTTTCCCAGATTAAGTGTCAGTCGCTCGCCCTTCAGCGCCTCCATATTGATTTCTACAAAGCTTATCCGTTCGTTGATAGGATTCTTAGTGACCGTTCGCAGATATTTTTGTTGCTCTTGGTCAAGGGCTGGGGTATAGCCCAAATGAACAATCAAGTCTTGAGCTTGTAAGCCGACTGCTGTGAGCAGGTATAACCATAGGGTAAGCAGGATATTACCGGCACGTATGCGGTGTTTAGTGGTTTGTGTCTTCATGGCTCAATTAGTTTTCTAGTGCTTCAATTCTTGCACGGAGTGCTTCGTTTTCGGCATTCAGAGCCTCATTGCTTTCTTTGAGTTCAAGCAGGTAGAGAGTGATTTCTTCTACTTTCTCGATAGTGAGTCTTTGCATTTCTCCCAGATCCACTCCGCCTTGTGTTTCTATTTCTTCTGCCGAAGGGATATTAGGAAGATGCTTCTCTGTTTGAATGAACTCACCGAGCTCATCGAGACTCAGTCTTTCGTACTCTTCATCAAATACGTAGTCCGGCCAGTCATTTGAAAGTTGAACACGCATTTCTTCACAGATAACTTTTCCATCTACGGCAAGTTTATAGTTGGCAGGAGCGTCCAGTTCGCCAATACGAAGCTTGTCGCTTACATATGCATCTCCCTCGAAATAACCTGCCCAATTTCTTGATCCTCCGGAGGCTGTTCCGTAAACGCCGATGCGGGTGCCTCCAATTCCATTTGCACGCCCGTAGACACCATAAGCAGTAAAGCTCAACCCAGCTGCTTCGGCGTTTCCATAAACTCCTCTTCCTCCTTTGGTTTCTCCACTTACTCCCCAACCGTTGCCATCATGCACTCCTCTAACTCCTATTCCTAATCCGCCTGTTCCAGCGTTAAATCCGTATACTCCGGCAGAGTTTCCGCCGGGTGCGGTACTTGTCACAAAGCCCCGCACTCCCGAAGCTCCTGATGAG
>CAZKXG010000220.1:0-5516 GCA_964556465.1 uncultured Cryomorphaceae bacterium | reverse complement strand
CGACATTTGCCAAAATCTTGTAGTTTCTACCTCTAATATTTACTGCCACCCCTTCAGGAACGGGAGCTGTATTTGGGTAGTACATATAGCGATCCTTTGGTGCTTCCTGAGAAGGTCGTTCAGTTCCAATTATCTCGGCAGCACTCCTATCATCCAAAGGCAGAACTTTATTGAGCTCAGCTTGTCTGAACCACTCATCGATAAGCTCTTGAAGTTTTTCAGGATTTTCCTCGGCGAGATTGTGAGATTCTGATCGGTCTTCCGCTACGTGGTAGAGCTCCCAAACATCCTCATCAAAATTGCTTTTTCCACTTAGAGGAGCATGAACGGCCGCAGCCTTCCAGCCATCTTTCCAGATACCTCTGGTGCCCAGCATGCAGTAGTATTGCACTTCTTTCTGCGTTGGGGCATCGGGCTCAGCATCAAAAGTGTAAGCCATTGACACTCCCGAAAGTGGTGTTTGTTTAACTCCGTTGTAAACCTCCGGCATTTCCAGTCCACAAGCCTCCAACAATGTTGGAACAATATCAGTTGAGTGGTGGTATTGGTGACGAATCTCCCCTTTTGCTTTGATTCCCTTTGGCCAAGAAATAACCAAGGGATCATTCGTTCCTCCCGCGTATTGAGAGTAGCGTTTGAACATCTTGAACGGTGCAGAGAATGCGGCGGCCCATCCCGTAGGGAAGTGATTGTACGTGTCAGGCCCACCCAAAACATCTAGGTACTTCATGTTCTCTTCAAGTTCATCAGGGTAGCCATTAAAGAACTTGTTTTCGTTGACTGATCCACTGGGGCTTCCTTCTCCCGATGCCCCGTTATCGGCAGCATAGAGTACGATTGTGTTTTCCAGTTGTCCCGTCTCTTCTAAGTAGTCGATAATTCGACCCACTTGGGCATCCGTGTATTCCGAAAAGCCTGCATAAACCTCAGCCATGCGAGCAAAAAGTTTCTTTTCATCAGCGTTGAGCTCATCCCACGGTCTCACATAATCAGCGGCGTTTGCCATATCTTCCGGCATCGGGTTGAAATCGACCATATCCGTATTCTCCGGAAGAATTCCTTTTTCTTTCATTCTTCCCACTACCCAGTCGCGGTAGGCATCGTAACCTTCATCAAACTTGCCTGCATATTTCGCTGTGTACTCTGCCGGTGAATGGTGCGGTGCGTGATTGGCTCCCGGGTTGAACCACATATAAAATGGCTTGGAAGGATTCGTAGCATTCTTATTACGCAACATCGAAATGGCTTTATCAGCCAAATCCTTTGAAAGGTGATAACCTTCTTCCGGGGTCGCAGGAGGTTCGATGAAGTGATTGTCTTCGACTAGATCGGGATACCAATTGTTGGTTTCACCTCCAAGGAACCCATAGAAACGATCAAACCCAATTTGGGTAGGCCATTCACTGCGACTTCCACCAGGTGCTACATCTTGCTCAGGTACATTGTGGTTCTTACCGAGCCAAAAAGTACTCCAACCATTGTCTCGTAGAATTTGCGCAAATGGGGCGCAATCATCGGGAACTCGTCCGTTTGAACCAGGGTATCCGTCAGCTGTTTCTGTGATAGAAGCCATACCATTGAGGTGGTGGTTTCTTCCCGTAAGAATAGTCGATCGTGTTGGTGAACATAAGGCCGTGGTATGCCATTGGGTGTATGTCAAGCCATTTTCGGCAAGTCGATCCATGGTAGGCATATTGATCGCACCACCATAGGGAGACCAAGCTCCAAGGCCCGTATCATCGTACAATACGAATAAGATATTTGGTGCGCCTTCTGGTGCAGACTTCGGGGTAAAAGCTGACCAATCGGCTTCGGAGTCTCTGATATCGAGAGCTATTTTACCTTTGAAGTCATTGGCTTCTTGGGTTGATTCTTTCTTTTCATTCGTGGGTTGGCAACCAACGAAAAACAGGGCAATAGCTGCATAAGCCAATGCATTGATGCGCAAAGCACCAATATTCAATAAGGGAACAAACATATAAATTAGAATAATGGTTTGGTTGAAATTTTAAGGACGCAAGATAGACAAAAACCACCGAATAAAACTCTGCTAGTTGGAGCGTTACGAATAAAAAAGCCGCTCAAGTTGAGCGGCTTCAAATTTATTGGTTTGTCGGTTTGACCATTTTATTGATCTGTTCTTCGACTTTGCTTAAGCTCCAATCGCCCGCCGTCTGGCTCGGTGGATATTCTTCAAAGGTCGATAAGAAATTGAAGGCATAGCCCTGCATCGCAATAAGGATGTATGCTCGATCAATGTACCAATCGTAGTAGGTATTCGAACCGACCAGGGCCTTTTCGAAAGGATCCCTTCTCAAGTTGAACAGATACGGTGCGCGAAGCTCGATGAATGGCTCCAGCCAAATTTGAAGTTTGTCTGCTCTGTTCTCCAGGAACATGGCTTTCCAATCGTTATACCTCAAGGCTGCTACTGATCCGCCGTCATCTACATAGATGAACCCTTTTCTAGGTGATTCCTCTGCATCTCCTTTCAAATATTCCAGTTGATTTACACCGTCAATGTAGTTTTTGTAATCTCTTCCGTTCAGGGTCACTCCTTTCTTTATCTTCTCAGAAATCTCGTCATCACCAGCCGCTGCTGCAAAAGTTGGGAGCCAGTCTTCGTGAGCGAAGATTCCGTTCAACGTGACATCAGCAGGAAAGTTTCCTGGCCATCTCACGAAAGCAGGAACACGGAAAGCACCTTCCCAAGAGCTATTCTTCTCTCCGTGGAAAGGAGTCGTACCTGCATCAGGCCAAGTATTGTAGTGTGGTCCATTGTCGGTAGAGTAAAGAACGATGGTATTGTCTGCTATTCCGAGTTCATCGAGAAGATCCAACAGCTCCCCTACGTGATTGTCGTGCTCGATCATTCCGTCGGTATACTCGTCATTACCGGGATTTCGGTGGTCATCACGAACGTGTGTTCTGAAGTGCATTCTCGTGGCATTCCACCACGTAAAGAATGGTTCGTCGCTTTCGGCTTTTTCTCTAATAAATTCTTTAGCTGCAGCAATGGTCTCGTCATCAATGGTCTCCATTCTTTTCTTGGTCAAGGCTCCTGTGTCTTCTATTTTTTGTCCACCTTTTCCATCAGCCCAACTGTGAATGACTCCTCGTGGCCCATATACTTCAACGAATGTCTTTCCATTGGCCAATACCAAATCAGCCGGATAGTCTTCGTTCTCTGGCTCTTCCTCTGCATTCAAGTGATAGAGGTTTCCAAAAAACTCATCGAATCCGTGCATGGTAGGCAGGTGCTCATCTCTATCTCCCTGGTGATTCTTACCAAATTGTCCCGTGCTGTAGCCTAAACTTTTTAGAACGGTAGCAATGGTGACATCAGACATCTGCCAGCCCTCTTTGGCACCAGGCATTCCAACCTTGGTCATTCCCGTTCTTACGGGCACATTCCCACCCAAAAATGCGGCTCGCCCTGCCGTGCAACTTTGTTGACCGTAATAGTCGGTAAAACCGACACCTTCTTTTGCTATACGATCAATATTCGGGGTTTGGTATCCCATCATTCCTCGGTTGTTGTGGCTGATGTTCCAAGTCCCAATGTCATCGCCCCATATCACCAAGATATTGGGCTTCTCCTGCGCCTCTACCAGCATCGCCAGTGAAAACGCGAACAATACTAAGCTAATTTGCTTCATTCAATATGTTTTTATATGTAATTAAGAAGGGCAAAATAGGGGTTTCAACCGAAATGGGTTGACATTTACATCTGAAATGTCCAACGTCATCACGCTTCTAATTATCTCTAAACGTCTGATGGGTAAATGGGGTGCTGACAGGATCAGTTTTCAATCTCCATTCGGTAGCCCACACCGTGAACGGTCTTGATCGACACGGATTCATCGGCTTTGAGAATCTTTCGCAAGCGAGATATGAAGACATCTAAGCTTCGGCCCACCACGATTCCTTCGTCTTCCCAAACCGCCGCCATGATGTCATCGCGATTTAGCACTTCATTGGCATGAATAGCAAAATGGTGCAGCAGTTTACTCTCCCGAAAGGTGAGATTAAAGTCCTGATCGCCAAGGATTAGCTTTTGATTCATCGCATTGAAGCGGTAGTTCCCCAATTTTATCCCATCATCGACGGTCGTTTCTTCGGGGTGGGTTTCCTTTTTCCTGAAAAGGAAGATACCACCTAAGCCCGCTGCAGGAACAAGGAGCCAAGCCAACCCTGCCAGGTTTTTTTCTTCTTTCGGCTCTTCAGGAGCAAATTGGACATGGATAGTGGCACAAGGGATGTCGGGAAGGCGCTTGCCACAGGCCACAGAATCTCGCTCGGCGGCTGCTCGATTATAACCCAAAACCAAGAAGCCTGTTTCGCAGGAACGAACCATGAGCTCGTAAGGTTGGTCGATTCCATAATCTTTTAGGGCTTTTTCAAGAAAATGGGGCAGTTCTCGGTAGCTAAACCCATTCTTCATTTCAAGAACAAACTCGTTTGTCCCGTTTTGTGTTACAGGTGGGATAACTGAAGTTGAGTCATCGTAATGCAACAGCAAAGCATCGGCCGTTTGTCTGAGAGCTAGATTTACCTTGTTGCTGAAGTCATCCGTACCTGATGCATTCAATCCTATCGGCGTACCCAGCGAAAAGAAAATCAAGAATAAACGAACAGAAAACGTTTTTAACATGACTGCAATTTACAATCTATGATGGTTGAAAGCTGCACTTTTACAAATCATTTACATCTTTTTACCGGTCTCCTGTTGCATCAACCGATGGAAGATTCATTTCATTCGCTTGATAATTCGCATAATTTGAGCAAAAAACTTTTCTTTACCATCGTTTAGAATAGGCTCTATGAAAATACTTGTCCCATACGATTTCTCTTCCATCACCCGCACCGCTTTGGATCATGCTTTGTTTTTAGCCAAGTTGGCAGATGCCAAAATAGAGCTACTCCACATTGTTGACAAAGAAAATAAGCTAGCTGATGCAGAGCATAACTTCAGAGAGTTAATAAAGCTATTTTCAGAAGAAGATAGATCTCTGATCGGCACAAAGGTGAAGGTCGGTGACATTTTTAAAGACATTGCTAAAGAGGGAGAAGCAGGAGATTTCCAATTATTGGTCATGGGAACACATGGTGAAAAAGGGCTTCAAAAGATATTGGGATCCAATGCTATAAAAGTCATCACCAGTGGGAACTTACCGTTTTTGGTAACTCAGTCCAAGGGTCCCAAAACTACGATCAAGCGAATAGTGATGCCGGTAAACCTTACGAAAGAAAGCCTTCAGATTGTGGAGTTTGCAGCTAGTGCTGCGAAACGATTTGATGCAGATATTCACATCGTGCATGAGCCCGAAACAGATGAATGGCTAGTGAAAAAGATTAAAATAAATGTGGCTCATGTTAACAACTTCCTCAACAAGGAAAAAGTAAAGCACACTGTGGTAAGCCTGCCCGGAAAGAAGTCATTTGCAGATGAAGTGATCGACTACGGTGCTCAGAACAATGCGGATTTATTTGCTGTAGCTCACTTTACGGAGAGT
>CAZKXG010000219.1:4929-5545 GCA_964556465.1 uncultured Cryomorphaceae bacterium | reverse complement strand
GATATCAATTGCTGAACCCGAAGCCATATCCAGAATGTCTGAGCTTGTGCCCGTCAGGCTAAGGCCATCTTGAAGTCTTATTCCACCGGCAGGATCTGCATTGATAGTGGTCATGCTGGAAAATACTTCGCCTCCCGGGCAAGTAATGTCTTGGAAACCGGTACCATTGAATAAAACCCTTGAAATTCCTTCAGAAAAACCACTTTGATTGTAGTTAGTCCAGTTTCCTCCGAGTGTCAGAATACCTGAACCCATAGCCATTGTTCCTTCAGCAATCGTAACGTCTCCTTTCACGGTAATCCCGGAGCTCGTCGGGATATTTACGTTTGGTGGATTCGGGCCACCACTCACCAACAAATCATTGATCTCTGCAAATACCTGAGCTGTTGGTGAACTTCCTTGAAGAGATTGACTGCTCTGCTCTCCAACGAAACGAAGCGTTCCCGTTAGATTGTAGTTTGCCACGCCACCTTTCAAGAAAGCATCTCCTCCCACGATTATTTCAATTCCGTTATCGGTAAAGATTCCACCGGAAGTCATTTCGCTTTCCCAACTGTTCTTTATCTCTAACTGGGAAAAACCACCTATCAGATTAATGTCGTTTGAAGTGTTGGCA
>CAZKXG010000219.1:3538-4870 GCA_964556465.1 uncultured Cryomorphaceae bacterium | reverse complement strand
TTAACATCGAGAGAGTCAGTTCATCATAGGCTGATTGGTCATAGGTGGCAGGTGACTGGAATATAAAGTGGTTTTCAACGCTGAGCTCAGCCCCGGTTTCGGAACCTAGTGAGGCAGACTCGGCAATGGCAATTCCTCTTGTCTCTACCAATCCGTTGCAAGATTTCAGCCCCGAGCCTCTCACCACAACATCGCCATAATTGATACCGCTAATCTCTTGGACTCCTGCTCGTTGATAATCAACTACCGAAGCATCAGCCAAATTAAAGGTAGCAGATGTATTGGCGAAAGTTCCACCTGTACTGGCAAATCCAAACTCGTTTTCAACATTGACCACAGATCCATTGCTCATGGTCACGGAGTTGTAATCTCCGGGAATGGAGAAGCCATTGTCGTTGAGTGTTCCATTAATGGTGATGTCAGGATTTGTCGATCCCGTTGAGTTGATCGTTTTGTCAGAGATCAAATCAACTTCTGCCCCTGAAGCAATTTCTAAATCATTGTTATTAAGGCTCAGGATTCCTGTTCCACCTAACACAGCATCTCCCGTAATTCTGAAAGAACCACTTGCGGGTGAAGCAGATTGAGTGACATCTCCCGAACCTGTTATTCCATTTCTAAATGTTTTGTTGCCGGAGTTTTGCCAACTAACGTTAGCATTGGCCTCGAAAACACCGTTGATAACCGTGGGATTCCCTGCCCCAACCAATCCTGTAGCGCTACTAATGCGAAAAATTGGTTTGATCCCCGAAGCTGCATCGGGAAAGTAAGTTTGGTTTGATGTTAAAAATGCGTTGTTATTGCTCCATTCGAAAATCGCTCCATCTTGGTACTCAACATCACCTGAACTCTGTGAGCCCGCCATATCACCTGAAAGCCCAGATTGATTTTGAGTTATTCGCACGGTTCCACCTGTTTCAACACGCATCAGTGTAGAAGAGGTGAAGTTCGGAGTTGAGCCCCCGTCAAATTCGAATATTCCACCATTCTCGACTATTATCTCTGCCGATGAGGGACTTGAATTTATGGTGATATCTCCGCTCTGATGAAGGAGTCTGCCACCACTTTCGATGATTAAAAATTCAAAATCAATATCCGACCCAACATTAACGGTGTGGCTACTTCGGATCGTTATTTCTTGGGAAGCATCAGAGTCGGGGGCACATTGGGCATCGCTCCATCCTCCCAGACCTGTGGTGCTGGTTTCCCAAGTTCCACGATTGGTCCAATTCCCCGAATTTTTACTTCTGAAGAATAAGTTTGGCTGCGCACAGCTGTTTGGAGTTACGTCAAAGGAAAAGTCGTCGATAAAAAGGTGTGACGTGCTTGCAA
>CAZKXG010000219.1:1396-3472 GCA_964556465.1 uncultured Cryomorphaceae bacterium | reverse complement strand
GTTATTAATAAGAGCTACAGCTGTGATGTATAATCCACCACCGTCTGTGCTGTACTCAACTATGAAATTTGGTTGAGGAGAATCATCCCATCTTCGAACTTTAAACCCGAAAGAGTTTGCAGTGCCATCAGCGGAATATGTTGCCGACCATACTACGCTAGAGTTATTTTGTAGATTCCAACTAGTATTATCTAATGCAGATGGAACCCCATCTTGCAAAACCGTATTTCTTCGTCTCGCGGGTCCACCTGTAAACACCCAACTATTGTCAATATATGTATGATCACTAGCATAGGAATCTATGTTAGGTGTAGTATTGACAGATGCCCAATTTGAAAAATCATCAAAATCAATAATCACCGTATTTGGGCTCAACACTGTTCCGATTAGTGGGATGAGGATTGACGTAAGCCCTGGAGAAGCCAATGTTATATTACCCGAGTAAGCTCCCGCCGTAGTTCCGTCGAGTTGAACGTAAATAGTCGTTGTAGCCAAATTGCCTCCGGGCGGAGTGATACTCACGGAAGCGGAAAACGGTCCACCGCTAGTCAATGAAACAGAAAATCCGGTGGGCGCTGTTATGGTTACATCTCCCGTTAGAGCAGTTCCCGAAAGATCAAAACTTTGCTCAGGCGAAGGGCTTGGCTCAATGGTAGTAAACTCATCAAAATCCGAAGTTTCTGTAAGTTCTCTTGGTTTAACACGACCCGTTAATTCAAAAGTGCCGCCGATTGGCTCTGAAACTTCATCAAGCGAAACAGTAGTAGACAGCAGGTTGGCTGCTGTATTTGCCGAAGATCCAATATGACTCCATGCCGTTCCATTCCATCGGTTTATCTTAATCAGGGACTCTGTGCCATTTACATCTGGGGTCTCGTATCCAAGTGTGATATCATAAGTATAGCTTCCGCCCGCTGAATTAGACCCCACCCAGTATCTGGACAGATAATGAGTCTGTGCCGCCGGATTGTTCAGGTCAGGGTGATTTCCATCCACTGCTCGTAAACCAATATCACGAGCCGTGCCTCCATTTGATAGATCAAGAAACACTGGTGCAAATCCGTTTTCTCCAATCGGGTATCCGAAAATTCCAGACTCCGATGCGGTAAAACGCCTTACTAGCTCGCCGGTGCTATTGGTATTGATATATGAACTAGCAGAGGGAGAACCCAAAATGGTTGCGCCTGATTCCAGCTCCAAGTCATTTGCGCCAACCGTTAGAAGTCCGTCGGTAAAAAAGATACCGCCTGGCAGTGTCCTGGTCGCGTGCAGAGCTACTCCGGCAGAGTTGTTTAGCTCTAAGAAAGAGGGCCCGTTTGCCACGGGAAATTCTCCATTTGCGGTAGTTATTGCAGCACTACCGTCGTACGAAAGCCTTCCGTCGGGCTGATAAAAAATGCTTCCTGATCCTGTTGTGGTAACCGTTCCTTGCGTTCGGTAGAAAAAAGCATCAGCATTGATGTTTATCGTGCTTCCATTTTGAATGTTGATTCCAACCGGGTTGTTCACTCGGTAACTCACCTCGTTATTGACGGCACCTGTCGAAGTAACAATTTGTGAAGCCGTTCCGTCAAATTCAACAAGACCCGTTCCCGAGCTGGTTTCGTTTAATGTGCCACCTGTATGGGCATATATTCCGGAGCATAAAATGCGGCCTGCTCCTGAGCCTGAGGCGAAATTGATCGTTCCTCCAGTCTGAGTAAAATCTCCGCAGTCTATGGTTCCGCTTGTTCCACCTCCAAGACCGAGTCCCCCCGTCCCTGTTGAGGTCATGGTAAAATTGTCTGCGGTTATTGTACTTCCGGTAATGCTAACGTTGGCAGATTGAGCAGGGCAATTCCATTCGAAAGAAGAAAAAGGCTGTTCTTCAGAACTCGAGGAGAAATCTACACCGTTATTTGGATTAGTGAGGCCATTGATTAGACAGAGCGAGCCAGGGCTCCAAGTAGCTGTGGGTATCTCTCCTAGAGAAGTTCTTACAGATCGAGTCATGTTGTGTTCATAAACACCTCCTGATTCAATTATCAATATGGACGCGAGCGAAAAATAATCTGCTCCTCTACCGCCTGTATTTCG
>CAZKXG010000219.1:0-1386 GCA_964556465.1 uncultured Cryomorphaceae bacterium | reverse complement strand
TTCGTATCGTACCGAAAACCTGAACCAATGCTCCACCATTATTGGCTGTGAAGATGGCGTTATCTCCATGAGTGATTGTTACTCCCGCAGAGATAATGGTGTTAGACGATGCACCAAATATCCAATTGTTTCCAAAATCCGAAACAGTGGCGTCAGAAAGAATAGTCAAGGTACCTGCTGTATTGCTATTCAGGAAAAAATCAATTTCCTCAGAAGTATTGCTTTGGTAAGTCTGGTCGGCCGTTCCGTTGAATTCGATCTGTCTATTGTTGCAATTAAATGTTCCACCGATTTTGTTAAAATCACCTGTAAGTTGAAGATCACCTCCTGAATTTGAGCTGAGGCTGAAGTTGCCATCGATGATATTTAAGTCGCCGTTTATGATCAATGGAGATCCACCCCCATTGAAATCGTAGGTTCCCGAAGAGTTAACATCACCATTGACGGTGAGTGTAAATCCGTTTTGAATTACCGTACCTCCCGAATTTATGGTTAGGTCATTGATGGAAACATTCCCTTGGATGCTTAGGGTTGCACCACTGTTTACGATGATTTCGGAGCTGCTCATATTACTTTGAAGTTCAAGCGTACCTCCGTTTACGGTAGTTGTTCCAGTATACGATTGAGCTCCGAAAAGGCTTAGCGTTCCGTTGCCATTTTTTACCAAGCTTCCAGAACCTGAAATGGAATTTTGAAATTTAGTTCCAACATAATTTCCAGCAACAGTAAGAGTTCCTGATCCCAAATCAATGACTCCTGCATTTCCTCCTGAAGCTTCCGCTATGCTATTCACAGTCACACTTTGGTCATTGAGGTCGAATGTTCCGGCAGAGGCAATAAAGACATCGGTGTCGTCACTTAGGTCTCCTGAAGGACCTATTCGAAGCGTACCCGCGTTTATAAATGTACCTCCGCTGTACGTATTGGCTCCATTGAGACGTACAATCGAGTTTTGTTGAATACCAATTCCATTCGTTCCGTCAATAACACCACCAATTGATAAAGTATTCCCGTTATTTCCGAAAACGTTAAGAAAATTGTTATTCGTAATTATATCTCCTAAAAGTGTGAGATCGCCATTTACAGGATTGATTTCAAAGGTATTGAAGACTTCTAGGTCTGCATTGAAAATATGTGTCGTAAGACTGAGGTTTTCGACCTTCGGATCGGAACCTGATACAGATTGAAATCTAATGGGTTGGCCATTTATTGTTCTCTGACTTGTAGCAGTCGAGGCGAATCTTATCCCATAGATATTTTCAGGAGCAAAGTTGTTATTTGTTGTCGTGGTAATATGATTGTTGTCGAATACTAAATAGAATTCACCAAAGCAGTATGGAGAGTTTCTAGCATTATTTGGTGAGAATGTAGGATACCACCATTGAG
>CAZKXG010000218.1:0-5605 GCA_964556465.1 uncultured Cryomorphaceae bacterium | reverse complement strand
ACAGACCATTGATGTACTACGCCGTGTCAATATGGATACAAAAACCTTGAAGATGAAATTAGCCATTCAGGAAAAAACGACTTTGTATATTAATCCTGAAGAACCTCAAGAGTATTATTTAGACTTGGAATTTCTAAATTCACCATGATCCCGTCTCGCAGGGTATACCACCCTGAGGCGCTAACAAAAATCCTGAATGGTTCCTGCTGTGCGTAGCGCTTTCACGCAGCGTAGCAAGTAGCCCCCCTGACGAGGGGAGAACCATGGTTACCTCTTGATGGAGCAGCGGCATTCTGCTATCTATGATTGTAACATTCAGCGCACTTAACCGTCACAGAGAAATAGAACCCAATCGCCACAACGCTATGCAAGACTTTGACGTGAACGTAAAGCTTAAGCTAGCAGCCTTTTGGACTGCTGCCACATTTTGTTACCTCTATGGCGATTATTTTGAATTGTACACCCCGGAGAAAGTAACCGGTCTACTAAGTGGTGACCATGTGTTGAATTCTCCATCTGCCTTATTTATAGCCTCCTTGATTATGGTCATTCCACCACTCATGGTCGTTGCTTCGCTTACGCTCAAGCCAAAAGCAAATAGGGTGTTGAATATACTTTTTGGAGCCTTTTTTACCCTTATGATGCTACTCATTGCATTTGGGAGTTTAACTCCTTGGTATAGCTTTTACGTCTTTTTGGCATTGGTAGAAGCCCTACTCACAGCTGCAGTCGTTTGGAATGCCTGGAAGTGGCCAAAGGAAAGTGACGTGTAGGGCCATTGACAGATTAAATATAGTGATAGCTCATAGTGGGGCGCTCTCAACGTTCAGCAGGGTATGCCGTCCTGGGCTAACCGGAAACTCATCCATGAAGCAGTCTTCATTCCGCGGGTTTTAGCCCTCGGCAGGTTTTGCTTACTTTCGGGATTCGAACGTAAAATCCGCCGCGCAGGGTATGCCGCTGCGGTACAGAGGGACAAAAATTCGACCTGAACAATCCCAAAAATAAAGTAGGGCATTTGAGCAAATTAAATATAGTATGAAAAAAGTATTAAGATTGGCGGTCATCGTAATTGGACTTTCATCATTATCAAGTTGTGCCTTACATACCGGCTATATGAACAACTCGGCATCATTGAGTCAAGCCAATTTTAGCTACATGCAAACAAGTATCTCGGGTTCGGCATCTACTTTAAAAGTTTTTGGATTTGGTGGGCTGGCAAAATCGGCATTGGTTGATGACGCAAAGAAAGATATGTTGAAAAACCATCCGCTTCAATCCAATCAAGCCCTTGCCAATATTACAGTGAATTGGAAAACGGGATTCTTTGTTTTTGCACAGACCCATCAATGCACGGTTACTGCTGATATTATAGAATTCAACGAATGAGAGATCGATGAAAAGAATTGTTCTCATATTTTTAATTTTTGTTCCATTCGTGTCCTGTAAAAAAGACGATGGATGTGTGGACGAGCGTAAAAAGGGAGATTACCACTGCTTGACAGTTTACGAACCCGTATGTGGCTGTGACGGCAATACGTATGGAAACTATTGCGTAGCCGAAAGGGAGGGTGTGACCTCTTGGACAGAAGGCACCTGTGATTAAAATCGAGGTAATCACTCCGTAGGCTACATTACCCTGCACAATGGGAGTCCCCGTTAAACCCATTCACACGTATGGCATGTTTCATGTGGAAGTAAGTCTTTATTAAATTCGAAACATGAAGCATATCCTGATCTTTGGGGCATTCATTGCATCATTGGGCCTTTACAGTCAAGAATCAGAACTCATAGGGGAGTGGCTGCTGGTGAAGGCTGATACCGAAATGGGATCGGTCTATCCCATAAAGAAAGACTATTTATTGACCTTAACCTCTGAAGAGTTCAACTACAATCTGGAGGTTAACACGTGCAAGGGTACATACACGGTTAAAGATGATCAACTGATTTACACTGAAGCAAGGATGACTTTTGCCTGTTGCGATGGAAGGGAAGATCCAATCGCAAAACTTATCCGCTATCAAGGAACGTATGTGCTGTATCAGGACCAATTGATCATTACCAATGACAAAGGCACGACACTCTATTTGGAGCGATTGTGACGGGCACTTGATGCTAATAGAAAATTGCCCCGGAAGAAGATTCGGACGTCGTGCAGCAATACCTTTGGCGAGTATCAAGTACAAAGTATTCAGTACTAAGATGAGGCGTGATAAAGGATTCTTGGAATTTAAGGAAGATGGCGCTTTAAGTTGATTGGGGCGTCGTGCAGTATAACCTCACCACTCTCCATTCATCTCTTCCAGTACTTTATTGATCAGGATATGCGTATTCTCCAATTCCTCATCATACAGATTCGTATCCTCTTCGATTGCTTTTTTGAATAAATTGAACGCTTTCAGTCTTAGTTCGGCATACTCGAGCAGAAGTGCATTTTGCTCTATCAAATCATCAGGCAGATCAGCCATCTCATTTGTTTTTTCAATGATTAGGATATTCTCCTCCCACTTGGGAATGATTTTTCTGTCCAGTTCCCGCAGCAAGGTATTGCTCTGTTTGGTGCCCAAATGATCGTAGAATACCAAAGTTTCTGTTTCGTTCTGAAAGAATTCCTCCATTTGAGCATCGTATTGGTCGTAAGCTTCCGCCTCAGGCGAGAGGAAAGCATAGCCCAAAAGGCCTATTGCCATAACCGCTAGCGAGATAAGGCCGATGCCAGCCGCTTTCCACGCCGAGTAGAATTTGTTTTCATACTCCTTGTGCTGAGTCAATACCTTACCATGAATCTGCTCCACGATCAAATAGATAATGAGGGTGTAGACAGCAGGGATGATTTGATTGGGCACTTTATCAATGATAGATTCAGGAAGCGAGAAAATGACAATGAAGATGACCGCCGTAGCAACAAAGCCAAGGATGAATGCACTTCTGCCCTTATCCGGTTCGTCCAATGAGCGGTAATTCTCTCTGATCAGGTATCCCGCGGCCATAGGCCCACCAAGAAAAGTAGCGATTCCGATGGATTTTTGAGAATAGAGCACAAGCTCTTTTGTATCGTTTTCTGTCATTTCTTCGTTCTACAGTGTGCTACCTGACCTCACTTCTCTTTTAGTCTCGGTTCTTCCCAAAAATACCCATCCTTCCGCTTTTTGCAAGCTTTCTTCCAAGACATAGGTACCTGCTTGGCACAATTTACTTGTTTCGCAGCTTGGCGTCGCATAGCATAGCACTGGTTATCCTGCAACTTCATAAGTACCTATCAGAACATCCATTATAATGGAAAAACAATCAAATAGAGAAGTGCCCACCCTCTTGGCAATCGGCCTTTTGATAATTGCGGCTTCGCATGCTTGATCTCTTTACATAGTACTTCCCGATTTTGCTAATGGCATCTTGATAGGAATGGGCGTTGGCCTGTTGATGACTGCTGTGATCTTTGGAAGCTATAGAATAGCCAAATAGAGAATCTACTCCGCGTGGTCGGTGCCTCCTTAAAAATTTCAATCAAGCTTCGCTTGGCTCATTGAAATCTCCTCCGTCTTGGGAGATTGAAGGTCCTGTTCAATATTGAAAGGAATACCGAGCTTTTCGCTCGCCCATCCCTCGCTGGTGTACATCAAGAAAGTAGAATCATCAGTACGAACGGCATCAAGCAATTGAGCAAAAGCTGCCACCCTGGGCGAATCTATCAGAAGTGCCACACGGCCAGTAGTTGTCAGCTCTTTGTTATTGGCTAATGCTTCAGCAATTTGGTTTGTTTCTTCTACTTTCATCAATAGGGTTACACCCCTTAAGTCAACCACAACGTCTATAGTAGGATGGTATTCTGGGTCTTGCCATATTTTCTCTGCCCCCGCTGCCCACAATGCTACGGTGAAATCTCCCGTAAATTGTTGAATTAAGAGGTTTCTCTCCTTTATAATCACATACCGCATTTCCATGGCCCGCCTTTTTTAAACGGGCGCAAAGCTAATGGAATATAGTAGGCGTGCATACTATTTACATGTGTTTTAACAGTTATTGTTCTTTCACGTTCAGGCACTTTGGATACTATACTATTTTACGGAACTAATTGCTCCAACTTTCTGGCCTGTCTGAAAGCCTATTTGGAATATGGCATCCAACAAAGGAAAGGGGCCTTTGACTTGATGCGCGTGAAATAGTGAGCTCGATTCCACCTCAAAGTCGCCCATTTTCACTTAGCTCAAATAAGTGTATATTGAGGGAGTTTTAATCACTAGATATCACTCACAAATAGCTTCGCCATGACAGAAACATTGGACAACAAAGAGCAGACGAATACGGCCCGAAGCAACCAATCGCTGGAGGTAAGGGATAAGCTATACTTCGGCATGGTTTGGTGGGGTGTGCAATCTTGGTCCCTTGTAAACGGCTTTAAAGCCGATGGCTTCAGTCGGAAATACAAAGAAGCGAGAAGAGCCATGTCTGCGGGTATGACTATTTACGCCATTGGTGCGGTGGTGTTTATTTTGGTGCTGTTGCAGATGGGGTAAGCGTTACCCCATTTGCGAAATGAAGCTGCTCCTATAGATTTTTCATGAGTCAATTGTACCTATATTGTTGGTTTAAATTGGAAAGAGAATGAAAGTCTCGGACAAATCGCTGCGAATAATAAATGGCATTTTAATCTTCTGCATTGTTTTCATAGCGGCAGGGCGATTTTTAGAGGAAAACGATATCAGCCTGATGCTCTATCAGGTTTTTCATGAAATGCTGTACATCCCCATCGTCTTTATGCTCCCTTTTTTCTGTTTACTCCTTTTTATCGCTTTGCTCTTTAAGCGCCCAAAGTCACGACCTGTCTATCTCTGTTTGGCATTGAGTTTTGCCATTTGTGCACTGTTCGCCCTCAAAATGTATTACTTGGTTTACGAAGAGGCATTGCTATTTTAAGTAGGTGATAGAGTTGCCAATGGATTCATTGCAGAGCTCTCTTTTATAACCCCAACCTTTATTACCTTGCGCTTGCTCAAAAGCAACTTACCTTATGAAAAGAATTCTCCTCGGGCTATTGGCCCTCACGCTCACCTTTTCTGCGAAGGCACAAGAAGAAGAAAAACAGGCAGGCCCTTGGGACGCCAAAAACTTTGAAGGACTGAAGATGCGCAGCGTCGGTCCCGCCTTTATGTCGGGTCGAATAGCCGATATCGCCATCCACCCCCAAGATGAGAGCACGTGGTATGTGGCCGTAGGTTCAGGCGGAGTGTGGAAAACCGAGAATGCGGGAATCACCTTTACACCCATCTTTGATGGTGAAGCCGTGTACTCCACGGGGTGCATCACCATCGATCCCAATAATTCCTCTACCATTTGGCTCGGCACGGGCGAGAACGTTGGCGGTCGCCACGTGGGCTACGGAGATGGAATCTACCGAAGCACTGACGGAGGTAAGAACTGGAAGAATATGGGGCTCCCCAAGTCTGAGCATATTTCGAAAATTATCGTTCACCCGAGCAATAGCGATGTGGTGATGGTAGCCGTGCAAGGCCCGCTATGGAACAGCGGCGGCGAGCGTGGTTTTTACAAAACCACCGACGGGGGTGAGTCTTGGACGCGCACCCTTGGAAACGATGAGTGGACAGGC
>CAZKXG010000217.1:0-5613 GCA_964556465.1 uncultured Cryomorphaceae bacterium | reverse complement strand
TTATCGCGGTGACCTCCGGGGGACCAATGTTCCCCTTATACCTGAGCTAATGGATCAATTGAGTCTCTCTTCCGGAACTACTCGATCATCAGCTTTAGCGTACCCACTTGACTAGCGGTGGATATCTGAGCCACATATAGTCCGCTTGGAAGAGCAGAAACATCAATCGATACATTCCGATTATTCGGCTGCAGTGCCAAAACTTCTCTTCCGTGCACATCGAAAAGGATGATGGTACTGATCTGCTCGTTATCTGAAGCAATAGTCACGCGATCCTTAGCGGGATTGGGGAAGCTACGCACTCCATCAAGCTTTGAGAACTCAGCCAAGCTATTCGGACCTGATTGCTGAATATCGTCGAAATAAAAAGTAGCACTCGCCGAAGCATCGTTGGGTGTGCTGTATCCTAGCATCAAGGTGAGAACATTGTAAACAGGTGGATCTCCTGCGAAGTCCCAGTAGTAAGTAGCCCATTCGCCTGAAACAGTCGTGAACTCATCACGCTCATTGGCAAATTCGTTGTTCGGAGACTGTACTTTGAACTTCAGCAAAGTGCCTACCGGTGCGTCGGTGTACACTTTCATAGAAATGGCAGTCAAGCTAGAAAAGTCAATAAAGCCGGTAAGATTAAGTCGGCTTTGAGCCCATGGCGCTCCTCCGCTTCTTACAAAACGACCTACAGTAGCACTTGGATTTTCGTCGGTTACAAAAGGATTGGCGATAACATCCGTTACGGCACCAAACTCATTGGTAAAGTCGGAAGTAACAACGCTCTCTTCAAAATCTACGGGAAAGGTAGTTGCTACCGGGTCAGGAATAGCAGGCCCTACTACTAGCTCCCAATCGTCAAATAGGAAGGTTGAAGTAGCTGAGCCATCACCTACATTTCCAAAATCAAAACTGAGGTTTATTTCGTTGAATGGTAGAGTCTGACCGTTAAAATTCCAAGTGGCTACCTCCCATTCACCGGATACGGTAGTGAGGTAATCCAGATTGTACAAACCTTCGGAGCCTTGCAGTTCCATTTTTATGCGCGTACCAACGGGAGCGCTGGTAAAGACCTTCATGGACATGATCCAAGAAGTTGAAAGATCAAGATTGTCAGCAAGTAGAAGCTTACTGCCCGCCCAGAACTGACCGCCATCTTTTACCACTTTACAAACGGTATTGCTCGTATTGATTCCGCTTACTTCAGGGTTTGGAATAACTGCTGCAAAGGCGCCAGCGTAATTCAGAAAATCGCTGCTTACCACATCTCCTTCAAAGTCGATGGGCAAAGTAGCTGGTATCGGTGCCGGAGGTCCTGCGATTTGCTCCACATCGTCGAAGTAGAAAGTCGAAGTTTCTGAACCATCACCTACATTTCCAAAGTCGAACATAAAGACCACTTCATTCAAGTTATTGGGTGTACCTGCGAATACAAACTCCAATGTTTCCCACTCGCCAGAAACCGTAGTTGGCATATCTACTTCAGCGAAACCGTTGGCGCTTTCCAGCTTAAACTTAACGATCGTTCCAACAGGAGCCGTGGTATAGACTTTCATAGACAAAACCGTGTTTACAGAGAAGTCAAGGTTATCATCCAAGATTATTTTGCTTCCGCCAAAGATGGCGCCGCCGTCTCTCACTATTTGAGCTACCGTAGCACTCGTGTTTATTCCCGTGGCTGATGGGTTGGTCAAGACAGTGGCTACACCTCCGTCGAAATCGACAAAGTCTGAAGTAGTGATGTCTCCTTCAAAATCGAAGGGTAAGCTTTGTGAAAAAACAAAGGAAGAAGTGAGGAGGCCGAAAATGAAGGCGATTTTTTTCATGGATTGATGTTTAGTCGGTAGTCGATCGTCTTTGGTCGCTGGTCGTTTAGGTCAGCTGTGAGGAGCGAAAGTAGGTAAATCGGGGTTTAAGGGAACAAGCTGAGCATTCAAAATCGGGACTTTCATCTGAATGATGTAGTGGAGATGTGATTGATGTAGTCGTGTGTATTGGCTTTTGAGAAACCATTTAGTTCCTAAAAATGGTCATTCTTTATCTACTACCGTCATTGTTCCGGAGTAACCATCGTGCATCCCGTAGGAACCAACCCAATAAGAAAGCACATCAAAATGGAAAAATCTGCAAAGAGATCTAACCGCAATATTCCCTGACTTCGGTGGCTCTCCATCCAGACGCACGACCTTGGTGTTGGTCATCATTTTGCCAATCGTCTTTTGATATTTCAACTCAAGGACATAATAATAGAAAAACGAAAAGAAGAAATAGGAATACACCGCATAGACATTGCTTGTAACAAAATCATAAATTGACGTAATCACTAAAATTATCAATGTGTCAACCATCACATTGATAACCCGATATGGCTTATCTGCCCTTGTCAAGTCTTCCTCATTCAGTTGGCACAGGAAATCCTCGATCGCGCATCAAAGCATCGATCTTGGCATCGCGGCCTCTGAACAAACGGTATGCCTCGGCAGGGTCCATCGCATTTCGCGGAGCGAAGAGATACTTCACCATTTTGTCGGCCAGTTCCTCGTCGTAGAATCCTCCCGGTGCTTCAACAAAGGCCTCTACCGCATCGGAAGTCAGCACGTCGGCCCACATATACCCGTAGTAGGCAGTGGCGTAACCCTCGCCCGAGAATACGTGGCCAAAGTGCGGTGTGCGGTGACGCATGGGCAATTCCTTCGGCATGTTCAATTCTGCGAGGGTTTCTCTTTCGAATTGGTCCACATCGATATTGGCTGGATCGGCCAAATGGAGCTTCATGTCCATTAATGCCGAAGCCAAGTACTCCGTGGTGGAGAATCCTTGATTGAATGTCGATGCTTTCTTAATTTTCGCTACCAGCTCTGCAGGCATCGGTTCACCCGTTTCGCTGCTTACTAAGTAATTGTCAATGACTTCGTCAGTGGCAAGCCAGCGCTCGAGTAGCTGCGACTGAAACTCTGTGTAGTCGCGCACCCCGCCATTGAGCGTGGGGTACTTTACATTGGCCGAAAAGAAATGCAGCGCGTGCCCAAACTCGTGAAAGAAGGTAGTGGCATCATCCCAAGACACCAAGAGTGCTTCTCCCGGAGCAGGCTTCACAAAGTTGGAGTTATTGGAGGCGAGTACGTTCTTCTCTCCGTCAAAATTGGAGTAGCTGCGGTAGGTGGTAGCCCAGGCTCCTGAGCGTTTTCCTTCGCGCGCATACGGGTCGAGGTACCAAAGCCCTACGTTCTCACCGCTCATTTTGTCGGTTACTTCCCAGACTTTCACATCCTCGTGAAAAACAGGAACCGATCCTTCGGGAACCGGAGTAAACTCATAACCAAACAAGCGACCTGCTACATAGTGCATGGCCTCTGTAAGGTTGTCCAATTGAAGATATTTCTTCACCTCGTCCGAATCGAGGTCGTACTTTTCTATTCGCACTTTCTCGGCGTAGTAGCGGTAGTCCCATGGTTCGATGGTTATGTTATCGCCATTACGGTCAGCTACAGCTTGCATATCGGCTACTTCTTCTGCCACCCGTGCAATAGCTGCGGGCCAAACGGCTTCCATCAGTCCCATGGCATTTTCAGGAGTCTTGGCCATGCGGTCTTGGAGGCGCCACTCGGCATAATTGGCATAACCCAAAAGCTCTACACGCTCTCGGCGCAATTTGAGCATCTCGGCTATTAAAGCGTTGTTGTCGTACTCATCGCCGTTGTCACCACGAGAGTAGTAGTTTTCCCATACCTGTTTGCGCAATTCGCGCTCGGTAGAGTACGTCAAGAATGGATCCATCGACGAGCGGGTGTTTACGATGGCATACTTGCCTTCTTCGCCTTTATCAGCAGCTATTCGCGCGGCCGATTTGATAAATCCGTCAGAGAGTCCGCCCAACTGATCTTCCGTTAAGTAGGTCACGTAGTTCTCCTCGTCGTGCAATACATTGTTGGAAAACTCGGTGTACAAGCTCGATAGTTCTTTATTGATCTCTGCATAGCGTTCTTTCTTGGCCTCGTCCAGTTCGGCACCGTTCATCTCAAATTGTTTGTAGGTCAGGTCGACTACCCGTTGCTGATCGGCTGGCAGTGGATTTTCCTGCGAAGCGTCGTATACCGCTTTGATGCGCTGAAAGAGCTTTTCGTTTTGCGAAATCTTCGAGCGAAAGTCAGAGAACAGCGGTGCCAACTCCGATTGAATTTCCCGAAACTCAGGACTCGACATATTGCTGCTGAGGATGCCATAATAGGTTGAGGCTCGGTTGAGCTCCTCTCCTGCTCTCTCCATCTCCTCAATGGTATTCTCGAAGGTGGGCGGCTCGGGATTGTTGGCAATGGCCTCAATCTCTTCCAGGTTCATTTCCATCCCCTTGAGCATAGCGGGCTTCACATCTTCTACCTTCATTTTGTCAAAAGCAGGCACACCGCCGTAAGGACCTGTCCATTCATTCAATAAGATGTTGGAGTTCTCAACGTCGGTGGTTTGATCTTCCGTGGCTTGCTCAGTACATGCGCTCATAGCTAAAAGGATTGTAGCAGGTATTAGAAATTTTTTCGTCATTGTATTCGATAGATGGTAATGGTTCACAAACTTAAGAAGTAATCAGATCAAGTAGAGCCTATAGTCATATTCAGGTTACACCTTGAATGGATTCGGGTCTGCTTTGAAAGTGTCGCGGAAGGCGTACGCTAGAATAAAAAGGAGGGATAAGCCTTACCAATGACATTCGGCATTTGAACCAAACCTCATTAAAAGGCAATCCCTCGAAAAATAATTGATTCTTGAATCTCTAATCTACGATCTTCAATCCTAGCTCCTTCGCTTTCTTTTTAAGATCTGAGATTTCTTTTTTCTTCTTCTTACGAGCCTCTGCTTTTGCCTTTTCCTCGTGAAGGAAGCTGGCGTAGGCCTTAGAAACATTGTTGGCAACGAGTCTTTTCTCGGCTGGACTTAGGTGTGAAAAAAATGATTTTACTTTAACTCCTTTGGGCGTCGTTCCTTCTTCCATGTACTCAGAAAAAGTTTCGGCCATCGTGTTTGGTTTCATTTTACAATCTTTAAATTAGTCTGAATTACTGTTTTACAAAAATAGTTATTTATACGAATAACTTTTACGAGCTACAGTTCATTATTCTGAGCGTCGGTTTTTGGGTAAAAGAAATCTCTGTACAATGCGGATCTAAATGAGATTCCATTTTGGAGGTTTTTCTTATAATTATCAAGTTTATGGTTTTACACCTCCCGATTGACTGAAATCAATTGCTCATAGATTTAAACATATATTCGGCGCTTTCCTTTTGCCTTATTGGTCAGGGTTTCTTTGCTACTCTTACACTTTTGCTAAAGCGAGAGAATAGGATAGCCAATAGGTTTCTGGCCTTGCTCGTTTTTATCATTTCTCTTTGGCTTTGTGATACGTTCTTCCGCGTATCGGGAATTTACGGTCAGGCTCCCGAACTATACTTTTTACCCATTTATTTTTCGTTTGGCTTTGGTCCATTAATCTACTTCTACACACGTTTTTTGACCCGAAAAGTTGAGAAATTAAGAACTTTAGACTACCTCCATTTTGTACCAATGGCTTTACAAGGAATGTTCTATCTCTACTTACAGATGCAGAACTATAGCTTCCGTAGAGATTTTTGG
>CAZKXG010000216.1:4572-5633 GCA_964556465.1 uncultured Cryomorphaceae bacterium | reverse complement strand
GGTAGATACCTCCACGCAAATTTTCAAAGAAGATGCACGTGAGTCGGGGGTGCGATACGAGAATAAAATGCCTTCGAAAGTCGCGAACTTCATGGACTATATTTCCGATGAAGCGGAGCTTCCCGAAGTAAACTACGATGAAGAAGACGCTTGGCGCAAATTGCGTGAATTGGATTCTCTCAAATACGTTTTCATCGATGAAGAACTCTCCAAGAAAAAGGAGTTTATCGTATTACTGGATGCTGCAGTAGGAGAGGCCCTTGACAAAGGTGGTACTGATTCCGAATTCGAGAGGCTCGTGGAGCTTTATCATTCGAAAGAAGCCGCTCTCGAATTGAAGCGTAGCCGAATAGTAGTGGGTGGATGCAGTATGGACGCTAGTCCAAGGTACCACGCGATAGACATTGCCAAGCTATCCGCCGAAACGGTTAATTGGGAAGTATTCCTCCGAGCGCACTTGGATATCATGAACGATAATTTCAGACGTGTATCCGACGGGAGCTGGGCTTGGGCGGGTCGAAAGACCTACATCAAAGAGTTGGAAGAGCTTGAAATCAATGTACAAGACTTGCTGCTGGGGATTTCGTTGCGTGTTGAAAACCCGAGTCAAAACCACTACTACGGCAGCATTGGTCGCATCGGTAGAGCTTTGTCCGAAACCAAATACGAGGAGGAAATCAAATCGGCAATGTTGAGCATGATCGAAGATCATTCACTCGATGACCTGAACCGCGTTTTGATCTATTACCTCTTTTTGAATTATAACCACTACTTGGAGGACCAAGCAGTTCAAAAGGTGAACGAGACACTTTTAGCCGCGGCAGTTGAGAAGCTACCTAACTACCTGGTTAATCGGATTAAATCCATTGATACGGAGTAAGTTACTGAAGTAGCCTTGGATTATTTCTTTGTTAAACACTCCCGTCCAAACCAGCAGTATGTTTTTCCCTGATTGTTTCTTACTTTTGAGACAACCAAAATTCGAGACGAATAATGCTAGTTTGCCAGCTTGCGACATGCCAATCCATTTACAAATCAATGGAAACAAGCTATAGGGTCAA
>CAZKXG010000216.1:1469-4562 GCA_964556465.1 uncultured Cryomorphaceae bacterium | reverse complement strand
CATTTTTCGAAACGGGAACAGGGTGGATAAAATGAATTTTGATTTTTAACGTGGGAACCGTGGTTGAGATAAAAAAATTACTTACTCTTTTTGTTACCGTTCTGTGTCTTCAGATGAGCGGTCAGAACTTGGTTCCCAATCCCAGTTTTGAAAGTTACGGTAACCTGCCTTGCTCTTGGATTACAAACGAGAATACATTCAACAACGCCCTCGACGAATGGTATATGCCGACGGATGGTTCCACAGACGTTTTCAGCACCTTGGTGGCTACTTCGTGTTATTCGCATTGCCTCTCTACCAATGGAAGTTCCAGTGGTCAGCAGATGCCGCGAACGGGGGATATTATGACGGCAATCTTAACTTGGGGCGCCGGCTGTGGATCTACTCCAAACTTCAGGGAATACATCGCTGTACAACTAACCTCTCCGCTTGAGGTGGGCAGCACCTATTATGCAGAATTATACGTCTCCTTCGCCGATTTTTCCGAAGTTTCTACCAACAATATCGGGATGTACTTTTCGGAAGACATGGTTTACGAACCGTCGCTATGCCTGGAGTTGGGTTTAACACCTCAAGTCAACGAAACCGAAATCATTTCCGATAGCGAAGGCTGGACGAAAGTATCGGGAACCTTCGTGGCCACCGAGCCATACGAGTATTTGGTGATTGGTAACTTTTACGACAACCCTTCAACGGCCACCCTGGTCAACCCAAATTCAAACCAGATCAATGCTCGGTATTTTGTCGATGACGTTTTGGTGCAGAATGCTTGTCTCAGTGCATCCTCCGATACTACCATTTGTGAAGGTGGGACCGCCGAGCTGGTAGCTTCGGGGGAGGGAATTGTTGGTTGGGCTTCCGAAAATTCACCCGATGACCTCGTTTCAACGGATTCGACCCTGACCGTAAGTCTCACACAAACTGAAACGTTTTTAGTTTATGCCGATTGCGATACTTTGTCGGTTACGGTCAGCGTAAGTGATGGTCCTTCGATCGATTTGGGTGAAGATGTGAGCCTCTGTCCGGGTGAAATTATCACCTTGGATGCAACGTTGGCCGGAGCCACATACCTCTGGCAAGATAATTCGGTCGGACCTGAATTTACGGTGACTCTGCCAGGGGAGTATTGGGTAGAGGTAACCAATGATTGCGGTACGTTTGCCGATACCATCAACGTTACTTCGGGTTTGCCTCCCGAAGTGGACTTGGGGAATGACACCACCTTGTGTTTGGGAGCTTCCCTGTTATTGGATGCCACCCTTCCCAACGCTACTTATTTGTGGCAAAACAATTCAACAGACGCCACTTTCATGGTAACGCAAACCGGTATTTATTCGGTAGACGTAACGGTGGGTGGATGCACCGGTTCCGGTGATATAGTGGTGACCTTTACCGATGAACCCGCTTTTATTCAAGAAACGGATACTACACTGTGCCAAGGCCAAAGTATATTTTTTAACGACCAGACCCTCACGGAAACGGGGATTTACAACTCAACCGGACAAGGCGGACTTTGTGATACCCTTTACATTCTCGATCTCGAAGTTACTTCGGCACCAACCCTATTTACTGACGTGGTTATTTGCCCTGGAGAGGAGTTCACTTTTGCCGGTGAGGTTTTGACCATGCCCGGAACTTACACCCAGATCACCACGAATCCATTTGGTTGCGATAGTATCACCACTGTTGATTTATCCTTTGCCTCGCCCATTGAAGATTTTATTTTGGAAGGTGAAGAGAGTTGCGCGGGCCAAACGGTTACCCTTTTGAATACGGTTGAGTCGGCCGATATAACTTGGTCAACGGGATCTACCGATCAAAGTGTCGTGGTTCCGGCGCCGGGAGAGTATTTCGCTACCGTAGTGGACGAGTTTGGCTGTGCCTATACACAGACCATAACCCTCGATGAAATTGATATTGACTTCGTGCAGGTAGATGTGGTGAGCATTTCGGATTTCAACGGATTTGAGGTCAGTTGTTTTGACGGGGCCAACGGTAGTATAGAAGTGAATGCGCTTAATGGAACGCCTCCCTACACCTATGACTGGAACAACGGAATGGAAGGGAATTCCCTTTCTGGTTTGGGTAGCGGGCTTTACATCGTCTCTGTTACTGACGCGGACGGATGTACGGGTTCGGCGCCGTTTAGTTTTGAAGCACCGGATGAGCTGTTCTTTGAGTTGAGCGTCGACAATCCTATTTGCCGCAACGAAACCAACGGAAGGGTAGAGGTGGTCAATACCTTTGGCGGTTTAACCCCTTATACCTACAATCTGGACAACTCTGACTTTCAGGAAGAGCAAGAATTTGTCGACTTGGGACCAGGACCTCACAATCTGAGTATTTTGGACGGGAATGGCTGTGTGACTGATTTCCAATTTGACCTGGTCAACCCGCCACTTTTCATGGTGCAAGCTTCCGACAGTCGAACCCTAGAAGAGGGCGAGTCGGCCGATATTGAGGTAATGACGGATCTGGAAGAGATCGCGTCCATTCTCTGGGTACCGAGTGAAGGCTTGAGTTGCTTTGACTGTTTGACCCCCACGGCGCAACCTGCCGAAAGCACTCTTTATGAGGTAATCATCACCGATGAAAACGGCTGCCGCGTTTCCGATTTTATTCGCATTGATATAGCCCCGTTTTTGGAGGTATATATCCCCAACTCCTTTACTCCCAATGAAGACGGAATAAACGATATTTTCAAACCGGTGCTCAGCTTTCCGCCCGAGTCGTACAAGCTGCGCGTATATAACCGCTGGGGAAACCTTGTTTTTGAATCCTCTGAACCTGGGTTGGGCTGGAACGGAAGCACCAATCAAGATGAGTTCTATGGGCAGAATACCGTCTACCAATATCATTTGACTGTTGGTTACGCCAATATTGATTTGAAGGAATACCGCGGTACGATTACCGTGGTTAGATAGACAGAGGCTCAAGCTCATAAGTAGTAAAAAACACCCCATCCGTCCGATGGCGTTTTTCGTTATCCGGAGTTTCTTAGTTTTAGAACTGATAAAACAGCTAGATAAGAGAACCACTGAGTTCTGTTATTTGATAAAGCCGAACAAACCTGTGATTTGGAGACCCGTGGTC
>CAZKXG010000216.1:0-1459 GCA_964556465.1 uncultured Cryomorphaceae bacterium | reverse complement strand
CCGGATAAGGTGAATTAAAGTGCAGTATCGTGGTCCGAAATCTGTACGTCTCCTTGCCGTGGCATCGTGCTTTCATGAATCGTCCTCATTTTCGCGATTAACCCCAATAATCTTAGGGCTTTATGCTTTGTATCGTTTACCTCTCGCAAGAGAAATCAATTGACCGATTGGACGTCCCGATTCAATCTATTAGTTTTGACCGCAATCGGTTGAGAAGATTCATGCATCATTTATTAATGTAATTCATGGCCTCAGGTTTTTTTGCGCTATTTGATAATACCGCAGTAATTAAGGACGGCCTGTCAGTTATGACAAAGGTTGACAGAATAAAGTCGGCCGGGATTCAGGCAGAAGACTTGGCGGTAAATGCCGAAAAGGCTTCGAGTTTTGTTTCTAAGAGAGAGTCCCCGTCTTATAAAAAATCACCAAAGGATCATTTCTGAATAAGCTCATATTAGAGCCTATAACGTTTTTTTTGAGTGCTTTTTCCCCGAAGTCATTGTTACCATTTTGCTGATAGGAGGAGTGTGTTTAGGCTTTGAAGGAGCTGAGAAGATCTATGAATACTTCTTTTACAAAAAGGGTGGCAAGCACTGATCGACCATTTCCTATTTGTATCTTGGCAAGATACACGACGAATTAACGACTATGAAAAATATCATATTCTTACTCTTTCTTCTCATAGCGCTTGGTTCTTGCAAAAAGCGAGACGACGGGTGTATTGATGAAAGCCTCATCATAGATAGTGCTTGTCCTGCAAACTACGATCCCGTGTGTGGGTGTGATGACGTAACCTACGGAAATGACTGCGAAGCGAGGATAAATGGAGTCACTTCTTGGACTGAGGGAGCGTGTGATTAAGATCTGAATAAAAAACTTCTCCGGACGGACTTCACTTGAATTCATCGATTGGTTCAACTTAAGCATCACTTCATTGTTTTGACCACATGACAATCATCATAGGAGCGGGGCTATCTGGTCTTTTGACCGCATACCGGCTGCAGCAATCAGGCCTACCTTATAAAATTCTGGAAGCTCGTGATAGAGTGGGCGGGAGAGTAAACACCGTTTCTACGGACGATGGAACAAGGGTAGAAATGGGAGCCACTTGGTTCGGAAGTCAACACCAGTACCTTATAGCTCTTTTGGATGAGCTTGGACTCAGTGGATATGAGCAATACATGAATGGAACGGCTTTTTTTCAGCCATTCTCCACTTCACCTGCCGAAGCCATAAAGATTCCCGGCCAGCCACCCAGCTACCGAATAAAGGGAGGTACTTCGCAGATCATCACGACATTGTTGCAAAAATTAGATCACAAAAATATCCTACTGAACCAATCAGTGAAGGAAATCAGATCTAGTAAGAAGGGCGTTACCGTAACGGCCCGAGAGGTATGCGATGCTGATCGCGTTGTGCTTTGCCTGCCTCCAAAGCTTTGGGCGAAGAATATATCTAT
>CAZKXG010000215.1:2478-5634 GCA_964556465.1 uncultured Cryomorphaceae bacterium | reverse complement strand
GATGTTTATGCTCAAGTATTGTCAGACATCACTTTTGCCAAAGAAAATCTCGGAGATGTTCCATCGGTGTACGCCACAAGATGGGCGGCTATTGCATTAGAAGCTGAAGTGAGATTTCAAATGCATGAATACGATCTTGCCTATGACTTGGCAAACGAAGTTGTCAGTCAGTCTCCTTTTGATCTAGACAGCGATGTTAATCGATATCAATACCCACAGGTTTCACCTGAGGCTATATTTTACATTTTCTCGGGAACCAGACCTTCTGATGGAACGGTTGATTCTAGAAACGGAGGCTTGAGAGGGAACTACTATTCAGGTCCCGACCAAGTGACTACACTCAACTTTAGCGAGGATTATTTCAACGCTCAAAAGGTGAATGGAGATATCGGTCCGCGGCCGTTGCTGTACCAATCAGTTGATCAAGAAGAGAGTGTGTTCTATGTCACTGATATGTTTGAAGCAGAATTCTTCCATATTCCGCTTTTAACCATTACTCAAATGAAATTGATCAGAGCCGAATCAGCTGCTGAATTGGGAACAAACCTTTCGCAAGCCATTCAAGATGTGAATGACATTCGCGAAAGAGCCTACGGAAGCAATGTATACGATCTTATCCCATCGGCTACTCCTGAGGATATAATCGAAGCGGCCCGACTGGAAAGGTGGTTGGAATTTCCTACTACAGGTCAGAGATATCATGATTTAAAGAGAATCGGCTCTCAAGGTGAAGAGGTGATTGTAAGAGGAGTTCCATATGACTGTAATGGAATGATCCTTCAGTTCCCTTCTACAGAACGAACAGATTTATTTTCGCTAAACCCCGGAGGAGGCTGTAACTAAAACGAGAAAAATGAAAAGTAAAGCACGTTATCTATATCTCATCCTTTTCTTCGCAGTAGCTATTGTGGGATGTAAAGAGGATGACCCCGAAATTGGAGAGCCATTTGGCAAAACAGATGGTTTGGTCGCAACAGGCTGGGTAGTGAGTCAAGTGTTTCTGGTAGATGAAGGAAATCCCGCAAAACCCGAAAGAGAAATTTCAGAATACTACACGTCAGGAACGGATCTACTCGAAATTAAGTTCGAAGCTGATGGTACCTTTGAAACCTTTTCTGGCGACGGAGTTAATTTTTTCTCCGATGCAGGTACCTGGTCTTTTAATGATCCATTGACACCATCAAGTATTACCTTGGTTTCTGATGATCAAACGATCAATTCACCTCTGGGAGGTCCAACTCGAATAGTGGACTCAGAACTTAAAATGAATGTTCAAAGATTTTGTAACATCGACGGTGAAGAAAAAGCCGTTCTCGGTTACAGATTGGTATTTGTAAGAAAGTCATAAAGCAAAAGAAATGAAACTTAGATCAATCATACTCATTGCTCTTGCCATAGGATGGAGTGCACTAGCGACAGCCCAAGGCATTTATTTTGATCCCGCACCTACGGATGTTACCGCACCCGCAAGACTATACATAGACGTGTCTTCCTCAGATTGCGATTGCCCCGAATTATTGGATGGAGATCAAGAGACCAACCCGCTCTATATCTGGGCCTGGAATCCAAATGAAGCAAGACCTGATCTCACAATCGGTGGAGAAACCTTTGATACCAAAAACGGTGACTGGGGAGCTTCAAATGAAAACTTAAAGTTGACTCAAGATGAATCTGACCCGAACCTTTGGTATTTCGATTTTCTTGGAGCTTCTATGGTGCAATTCTATGCTGTGCCTGCAGCTCAATTCTACGAAAGTGGTATTGATTTCCTAATCAAAGAACAAAATGGAGCCCCCGCAGATCTTCCTGAACAAAAGTCTCCTGACCTCAACATTATTCCCGAGCCGGTTGGCTGTTTTGACAAGGTTTGTCCGTTTCCAACGACATTCTTTCAAGACGATTTCTTCGCCATCTCTTATGATACGAATAAGGAAGCCAACCCTGGGCTCCAAGGTGGTGACGCTTATTTCGCTAGATTCCAGTACAAAGTAAATGGCGGTGATTATCAGATCTTAGAAATTACCGATGAATCTAAGGTCGAAATGGTGCCCGAAGGCGATGGGATATTCTCGCTGACCATGATTCCTGAAGAGTTCTTTGAACTAAATGAAGGCGATATCCTTGACGAAATAAGGGTTTCCTTCACGCTTCCCCCTCTTACTTCAGCTCCTTTTAGTAGTGCGGTTTCGCTCTTTCCGGGCTGTTCCGATTGATACCCTTTTTGAACGAATAATTAAACGCCCGAATTCTTAGAATTCGGGCGTTTTTATTAAGATTTCTATCAACACATTTTAGAATGATGCAGACTTTTACGCGAAACAGTAAGTTTGTCATTCACCACCCTAAAAGATTGCCTTCAATGAAAAAGTTTTTCCCGCTTTTCTGTGTCTTAATTCTGTCATGTACCCAAGCAACGCTTGATCGGGATGCTGACATTGCCACGGATGAAGTGAGCCAAGGCGTGAAATATGCAACGGGATTTACCATTAACACTACGAAAGAAGGTTACTCCATCTCAGTTCGAAATCCACAAGACACTACCGATATTCTGGGAACCTATTCCCTCACAAAATCCGACACAAACGGAATTCCCATCCCCATCGAAAAAGCCGTTCTAAACAGTACCACCTTTGGTGCTTTCTTCGATCACTTGGACGCTCTGAACATTGTGAAAGGCATGACTTATACTGACCGAGTCAAAAACCAACGTATTCTCGACTTGGTCGAAACAGAAAAGATTACCGAAATGATCTCGGGTGACGGCCTTGACTTTGAGAGACTATTGGAATTAAGTCCCGATGTCGTCTTTGCTTACAGCTTTGGCGAAGCCGACTTCTCTCGCTATGAAGAGTTGGGAATTCCCATAGTTCTCCTCATGGATTACAAAGAGTCGCATCCTCTTGGTAGAGCCGAGTGGATAAAAGTGGTGGGCTGTCTCCTCGGAAAATATGAAGAAGCTGTAGCTAAATTTCAAGAACTTGAAGAGGCTTATGTCGCTGTCAGAAATCAAGCCATGCTCCACTCAACTTTACCCTCGGCATTTACGGGCAGCCGCTATGGCGACTTTTGGTACGCCCCCGGCCGCGATAGCTACATTGCCAAGTTCATCTTTATCAGCCAACATCTTTACCATTTCTTTAGACCCAAGTAGCCCTT
>CAZKXG010000215.1:1895-2468 GCA_964556465.1 uncultured Cryomorphaceae bacterium | reverse complement strand
ACATTGCCAAGTACATCAGAGACGCAGGGGCGCAATACACTTTCGATCATATCGAAGGACAAGAGAGCGCTGAGCTCGACTTCGAACAGGCACTCACCACCATTTCCGAAGCAGATTATTGGGGCCTCGTCGTATCCTCCGAAGAGCCTTTCACTATGGAAGACATATCGGAAATGAGTCCACTGTATGAAAACCTTAAGGCTTATCAAGAGAATCATATTTTCATCTGCAATACCGCCGAAAAAGACTACTTCGGTGATGCCATTATGGAGCCTCACCTCATTTTGGCTGATCTCTACCACATCTTCCACCCGAATGTCGAATCCGACTCCACCTACCATTATTTTAAACCGATTCACTAATCTTCCTACTACGCTTATCTTTGGCCCATGTCCAAAGCGATCAAGTGGATATTCTGCTTTCTGATTCTAATCGTGCTGGTGCCCGCATCCCTTTTATTGGGGTCGGTGGATATTCCAATCTCGGCATTTTTTGGTAGTGGAGATGAACTGCAAAACATTATCATTCGCGAATCGCGTATACCACGCACCTTGTCTGCCCTCGTTGGCGGTG
>CAZKXG010000215.1:1520-1885 GCA_964556465.1 uncultured Cryomorphaceae bacterium | reverse complement strand
CAGGGCTGGCTTTGGGCGGACTTTTTATGCAAACACTTTTCCGAAATCCATTGGCAGGCCCGTCAGTTCTGGGATTAACGAGTGGTTCTTCCCTCGCCGTGGGCATTCTCACCCTTGGCGGTGGTGTATTAGCCACTTCGCAATTGGCCGTCGTATCTTCCGCAGCAATTGGCTCCATAGCCGTGCTCTTCGTCATTCTGGCTGTTGCTCATCGATTTGCCAATATCGCATCAGTGCTCATCGTTGGCCTCATGCTTGGCTTTTTTACTTCTGCCTTGGTCAGTCTGCTCCAAGCATACGCCGATGAAACTTCTTTGAAAACTTTCGTCTTCTGGGGATTCGGGAGCTTCTCCAATATCGCTTTC
>CAZKXG010000215.1:0-1510 GCA_964556465.1 uncultured Cryomorphaceae bacterium | reverse complement strand
ATCCCGCTCCTACTTATTTTTTCCACCTCTCCCTTTTTCATTAAGCCCCTGAATCATCTTCTTCCGGGAGAACTTCACGCAAAAACCATGGGAGTGAACGTTAAGAAACTTCAGTTTTCACTGGTTATCGCAACGGGTATTATGGTGGGAATAATCACCGCTTTTTGCGGCCCCATTGCGTTTATCGGATTGGCAGCACCACATTTGGCGCGAATGCTGTTCGCTACACCCAATCACTACACTGTATTGCCGGCTACGCTCATTTTAGGGGGTGGTTTAGCTGTTCTTTGTGATCTCATAGCGAGATTGCCCTTTAGCGATTATGCGATCCCTCTGAACACCGTCTGTGCCTTTATGGGTGCACCTGTCGTAGTTTACCTTGTCTTTAAGGGACGAAAAAGTAGCATTCTGACATGATCCAAACGGAAAAATTATCGGTAGGCTACGGCCCGAGGATTTTGGTGAAAGAGCTCGATCTCCTTTTGCCGAAAGGATCTGTGACTGCATTTATTGGATCAAACGGAAGCGGAAAGTCGAGTTTGATGCGTGTCTTGAATGGCCTCCAAGAGCCCTTAGCGGGAAAAGTATCTTGGAATGGAAGAGATCTTTCCAACTTCGATCGAAAAGAAAAAGCCAAAATGGCGGCTTCCCTTTACAGCAACTTCTCCAGAGTAGAGGGCTTCACCGTTGTAGAATTAGTCGCCCTCGGTCGAAGTAACTTCACTGGATTTTTTGGGAAGCTAAGCGTTGAGGATCATTCAAAAATTGATGAGTCCATCGAGACTGTCGGCATTGCTTCCTTAAAAGGAGAGGAGTTGACCACACTCAGCGATGGTGAATTTCGAAAGGCTATGCTCGCCAAACTCTTGGCGCAGGACACCGATATTCTTTTCCTCGACGAACCCACAACTCACCTCGATTTGCCCGCTGCATTGGATTTTGTTCAGGTATTGAAAAACCTCGCTCTGCAGGGTAAGACCATCGTTATGTCTACCCACCACCTTGCCTTAGCCTTCAAAATGGCCGACCACATCCTACTGTTCGATGGAAATGGAAAAGCGGCTTTTGGCAACGCCAACCAAATGATGAACCACGAATTGCTCTGCGGCTTCCTGAAAACGGATAAAATCAGAGTCGAAAACGGTAATCTTCTTTTTGACATATGAAAAAGCGACTCAGCATAGTCGGTTTGGGCTGGTTCGGAATGGAACTCGCAAAGGCATTAAGCGAGGACTACACGGTTTTTGGCACCAAGAGGTCCGTTCCTTCGCGAGAAACTACGATCAAAACATTGCCCTTGAGCTTCAACCCGGAGCCATCAGGGACTTCCTTGGCTGAAATATTCGACGCAGAGCTCCTGATTGTGAACATACCGCCCAATTCCAGAAGTCAAAACGCCGAAAGCGACTATCGAAAAATCATGGATGCTATCCTCGAGGCGATTGCTCTTTCCCCCGTTGAGCGAGCGGTTTTTGTCTCTTCCACTGGGGTTTTTGGCGAAAACGAGGGT
>CAZKXG010000214.1:4949-5731 GCA_964556465.1 uncultured Cryomorphaceae bacterium | reverse complement strand
GCTTATTCCCAATTCGCCCGCAATTTCACGGTGCGAATAGTCTTCAAACATATAGAGGTCGAATACCAATCTATAGCCTTCAGCCAAGAATGATACTGCCTTTTTCACATCCCTGATGTCGTATTCAAAAGGGGCTTCACTTTCCTCTTCTGCCAGATCGGGCAGGTCTTCAGCATCGTGGAATATCATCTTGGATTTCCTGAGATGATTGAGCGACTTGTTCACAACAATTCTCTTAAACCAAGCCCCGAAAGAAGACTCCATCCGAAAGGAGTCCAACCTAAGAAACATATCTACGAAGCTATCTTGAAGGATGTCCCTTGCATCGTCGCTATTTCCCAATATCCGAAGCGCAGTATTGTACATCGCTTTGGCGTACAACTCGTAGAGCGATTGCTGCGCCCGACGTTCTCCTCGCTTGCAACGGGCGATCAGGTCAAAGTGAATGTCGTATTCCTTTCCGGACAATGAAGTCTATTTTGCGTTTGTCAATGGTGCCAAGTGCAGGGGTTGCAGAGTTTAAGATCAAGGCTTGCGGTGGTCCGAAAATAAGAAGTTCGCCTCAGGTGGATGACCGTTTTTCGGAACAAGCGTAACGCAGATATTGGACTCTGTAATCTAACACCAATTAAAACCAGCCTACTCTGATTCCCGCCCCGAAAGATAATCCACTGAGGTCGCTGTCCTCTATATTTCTCAAGTCACTCCCATTGACATATCGATAAGATCCGCCCAGAGTCAACTTCACATACTTCACCAAATTAACTTCCATATTAATCCCT
>CAZKXG010000214.1:0-4890 GCA_964556465.1 uncultured Cryomorphaceae bacterium | reverse complement strand
ATTAGACAAGCCTGCCCATCCGCCACCAATCAAAACGGGAACAGAAAAGTGAACAACCTTTTGATCGAAGAAAACGGGTTCAACAAAGAAGCCTCCATACCCGAATTCGACCGATAAATCCTCTCTGTAGAAATCATTACTGTCTTCGTAGTCAATCCTGGTAGGCATTCCGTATCCCGCTACCCCGATATTGAGTGCGTGATTTAAGGTGAAGACCAATTCGCCACCAACCATTACGGCAGCTTGATCCGATACTTCGGTCCCCTTGACGTTCAATGAAAGGTGTCCGCCAAATCCACCATCCGACTTCATCAGCGTTTCCACCTCTCGAGGTTTCTTTGCATCGGTGTAGATGACTTCCGTTTCTTGTGCTTTGCTGTAGCCAAATGCCATTAAGGCGAGGACTGTAATTGCGATTGCTTTCATGATAGTTTCTTAAGTTTAATTAGGTTGATTATTCTATGTTTTGACTATTCTTTAACCAAGTTATTCTGAGCTCGTAGTTCCTCTGTGCTGCCAGAGTTACATCAAGTAAGCGCAGCAAACCCACGCCCTACCTGCTGGCAGGCTCCGCTGCGCTTCAGTTCGTGTCCATTCGTGGATAGAAAGTGAGCTTTAGCGAAGCCACACAAACTTCACGACTCCCCACCACTTTAGTTTATTTCAATGATCGCTCCCGATCCATCCACACTGGTATCAATTACTTCGGGATCACCCCAATATCTGATTACTCCACTTCCGTCAATTCTCGCGAACAGGCTATGCCCGGCGTGAATGTCTATGCTTCCTGAGCCTTCTATTCTCGCCTCAGCTATATTGCTCTCAATGTTAGGCGATGTGATCAGTCCACTTCCGTAAATAGCGCTTCGCACTTCTTCTGATTCTCCTCGGGCTTCAATTCTGCCTGACCCGTCAATGATCAACCGCAGAAGATCGCATTTAGCAATGACGTCTGCAGATCCCGACCCATCAATATCTACTTCTAGATCGTTTGAATAAAGAGTGTCTTCCGCTATAATCAGTCCTGAGCCATTAAGTATGATTCGATTCAAGTAATTCTCTGATATCTCTACCAGCACTCGGTTGTGGTCAATATCATTGTTCTTTTCATTCACTACTAGTCTGCCGTTGGCTACATAAGTTTCTATGTACCGCATCAAGTTGTCGGGAGCAGTGACTCTAATGTCAAAATCGAAGTCAGGGTTAATCCGAAATTCATGAGATCCGTCCAATTCTACTTCGCTAAATTGAGTTGCAGTTCGCGTTTCCGAAATAATAGGTCCCGCGTCTTCTTTTTTGTCGCACGACCAGAGAAGGGGGATAGCTATTAAGGCAATGAGTGTTGTCTTTTTCATGTCAGGTTGATTAGGTGTTCGGCTTAAGGACAATGAAATTGCAAAAGGTTGCACGATGCCACAAGAAAATATTGATGAGTGGATATTCAATCATCTAAACAAGCCTCAGTGGGGAGTCATTGGAAAGGGCTACGAAGTTTTAATTTGGATAATACTATTCGGGGCATCCACGGAGATCCCACAGAATTGCGGAACAGCTATAATCTCATCTCAGTATGGTTACTGACCCATCGATTGCTTGATCCGAAAAACCGGCGTTGTCCAATACTCGATAAGTGATCAGGTAGAAGTACAACCCTTCTGAGATATCCGTATCCGAAGATGACTCGCCATCCCATAATTCAGTCGCATCCAAAGACTCAAACACCAATTGCCCCCAACGATTGAAAATTTGAACTTCGATTAACTCGATACAGTCCCCCAATTCAATTTGGAAAAAGTCATTGAGCCCGTCGCCATTCGGAGTGAAAATATTGGGAACCTTAACGGATTCTGAGACGTCAATTTCCTCTACAGACACCACAACGGTATCTGTCCCGGTGCATCCCTCGATGGTCCCGTTTACCACATATGCAGTAGTTTCACTTGGCGTAGCAATTGGGTCGGGACAGTTCGAACAGCTCAATGTACTATCCGGTGTCCAGCTATAGGTGAGGCCTCCGCTTGCAAATAACTGAGCGGATTGACAAGGCAGTATGTCCACATCTTCTGCGGTGATTAATGGTATAGGATTAACCAACAGACTTGTGATAACGATACTATCACACCCACCAATGGCGGTCAGAGTATCCGTGTATTGGCCTGATTCTGTTTGAAAGGCACCTCCGATGAAAGTGCTATCACCCGAGCAAATCGAAATGTTTTGATTCTCTTCAATTGCCGCTGTTACAGATAGGGTAGTGGATATGATACTATCACAACCCGCTTCATAAAACAAGGTGTCGGTGTAGACACCGGCAGAACTTTGAAAGCTCCCCTCTAAAAATATGCTGTCGCCCAAACAAATGGATAGATTTCTGGAGAAATCAGCAAATGGGCTCAGAATGAGATTAGTAGTTTGTATACTATCACATCCCGTTGAAGCTGTCAGCGTATCAATGTACAATCCCGCGGAATCCTGAAAGCTTCCACCTAAAAACGCACTGTCGCCATCACAAATGATTAGATCAGTCTCTGCGGCAACAGGTGTGAAAACATTGATAGTTATCGATTCGAAATAGTTGCAGGCACCAAAACCCACCCCTGAAACTGAGTAGGTCGTTGTTTCCTCAGGACAAACCGTGGGGTTAAACGTATTGTCTTCTGACAATCCGGGTGCATCTTCCCAAAAAGCGCTAAAGGCACCCGTTACCAATAGCACGGTGCAATTGCCCGCGCAAATATTGGTGTTTCCCTCTATTTCAATATTTGTTTCAGCAGGCACTGTGCCCTCAACCAATGAAAAGGAAGTAAGGATGGTACCTTCCGAACCCGAAATTGCTCCGTAGGAATCGCCTTGACATGCTGATTGTGGGTTTACCGTAAGTCCGGACTCACCCCCTGTTATCGTGTTCAAGGTATTCGCAGGAATAGTTGCGGATGTATAGGCTATTGTACCACCTCCGCCACCACCACCGGGCCCGTGGCATTGGGCTCCCGTTTGTCCTCCGGAAAAGTTGTTATTGACACTACCTCCTACACCGCCATTTACGGAGACATTCACTTCATCTTGAAAATTATCTACATCCAAGATGATCGTTCCACCACCGCCGGCGCCGCCGGCACCGTCAATACCCGATTCTGTATCAACGGAACCACCATCGGCACTAATGCCAAAACCATTGGAAATTAAATCTGAAGCTTGGATAAAAACAATACCTCCTCCTCGTTCTCCTTGAGTGCCGGCTCCATCATTTTGATGACCACCACCTCCGCCGCCACCTAGAAACATACGATCTGAAAAACTAAGTGCTTTTCCTCCTCTTCCACCTACTTCTGCACCTGTGCAGCCGCTCCATTCGTTTCCTCCTGTTCCACCTGCTCCGAAATTGGAGCCACCACCACCTCCTGCGTTCAGGTTATTTCCACCTCCACCGCCGTTGGCAGGAGCGCCTCTTCCCGTGAAAGTATTTTGAGGCAATAGTGCTATGCCTTCTCCTTTGAATCCTCCTCTTTCAGGGTTGTTTGGGAAGAAAAAATTTTGTGAAGCACAGAAGTCTTCAACAAAATAATTCTCCGATTCATCACCTCCGCGAAAACCCTGGCCATTGCAGTTTATCGGGGCTTCCATACTCAGTGTCCCTTCAACTTCTAATGCTAAGACACCTCCTGTCTCACCATTCCATTGAGGAGCGAATAGAAAACTTGTTACTGTTGCGTTGTCGAATTGTGGAACAAGCACAAGCTGTATCTTTCCATCTACATCGTACTCGTTTACCAGCTGATTCTCCAGATTAATCCTGTTCTGAACGACTGTAATCAAAGAGATCGTTCCAAACTCATAAAGTCCCGCTGATGCGATGTCAGTGATTTCTCCAAAAGATTCACTGTTGGTAAGGTCAATCTCTGCGCCTTGCATCTGGATCAAAAGAACTCTATCGCCAACTGAAAAAGCGGATATACTTTCTACCTCAATTTGATTGCTGCATGGACCGCCTACTTGAGTAACGGGAGTGTAAGAATTGATTACTCCACCAATATTTGTATCCTGACTCGAGCATAAAGTTGGCAACCCAATAACGAGCAGCACAATAAGGCCGGTATTCGCCATAATTTTTGCGAGTACATCTATAGGTAAGTCAGGTTGGTCTTTCATCAGTCTCCAATTGGTCAGGTAAAATAAGGATTTCTTCGAAATCGTTTTCTACAGTTTTCTTGCCAAATTTGTCATGCCGTGTTTTCAAGGCTTAGCCACAGAGGTACAGCATGCGGTATTTCGTGTCCATTGACTTCGGCGAACTATCCTACCTGAAAGTAGGCTCCGCTGCGCTTCCATTCGTCTATTGAATGTGGGCTTGAGCGAACCTAACACCTCCTTTTCGCTGTGTGGCTGCGGATTTAACTGTCAGCGAAGCGAACTCAAAAAAAAGACCCCGTAAGGGATCTTTTTATTAACCTTTTACATTTATTCTGAAAAAAGAAGGAATGAAAGACTCTGTAGCCTCCCATTCCAATTTCGTGTCATTCAGCTTTAACTAACACCAATTAGTGCCTTATGACGCTTGAATAAATCGAACCGAAAGGTCTTTCCTCTCCTTGTCCGACTGTTTCGCGAAAAACAATGTTCATTCAAATATATCCATTAGATTCTGTGCAACAGTAGATTATACATTTTTTAACCTTGGTTCACCGCATTTGTCCGATACCGCATAAATTGCTAATCGGAAACCGTTGGTTTCTAAGCCGTGAGTTTCTTGAAGATTTGCTTTCATAATATAAATTGACCTTTTGTGGTCAACCTATATCAGGGACGGACACTTGTTGGTTCGCTTTGCTCACTTTTTTGAACCACGAAGGCACGGAGGTAGGACGTGATTCGCTTCACTCATGATTTGAA
>CAZKXG010000213.1:4999-5852 GCA_964556465.1 uncultured Cryomorphaceae bacterium | reverse complement strand
AGAAGCTGTCGCCGATCTTGAATTGTTACCCAGCCCCCTATGCAAGTATTCAATTATTCCACCTGAACTAGGAAAACATGCGCCTATTTTGCCGTAAGAATAGCCCGACAGCAGCGCAATCATACCAGCGATAAAAAACGATAGGTAAGTGGCCGACCCCGCCATGGCTCCCGCTTCACCGAGAAGAGTGAAAATACCCGCACCGATCATTGAGCCCACACCCAAAGCTGCGGCGGAGAATATGCTTATTCTGTTTTTGGGATTGGACATAATCTTATGTTAGCTTTTGTTAGCCTCAACTTAATTTATGGGGTATTTTATTGACTCCATTAATGGGTGATCTCGAAATGTCGACATCAATTTCATTAACCTCATTCGTTAAGACCTAGCAGTGCTTTTAATTCAAATTGTTTAATAATTATATTGGCTTTCGCTCGGGTAAGGGTGGTAAGACTTTCAAGATTTTTCTTTTGAACATCGGAGTAATCATTGTAGGCCAACAGGCCATTTTTAAATGCATCCGTTTTTATGCGTAGTTCTTCTTGGCGAAAGTCATACGCGCGCTTCGCGGTATTCAGAAGGTTAAGCGAATTCCTTAGTTCCAAAACTTTTGTTTGGATATCAATTTCTGCCGTTCGTTTCGACTGCTCAAGTCGGATGCCAGCCTGCTTGAGCTTTATGTCGGCCTGTCTCACGTCCATTTGTTGCTTGCCCCACTGAAGTATAGGCCAGCTCAATGTTGCTCCGACAAAAACATTGTTTCTCGGAACGATTGGTAAATTTTCCAAGTAGAATCCTTGTGCTGTGAATGTCACGTCAGGGATAAGTTGGTTCTTATAGTAGTTCACACCAC
>CAZKXG010000213.1:0-4988 GCA_964556465.1 uncultured Cryomorphaceae bacterium | reverse complement strand
TGAGTTGAGCATTCTTAAACCCGTAATTGTTGACCACCAAACTATCATCAACAGCCAGAACCAAGAGGTTTTGAATGGCGGTAGTGTCAATCGCAATAGTGGTAGCAGTCCAAGTTGAGTCACTGTTGAAATTAAGGATCTGATTGAGTCTCATGAGGAAGGTAGCTCGATCAATCTTGGCCTGCTCTATCTGCGTTTTCTTATCCAATAGGTCTGCCGTGAGACCTAGTTCATAAAGTTTCAGCACCTCACCTTGCTCAATGGCACTTTCTGCTTGTCTAAGTTGTTCTGATACCAAATCAGATTGTGCAGTCATGTTCTCAATTTTCATTGATTCAATAACCATCCCTGCGTACAGTTTGGCGACGCCTTCTTTAATTTTACTCGAAACCTCGCTGTATTGATTTTCGAGAATTGACTTTTCGTCTCGTTTTACATCTGAAGCGGCATTGACTTTGAAAAGTTGTGTGATGGGCTGGTATATGCCCAAATTGGCCATTCCGATAAAACGATTGCCCTCTGGCACGGTAAATTCGGTTCCTAATCCAATAGGCGGGATTCCTCCGATCAATGGAAGATCTGTTATGGATATTTCGACGTCGGTCGTTCTTTGCGAATTGTAGTACCAAAAGTAGCCACCGTCCAAATTAACCTTGGGAAATAAATTGGTGCGCACCTGATCAATTTCGATCTGCTTTTTATCGATTTCCATTTGGAGCAGTTGCAAATCCTTGTCTTCTTCCTGGGCAATCAGGATGCATTCTTCCAGACTTATTTCCTGCGCCTTGCTTGGAATCACTGCAATCATTAAAAGCACGACCGTAGTTGCAGCTTTTATTGAAAGGTCGCCAGGTATTTTTCCAAATTTCCAATACAGGACGGGAATGACTAAAAGAGTCATTACCATTGAGAAAATAAGGCCGACTGCCAGAACAGTGGCTAAAGGTGCCCACAAGGGTGATCCTGAAATAATCATCGGTGTCACCCCGATCGCGGCTGCCATCGTAGTCAAGAATATAGGCCTGATTCGCCTCTTGCCGGCATTTATTGCTGCGTCTTTGATATCCATTTTTTGGAATTTCACTAATTCATTTGCATAATCTACCAGTATGATGGAATTTCTTACCGAGACTCCTATAAGACTTGCTAAACCTACAAAAGCGGTAAACCCGAAAGGATACCCCGTGATGTATAAGCCAAAGAAGGCCCCGAAAACACTTAATGGAATAGCCGCAAGAACAATGAATACTTGATTTAAGTATTTAAACTGAATGAGGATAACAATGAAGATGATAAAGACACTGTAAAGAATAACCTGATTCATTTCCGCAAAGGTCTCTCTTTGACTCTCGTCTTCTCCACCTACGCTGAGGGTATAACCAGCCGGTAGTTCAAAGGCTGATAGCCTGTCTTTGATCGAATTGAGTATGGATGAAGGTAATACTGTACTCGACGCTTGCGACTGTACAGTTAGTGTGTGCACACCATTTCTTCTCAGAATGTTGGACGCTTCCCATTCTGTTTCAATTTCGGCAAGCTCACTCAAGGGAACGCTTGCCCCGCTGATAGGTGAGGTTAAATAAAAGTTGCGCAACCCGTCAATAGATTTTGATTGTGCCTCGCCATCTTGTAAGATGATGCTCAATGGGTTGTCTCCTTCGAAAATCTCTCCAACCGGTAGTCCTTGATAGGCTACCGCTAATTCACGCGAAATTGTTCCATCAGAAAAACCCAATTGGTTGGCAGCAGAGCGATTGGTTTCAACTTTTACGGTTGGTCTGTTTTCATAAAAATCTGATACTACATGCGATGAATTGGTTGCGTTGGAAAGAATTGACTTCAAGCTGTCCCCTAGAATTTGCAAAGTGAATAGGTCTGGACCGGATAGCCTCAGTTCAACGGGTGCTCCGACCGTAGATCCCTGCTGCATTTTCTTAACTATTATATCGATTTCTGGAAACTGAGATCCTATTGTTTCCTCAAGATTGAGTACCATAGACTCGGTATCATCAATACTTTTTGTGTTTATTAAGATTTGAGCTTGATTCGATTGCGGGAACTTTGCAGCATAATTATAATAAAACCGAGGCGCTGATGTTCCTACGAATGATGCGTAGTCTTCAATTCGTTCATCCTCCTTTATGTAGTTTTCAACCTTCTTTACATAATCATCCACTTGGTTAATTGATGTTCCCTCTATAGCACGCAATTCAAGTACAAATTGATCCCGCTCGGCAGCAGGAAAAAGCTTTTGGTTGAGGAGGAGAAAAACGCATCCACCTGCTATCACCGAAAGAATAGCAAAGCCGAATATCAAGCCTGGTTTTCTAAATGAGAACTCCAGGGCCTTGTCAAATCCAATTTGTAAATAATCCAGGAAATTTTTTCGATTGTTGTCCTTCTTCTTCAAGCCACCTTTGATGAATGTGTAGCAGAGATAAGGTGTGAGAAACATGGCTACCACAAATGAGGCATTAATTGCGATGGCCACCGTAATAGGTAGTGATTGTATGAACTCGCCTACATAACCAGTAAGAAACAGTAGAGGAGCGAAGGCACCGACGATAGTGAGACCCGCAGTAAACATTGGGATTTTGAGCTGGTTTGCCGATTTCCATGCTGCGGAATAATTGTCCATTCCTTCATCTAGTTTCTCGACATAATTATCAGCAATAACAACAGCGTCGTCCACCAACATACCAAGGACAACGATAAGCGAAGCGAGAGAAACCTGCTGTAGCTGAATTCCCACACCGTCCAGAATTGTAAAAGTGAGAGCAACTGTCACGGGGATGGCAGCAGCAGCGATTATTGCAACACGAATTATGTATAAAAGTACCACGACAACGGCTGCGATAGCAATGAAAAACTCGCGGATAAAATCGTTGATACTCTCAGAAACACTTCGAGGCTGGTTGACGATCTCTACGATTTCTACATCATCCGGAATTTCTGATTTGAATCCGTCGATAGCGCTCTCAACTTCTTTTCCAAAATCAACAATATTGAAACCATTTTGCATTTCGAGTGACATCAGGACGCTTTCGGTGCCATTTTCCCGGATGAATTGTTTCGGTTCTTCATAGCCACGTTCGATGGTTGCGACAGAAGATAAATTAATAGCACCACCCAAAGGATTCACTCCAACGATTTGATTTCTTAGATCCTCAATACTCTCAAATCGAGCGGGGTTTCTTACGTTCAGCGACATTCCGTCCGAAGTCACTTCACCTGATGGAAACACGGTATTGTCCCCCTTCAGTGCGGCTATAACTTGTGGTAGAAAGATCTTGTATTCGCTTAATTTTTTATTGTCAATATTGACGAAAAAACATTCCTTATCAGCTCCAATCTTTTTGATTTTGGAGAGTGACCTGATCGACCTCAAACGATTACTGAGCTCTTCCAGGTAGACTTCTAATTCTCGGCTATCTCTCTTGTCGCTTTGGAAACTAATCAACAAGGCAATGGTATCGCCAAAGTCTGATTCGACTATCGGGCCTACCAGTCCAACGGGAAGTTCCGTGAGTTTCAAAAGGTTCAACCTGTGTTGCAGCTTAGACCAAAAGAGATCAGCATTAGTTACAAAAGACTCGAGTTCTACCACTATATAGAGCACACCTTGCCTTGAATTGGCATAGGTTTTTTCTTTTCGCACTTCTTCGTAAGAGAAAAGAACACGCTCGATTTCTTCGGTAACCTCAGTGTCTATTTGCGAGGCAGATGCTCCGGGATAAGCAGCAACAATAAGGCCCTGCCGAATATTGAATTTCGGGTCTTCGCGCCGAGGCATAGTGAGCAAGGCGTAAATGCCGAAAGCGAAAATGAGAAACGTAATACTCAGTACAACCTGCTTATTGTCAAGCGCATTTTTTATAAACGACATCTATTCAACTTTTATAGGTGTACCATCCAATATATCAATGGGAGGGTTCAGTATTAATGCATCTCCCGGGTTTAAACCATTAGCGAGGATAGCGTTATTACCCATAATTCTCTCCGGTATCACTCTTTGTTTTTTGGCAATACCTTCACGGTTCACAAATACATATTTCAATCCATTCGGATCAGATTTTATAATCGAAACAGGAACTTGAATCACTGAATCTGTTGCATGCTCTTTTACCTGTACGTTACAAAGCATACCGTCTTTCAGTTTTAAGTCTTGATTAATGATGGCGATAGAAGCTTCATAGGTTCTCGTTAGCCTCGAGGCAGATGGGCTGATCTTGTAGATTTCTCCATACACAGTATCTCGGATGGCGGGGATTTCGATGGTGCACGAATCATTCAAATCGACTAGGTAAATACTTTTTTCCGGGATACCCACTTTGGCATAAACCGATTCGGCATTTATCACGGAAATCACGGGCTGTCCTTGTTCAACACCTGCGCCTTTTCGGGCCCATACTCGTTGTACTATTCCGTCAATTGGCGACTTTATTTCTGTGTAGGATCTTTTGTTTTCGTAAAGCCTATAATTAGCCTGTGCTTCTGCTTTGAGCGATTTAATTTTTTCATAATCTGCTTCGGGCAAGCTCCCCGAAGCATACATATTAGAAAGCCGGTCATATTGATCATTCGCTTCATCCAGCTTTGACTTGGCAATGCTTAGCGCTTGGTCATAGTCGATGGGATTTAGCTTTGCTAAATGCTGACCTTCCTTTATTTCATCACCTTCTTTTACCAGAATATCGGAAATTTTTCCAGGCACTAAAAAGGAAAGCTCGTGCTGTGAGGATGCTGAAATTTCTCCTGATAGGTTTAATACGGGGTGAACCCCTTGTAATGCTACAACCTTGGTTTTTACTACAGTTTCTTTTTTTACTTGCTCTTCACCATCATCACAACCCGGGAGGACTAACATGAAAAGTAAAGCGATATAGCAAAAATTGGATAATAATGGTCTCTGGATGGTAGAAAGCATTCTGAACGAATTGGATTTTAACGATAGGCTAAACTTAAGTAAAATACATTCTTAAAGAGGA
>CAZKXG010000212.1:4554-5856 GCA_964556465.1 uncultured Cryomorphaceae bacterium | reverse complement strand
AGGTGAAGCATTGATCTGGCGGGATCATCTTGACCAAACAACCCCATTGTGGTTCCTTGTACGTTTGATCTTACTAGACCATTTTGGCCATTGTATGTCGGTAGCTCGGTAATGGCAAACTTTGTACGAAGATTTGAAGAGATATCTATTTCATCAAAGCCCTCGTTTCTGATAGGGAGGGGATCCATGGAAGTGTCGTCAAAGCCGACGTAGTTTCCAAACACCGGGGCATTATTTGGTTGAGTTACTTGACCGAATGATATCAAGTAACAGAATACCGCAAACGCGGTTATTATCTTATTTTTCATTTTTGTGATTATTGAACTACAAAACGCTTTTTCATCACTTCTTTATCAGCAAATACTTGGAGAATATAGAGTCCACTCGGCAGGTCTAGCCTCAGTTCTTTCATGTTCTCGTTATTCATTTCATACCCCGTTTGCCTTTCTCCAGTCATGCTGAATATTTCTATGCCATTAATGACGTATGGAGTATTAATAAATAGAGTATTTGTGGCTGGATTGGGATATATGTTCAAACTGCTTTTTGAGTTATGAACAGAGGAACTCATGACAATATCGCACGTATTGGCATCGGTTGAAAGGCAGAAATCATCAAAATAATAATAAGCTATTGCATTGAAATTCTCACCTTCTAACCTCAACGTATCTGTGAGACCATCATCGAAAAAATTACCAAAACAGATAAATCTATAGGCTGAGTCAGCAACAAAAGAGTGTAACACATTTACCCAATTTGTTGTATCAGTTACTATTTCTTGTAGACTAAAATTTGAATAGTTTGGAAGAGTGCCCTGCTCATCAGAATCGAGATAATCGTCTACCATCAGCAAGGCTCCGATATTGTTTGACGTCATATTGAAAGACGAAGGCCGATAAGCTGCGGATACATAGAAGGAAAGATGATACGTCACTCCTATCTGAAGTGGATTTTCTAATTGTATTCCGAAGCTTTCTCTTCCATTGGTCAGTCCTTGGTGAAAGGTGATCAAGCCAAGATACCCTTCACCCGTTCTCGGTTCTTGAAAACCCAAAGAATTATTCCATCCGAGCAGCGGATTTTCGGAACAACTATGCCAATAATCAGGACTGCCTCGAAAGGATTGCCACCAGGAGGTATAAATGTCTATATTACCCAAAGAAGATGGGCATTCCGCAACATTCTCCGCACTACCATCAGGTATCAAGTTCTGCCCAAAAAGGGCAATCGATAAAAGGATAAAAGAAAACGTAAAAAAGCGTTTCATGATAAGTTTAAAATTTGTTGTTAACCCAACTACGC
>CAZKXG010000212.1:0-4495 GCA_964556465.1 uncultured Cryomorphaceae bacterium | reverse complement strand
TTCATATATACCTCCTTTCTAATTAGCGTTGGATTAGGAGTATTTGATTCGCTCAAGGTGTTCGAGCACCTTGGGCTTTTTTATTTCTATTTGGGATCGGGTATCATCTTGTTTTGGCTAGCTCTTTTTCTGTTTCGTCCGTCTAAAGTTTGCGAAAAGAATCGAGTAAAAAAAGAAAACTCATTCGATAATTCTTTCAGGGGGGGGGTAATTTCTTGATATTCAGATATGAAATCCCGCTATTATTTCCGTGTTATGCCAAGGTTTATTTTAAGCGAATAATTTGTCGTATTCCTGAATACTATCCGGTGCACTTGGTCCAAATTAAATCTCGCGGAGCCGGAGATCAGAACCTTTGCCACTGAATTTGCGGAGAAGACGAAGATTATGTCTTAATCTCCCAATCGCTCTTCTTTAAAAAGCTGATTGGTCTCTGCGATAAACGACAAGATTTCTTCTCGTCCCAGAAATTTTGAAGATGAGGTGATAAATTGATTGGGAAGTTCTTCCCAGTCTTCAAGCATTCGCTCATTATAGGCCTCTACCTTTTTGGTAAGTCCGCCGGGTTTCATCTTGTCGCATTTGGTGAAAACAATCGCGAAGGGCACTCCGTGCTGACCGAGATAGGCCATAAAATCCAAGTCGATGGGCTGAGGCTCGTGACGAATGTCGAGCAAAACGAACAAGCACATTAGGTTTTCCCGTTTCTTGATGTACGGGTAGATCAATCGCTGAAATTCATCTCGAATGGTGCGCGACACTTTTGCATAGCCATAGCCGGGGAGATCGACCAAGTACCAGGCTTCTTCGCTTCCCGGATAAGAAATCGTGAAGTGATTGATCAGACGAGTCTTTCCCGGTTTTCCTGAAGTTTTCGCCAGATTTTTTCTTCCTGTCAGCAGGTTAATCAACGATGATTTTCCCACGTTACTGCGCCCTACAAAAGCGTATTCGGGCATATTGCTTGGAGGCAATTGAGTGGCCACAGTGCTACTCTTAAGGAATTCGGCTTTGACATCAATCATGCTTTAGTATCATGGTTTTCAGGATTCACTTTTTGAACATTAGGTTAAACCCGACATCTGAAGAAGGCACAAAGATAAAGTGAAATGCGTTTGAGCCATGGTTTTCAAGCTTTTCTTGTCACGTCGTCCTTCGGAGGAAATTTTGCGGGCTCGATGCTCGGTAAATTTTGAGGGTCTTCCATAGTGCAGCTAAGAGCACATTATGCAGACGACCATAGGGAGCGAATAATTTGATCGAGCGAGTCGAAAGGTCACTTACATTTTCAAAAATGACCGAAGACGCACCTTGGAAGACAAATGAATTTTGGTTCTTTTCTTTTACGGGAAAAGAACAATTCAGAACTTATTGGCCAACCAGCCATCGAGTATTTTATTGAATTCGTCTGGGTGTTCCATCATTGGGGCATGCCCGCATTTGTCAATCCAAAACAGCTCTGAGTCGGGAATTTTTTCGTGAAACTCCTCAGCCACATCGGGTGGAGTGATGGTATCGTTTTTTCCCCAAATCAAGCAAACAGGCATTGTGTAATTCTTCAAGTCATTGCGCATGTTGTGGCGGATGGCAGATTTAGCCATAGCCAACACCTTAATCAACTTCGTACGGTCTTGAACCAAATCGAAAGTCACGTCTACCAGCTCGTCCGTTACCATTTCGGGGTCGTAAAAAGTCACCGCTATTTTCTTTCGGATGTAGTCTTTGTCCTCTCGCCTTGGGAAAGAACCGCCGAATGCATTCTCATAGAGGCCTGAACTTCCTGTCAAAATCATAGCTTTAATTAATTCGGGGCGCCTCTTGGTCAATACCAAACCGACGTGGCCGCCTAGAGAATTTCCCAAGAGCATCACGTCTTTCAAGTTTTTGAACTCCATAAACTCTGCTACAAAATCCGCTAAGCTCCCTACTCCTGTTTTTATCAAGGGCAAGTCGTAAAGCGGCATCATCGGTACGATGACCCGATGCGTCTTTTTGAAGTGAGAAATAACTCCATTGAAATTGCTCAAAGCACCAAACAATCCGTGCAAAACCAGTAGAGGCTGACCTTCACCTTCATCGATGAACTTGTACTGACCTTCTTCTTTTATGTTTAATTCCATAACGCGTCTAAGCTTCCAAATATAGACTTTTTTGAATACGACTGCCCGAAAGCCATACGCGGATGAAGTCAACAAAATCTTGTGAAAAGCTTTTGGCCTTTGGTATGTGTTGAGGTCTTTTTCTCGGCATTTTGATCGTTTGTTTTCAGCCCACCCGAATAGCCATTTACGGCGCTATTCTGTTAAACTTTTCAACATGGTGGTAAAAAATGGTAGATCGTGGGAAATTGTGGTAAACATTTTCTACTTTAGCTGTAATATAGCTACATCTCATGCTGAATCTACTCGGAGAATACGATTGCAAAATGGACGCGAAAGGGCGCTTGATGTTCCCTGCGCCATTGAAGCGGCAGCTCGAAGATGTGCTGCATGAGGGTTTTGTGATCAATCGCGACCTCTTTGCAAATTGTCTCGTTCTCTATCCTGCTCAGCAGTGGGCCGAGGTGTCGGGTCAGTTGGGGAAGCTCAATCGTTTCATTGAGAAAAACGTTCGCTTCATTCGACGGTTCAATAATGGTGCTACTCCCGTTACGCTTGACGGAACGGGGCGTTTGCTGGTGCCCGGTGCATTGGCCAAGTATGCCGATTTGACCAAAGAAGTGAAGCTGATGGGAAACGGCGATCGGATCGAAATATGGAGCAAGTCTCGTTACGATGAAATGTTGAACGAGGATATTGATATGGGGGCTCTCTCCGAAGAGGTGATGGGCGATCGCGATACCAAAGATGAGTAATTCGGGCTACCACGAGCCCGTCCTTTTGCGGGAGAGCGTGGATGCGCTGATAGAAGATAGAAATGGCGTCTATGTGGACGTCACCTTTGGCGGGGGAGGACATTCCCGCGAAGTTCTTTCAAGGTTAGGGGATAAAGGAAAGCTGATCGCGTTTGATCGTGATGAAGATGCGCAAAGCAATGTGATTGATGATCCGAGATTCACTCTGGTGCCCTCGGATTTTCGCTTTATGCAAAATCACCTCCGCTTCGCTGGATACAGGAAGGTGGACGGCATACTTGCTGATCTTGGCGTTTCATCCCATCAGTTTGATGTAGCTGAGCGCGGTTTTTCCATCCGTACGGAAGGGAAACTCGATATGAGGATGGGCAAGACTACGGAATTGACAGCCGCTAAGGTGGTCAACAAGTACGATGAAGCCGAGCTGATAAGGGTGCTGAAAAATTACGGTGAGTTGACCAATGCTCGGCAGCTGGCTTCGATCATTGTTGCGAGGCGCAACGAGCGGAAATTCGAAACCACCGAAGATTTGGTGCAAGCCATCGAGAAAGTTTTTCCACCGCAAAAGCGGATGCAGAATTTGGCCAAGGTTTTCCAAGGCATTCGCATTGAGGTGAACGACGAGATGGGTTCGCTCGAAGCATTGCTCAGACAGTCGGTAGAAGTGCTGAAACCGGGTGGAAATCTGGTGGTCATTTCATACCACAGCTTGGAAGACCGTCCGGTGAAGCGATTTATGCGAGCCGGTGATTTGGATGGAGAAGTGAAGAAGGACTTTTTCGGAAATCCGGAAAGACCTTTTACACCGCAGCCGGGAAAACCCATTACCCCTTCGAAAGAGGAGATTGAAAAAAATAGCAGAGCACGCAGTGCAAAACTGAGAGTAGCAAAGAGAAATGAGTAAAGCAGGAGAAACCAAAAAAGCGAAAAAGCGCGGCCTCGCCAAGGGGCTGAGTTCCTTGCTGAGCGGTAATTTCCTAACGATAAGGTTGGTTCAAGCCAATATGCCTTTTATTTTCTTCCTGGTTGTGATGATGATTTGCTACATCGGTTACGGCTATTTTGCTGAAAAAAATGCCAAAGATTTGGTGCAAGCCGAGACTCAATTGAGAGAAGTGAAGGCTGCCAATCTTTCGATTAATGCCAGACTGGAAAAATTGAAACAGCAATCGCAGGTGGCTCGATCCATCAGCGACTTGGGACTTAAGGAGTCCACCGATCCGCCGAAGGTTATTCGCATCCCAAAATCAGAAAAAGAGTAAGAGATGGCGGAGCGTAAACATATCATCAACAAGGCATATTTGGTTTTCCTTGGTATCTGCCTCTTTTCCCTTTTTGTGTTGGGAAAGATCATCATGATTCAATTTATGGAGGGAGAAAAGTGGGAAGCTAAAGTCGAAAAACTCACCACCGATCTCCGAGAGATTACCCCCGTTCGTGGGAATCTATACACTGCCGATGGTAATATGCTGGCTACCTCAGTGCCCATCTACGAAATCCGAATGGATATGAAGTGTGAGGGCTTTGATGAAGAAGCTTTCTCTCAGGAAATTGATTCTCTTTCCTACAGATTAAGCGAGCTCTTTCAGAATAAAACAGCCGCTGAGTACAAGCGCGACCTCCTTACTGCGAGAAAAGAGG
>CAZKXG010000211.1:964-5865 GCA_964556465.1 uncultured Cryomorphaceae bacterium | reverse complement strand
TGACGGGTACATTGCAGGTAGACGATGTGACCAATCTCAACAATGGTCTGAATGTCAATAATGAGTCGCCCACGCTTCTTACAGGAACCTTAGACGTGCTAGGCGATGCAAGCTTTGCGGGAAAAGTGGAGTTTGAAGACATTGAGGTTGCCAATACCACTACCCTCAACGGACCCGTTTCCGTGCTCAATGAAAGCCCGACATCGCTCACGGGGAATTTGACGGTTGAGGGAAATACGACGTTGAACAGCTCAATGAGTGTCAACGCAGCTTCTGCACTCAATGGTCAGGTTACCATCAATGCAGATTTGGATGGCGCACAAACCAGTTACAACTCATATCCCTTGCGTGTTCAAGGCGCCTCCCAAGGTATAGCTGTACGGGTAGATGGAGGGGAGTCGCAATCAAAGAATTTCATGAGCTTCTTCAATGGATCGGGAGTAATTAAAGGACGAATTGAAGGGCAAACACTCGGTCAATTGCAGTCAAGCTTTCGTTGTATTTGGGATGTGACAATGGGCGGTTTGGAGCAAGCTTTTGTTGCAGCAGAGGGGGTGGCTTGTGGTTTTCAGCTTGATGGCTTTGAAGCAGGAGTTATGGTGGCCAATACAGCTCTGCTGGGGGCGCAATGGGTAGAGCTCACGGCCAATTATGAACTCAACGTAGGAGTGGCTTTCCTCTCAGGAGGTGCCGACTATGCCGAGTGGCTGGAGAAAGAGATTCCGGGCGAGCGACTGAGTCCCGGGGAAGTGGTAGGAGTCAAAAACGGTAAGGTGTCTAAAAGCACCGCTGACGCAGACCACTATCTTGCTGTGAGCACCAATCCCATCGTTTTGGGGAATATGCCTCCCGAAGGAGAGGAGGCCGCTTTTGCGAAAATTGCTTTCCTCGGTCAGGTGCCCATCCGCGTGGTGGGTAAAGTAGAGGCCGGCGATTACATTTTGCCTTCCGGCAATAACGACGGGATGGCAGTCGCCGTGAGTGGACCTGATCTGCCTACTGAACGGTTCGCTGAGATAATAGGAGTAGCATGGGAGTCCTCAAGTAATGAAGCTCCTGCCTTGGTGAATGTAGCCTTGGGCTTGAATAAGAACGATTTATCACACCGTGTTTCCTCTTTGGAAAACGAGATGAAAGAACTCAAAGATCAGATGGCCCAAATCATGGCTATGCTTTCCGGTGAAGCCGAGAATATTGCCATCGAAGAAATAGCAACTACAACCACTGAAAGGGAAACGTCGAACGCCAAACACTTTGGAGCGGCACTGCCTTTTGCTGAAACGACCAAGCTGAGCGACCAAGAATTTGAAGCTTGGCTCGATGAGTTCGGCTACATCTTCGAAGAGCAGATGAGCGCCATCCGCGCCAACTTTGAAGAGCGAGGCATTGATTACAACCGTTTCGAAGAAATTGCACTTCTGGTAAATACACCCCTCGAGGCGCTACGTCAAATGCATGACGGTACTTTCTTGCCGTCACTTTGGGCTAATTTTGAAGGTAGGATGAAAGCAAATAGGTAGGTTTTAGTTACTGAATCATGCTAACTGTCTAACCTCTTGTAACGCACCCGACAAAGATTTTTTTAGCTTTCGAGCATGGTTTGTGCCGTGTTTCTAGCCGAATTATTCCTATTTTTCTGGAAACGCAAAAAATGCCTTGAAACATGAATTTATCTTACGACACCCTCTCTCAAGCTGTAAATGGGTTGACCGAAATGGGCTACACCAAGGATTTCAATTTGAAACCAGACTGCATTCACTGCGTGGCAGATGACATCGTTTTATCTCCAAAAGATTTTGAGATTGACCATATTTTTCGTTTTGAAGGAATGTCCAATCCCGATGACTCGTCAATCGTCTATGCTATCTCGTCCAAAGACGGTAGCATTAAGGGCACGATGGTCGATGCTTATGGTGCCTATGCTGATCCACTAAATGCTGAAATGATTTCAAGGCTTCAATCGGATAGGTAAATGAAGGTTGCCAAATTTGCTCTCGATACTAATCCTGATGTTGACGATGTATTCGATGGCTATCCTCCTAATGTCAAAACCCAAATGAATCAGCTTCGGGAATTGGTGCTCGAAGCCGCAGCTGAGATCGACGGACTCCAAAAGCTGGAGGAAACTCTCAAATGGGGAGAGCCAAGTTACCTCACCAAGCACGGTAGCACGGTACGGATGGATTTACTTTAAGTGCACCAGCAAGTTGGTGCCCACCTTTCGGGAAATTTACCCAAGTGAATTTACCTACGAAGGCAATAGGGCGTTGGTCTTTTCGCTCGACGAAGAGCTACCTGAAGTCGCCTTGAAGCACTGCATCAAAGTCGCGCTGACCTACCACAAGGTCAAGCATTTGCCGCTCTTGGGTATGTAGTGCGAATGTTTCGGTTGATTTCAACCCTTGCTTTGCTGACTTGCCCTTTGCTTAAATCAATTTTCAAATCTTTATTAAGCTACTAGGTATGATACCTTCTCTTTGATAGCTTGCATATCACATTGAAAACTGCTTATGCACGAACTCAGCAAAGTCAATCTTTCCAAGCTCCGCCCTTGTGACCAGCAGTGGGGCAAGATGAAGCGAGTGGGAGAGAAGCGTCTTTGCGAAAAGTGCGAGAAGCACATCACCGACTTCCGAAAAATGTCGAGTCTCGAAATTGCTTTGACTCATGCTCAAAGCGAAACGGCGGTTTGTGGATTATACCGCCCCGATCAGTTGAGCTGGAATGCGATCAAAACTACCAACAAGTCCTTGATTCCCTTGGCATCTTTTGTAAGTCTGCTCACTTTGCTTTCGCCGAATAGCGGACATGGTCAAAACACAGAAGTCAAAACTTCTGTGGAACAAACTTCCACGGTTTCAAGCATCGACCAGAAAGAAATTGAAGGTTCTTCCGTCGAATCAACTGCTCAGCAAGATTCTATTGTCATTCGCGGCACAGCGACTTTTCTGCACGAGGAAGGAAATGGGGAACCCATACCATTTGCCACTGTATTGGTAAAAGGTACAGAAATAGGTACCACCACCGATTTTGATGGAAACTATTCACTCGATATTTCTGAAGTACCTGATTCATTGAATACCATCACCTTGGTCTTTAATTATATCGGCACCACTAGAAAGGAGATAATCGTTCCAAAACGATCGGCGAACAACGTAAATTTTGATGCCGTCACCGATAACAATATGATCGCATTCTCGGTAGCCGTTGAGAAGGTACCGCTACACAAACGCGTATGGTGGAGGATCACTTCCGTTTTTCGCTAGATTAATAGACGACGATTTTTTGATGAATCAGTTTCCTTTCCACTTGCACTTGTATGTGAAAAAGCCCTGGAGATAAACCCATGTCACTTGGAGTCAAATTAGTATGCTTTGTGATTTCTTCGGCGTACATCAGTTTTCCCTCTTGGGTAAAAACAGAAAGATGTCCGCTTTGAAATCCTTCCGACCACTTTAGGGCCTCGGACGAGGAGATGGGGTTTGGGTATAACACCTGACCATTCGCGGAACGATTATCACTAATCCCATCGCTCAGTGCAAAAACGCAACAGGATTCAAATTCAGGGTTCATGTATTCATCTACCGTATTGCGCTCAAAACACGTTAGCCTTGAAATGTAATCGATCGCGCAGACCTCCGTTCCGTGAAACAGACCTTTATTCGAACCGACCCCTTCTATCCATTGTAAATCAGATGCTCCTGCCCCGAAAGTGTTAAAGCTAATCAACCTTCTCTCTTCGCCGCTTATAAGGATAGTTGAGACGTCGGTAACTTCATAACTTACGAAGCCCCCATCCAATATTTGGATTTCACCACCTATTTCACAGAGCAGCGGGGTGTAAATATCACCAACCTCCAAGTCAAAGTCATAAAGTAAGTACTCTTGGCCTTCAACTCGTGCAAATACTCTATTGCCGTCAGCTCGTATGTGGCAAATAAAAATGTCTGTCACTGGTGCAATTGAACACTGAGTTCGGTGAATACGTCTATATATGGAATCATTGATCGACTCGGTTGTCCACACCACGTAACTTGTGGTTATAACATCCCCAAAATTTTGTTCTCGGGTCTCTTTCCATTTCAAGCTATCCGTCATCCACGATTGTGAGAAGGAATGGAGCGTACCAATAAAAAGAAGAAAAAAGGCAGTGATGAACGTGCGTTTCATAGCTTGGTTTATTTGGTTCATCTTAAAAGTACAGTTTTGATTCGGTCTATACTGAATCTTACACCGTGTTTTTTCTGAATATTGAATTCTCATTTCATTGACAACTTTACCTTTGAGAAAAATTGAAATCTGCTCCATGTCAAAGACCATCATCCGAAACGCCCAAATAGTAAACGAAGGAAAAGTAATTCAAGCCGATATCTTGATTGATGGTGAGGTGATCGCCAAAATAGGGGAGATAGGACAAGTTGAGGGATCAACTGAAATCGACGCCACCGGCAAAGTTCTTTTCCCGGGAGTAATCGATGGTCAAGTCCACTTTCGTGATCCGGGACTTACCCACAAAGCAGATTTATATACCGAGAGTCGAGCAGCCGTTGCGGGCGGAACAACTTCTTTTATCGATATGCCCAACACGGTTCCCAACGTGCTGAACATGGAGCTTCTCGAGGAGAAATACGAGATCGCCAAAGGGAAATCTCTGGCTAATTATGGCTTCTGGCTCGGTGTCAATGCCGACAACCTCGATGAGGTATTGGCAACGGATGTTTCAGAATTGCTGGCAGTATCTGACGACGGACTTTACTTTACCAAAAAGGGAAACCTTTTGGCAGACAGCCCCGAGATCATGGAGAAGCTTTTTGCCAATTGTCCCGCCATCATCACTATCCACTCGGAGCGTGAGGAGATCATCGAACAAAACGAAGAGAAATATCGGGCCGAATATGGCG
>CAZKXG010000211.1:0-954 GCA_964556465.1 uncultured Cryomorphaceae bacterium | reverse complement strand
CTTGCGGTGGAACACCTGTGCCCGCTTGCAAGAACGAATCGGAGTCAACCTACCGACCAACGCGCCACTGACTCGTGACATGCACAGCGAATACGGTGACGATGTGCCAGTAGAGTTTCATCCGGTTATCAGAAGTGTTGAAGCCTGCTATTCCAGCACGGTGCGAGCGCTTGAAATAGCCAAGAAACACAATACTCGCCTTCACATCCTTCATTTGAGTACAGCCAAAGAGACGGAGCTATTCCGCAACGATATTCCCTTGAAGGAGAAAAGAATCACCACCGAAGTTTGCGTTCATCACCTCTGGTTTTCGGACGAGGATTATGCCCGTTTGGGGAAAAAGATCAAGTGGAATCCTGCGATCAAATCAAAAGAAAACCGTGAAGGCTTGCTGGAAGCTTTAATCGATGGCCGCATTGACTTAATCACTACCGATCACGCTCCGCATGCGTGGGAAGAAAAGGATAAGCCCTACTTCCAATCTATGTCGGGAGCCCCACTGGTACAGCATGCATTGGTTGCCATGCTTGAATTTGTGAAGCAAGGAAAACTCACTTTGGAGCTTTTGGCAGAGAAAATGTGCCACAATCCGGCCATTCTCTACAGTATTAAGAACCGCGGTTTCATTCGCGAAGGCTACTACGCCGACCTTACTTTGGTTGATATGAATCGTCCGTGGACGGTAAGCAAACAAAACCTGCTATACAAATGCGGTTGGTCTCCCTTAGAAGGAACTACCTTCAATTCTCAAGTTACCAATACTTGGGTGAATGGCCATATGGCATACGCCGAAGGAGAGTTTGATGAAAGCAAGCGAGGGATAGCTTTGGAGAAGGAATAACCTGAAGGTTTATAGGCAGGTGAGCGTTTATTTCCTCTTTTTTTATCTGCCGCTCTTCTAGAACCTATACAATTACTTTGCCCGACGTAACGACAATAGTGACCTATGACAAC
>CAZKXG010000210.1:705-5905 GCA_964556465.1 uncultured Cryomorphaceae bacterium | reverse complement strand
AAACCATGTGTTTCAATCTTTGGTTCTGCTCGATTTACCGATGATGATCCTTCATACAGGGCAGCTGAAGAAATAGCTTTCCAGCTGAGCCAAGGTGGCTATGGAGTAGTTACAGGCGGAGGCCCCGGAATTATGGAAGCAGGAAACAAAGGTGCCCATCGAGGAGGTGGCGATAGTGTGGGTTTAAATATCGACTTGCCATTTGAACAAAACGGTAACCCATACATTGACAAAGACAAGCTCATCACCTTCGATTATTTCTTTGTGAGAAAAGTGATGTTCGTGAAGTACTCACAAGGTTTTATCGTTATGCCAGGGGGTTTTGGGACATTGGACGAACTATTTGAAGCCCTTACTTTGATTCAGACGGGTAAAATAGGCCGATTTCCAATTATACTTTATGGTAAGGACTATTGGTCGGGTTTGCTGGATTGGATCAAATCAACCTTACTTGACAATTATAAATCGATCAGCGAACAGGACTTAGAACTATTCCGACTCGCTAATACTCCCGAAGAGGCTGTTGGTCACATCGATGCGTTCTACCAGAAGTATATGCTCAAGCCAAACTTCTAGTCTTTTTAGGTCTACTTCCGATTTCAACAAAATTCTGTTTGCAAATTCGTTTCGGATCAACCGAGGCACCTCCACTATTGGATAGCTTTGTTAGAAAGGCTTTTCAAAGAGCTACACCTCGGAGGTATGACAAGAACATTTTTCATTGGCATTCAGATTTTGGGATTTTTAATCTTTTCTCTTGGACAGAAAGAAGAGGTCAAGATCAAGCATAATCCACCGGAAAACATGGGCTCAGGAGAAGAAGCGGTGGTCTTGGTAGAGCTTGACAAATCTGATGTAACAGGTTTTGCTAAATATCAAATTACCGTAGATGAGGGTCTGATTATAGAAGTAGTAGAGTCGGCGGGAGCCTCCTTTACGTTTAACAATGGCAAAGCAAAATTTATCTGGATGGCCCTACCGGCCAATGAAGAGTTCTCGATTTCCTACAGGATTCGCAGTACCGGTGCCTCAAAGGGCAAAAAAGCCTTGGACTCTCGATTTTCATATATCTACGAAAACGAGCGAAAAAATCATGACGTTCCTACCCACTATATTAATGTAGGAACTCCACAAGAAATAGTGGCTGAATCCATTAAGGAATCAATGGAGGAGAAAGGCATGAACAAAGAAGCCTATGCACTGGCTGATCGCCAAATTCGACCTGATGGAGTGAATCAATGGCGGGTAACTGTAGATATTAAAAAGGAAGGTTTAAGTGGATTCGCTAAAGTAGAAGAGAATTTGCCTGAAGGGTATACAGCAATCGACTTTAAATCAAGTGGAGCTGTATTCAGCTCAATGGATCAAGTGATCAAATATATTTGGTACGACATTCCGGAAAGTGATGTAATCACCATTTCATACAAGCTTTTACCTGTAATTGCGCAGAATGGAGAAGAACCGAAGATAGAAGGATCGTTTTCTTACCTTGAAGGTGAAGAAACAATGGAGATACCTATTTCTTCAGGTATAGAAATGATCGCTGAGCAAAAGTCAAAAGATACCACAGGAGCAGAGGTCACTGACGAACCAATAGCGGATATTGTCGAAGAAGTTCAAGAGGTTGAAGAAATAATTACTGAACCAGCAGCAGTTGCCGTAGCCACGCCTACTGTAGAAAACAATCAACAGGAACCTGTAACTGCTTCATCCAACGACTCTAAAAGCCCGACAGACGCTAATATCATTGATGTTCCGCAACCGGAAACAGGAGTATTCTATCGCGTTCAAATAGCAGCAGGTAAGAATAACCTTCAAAAAAGTGTTTTCGAGAAACTTTACACATTTCAAGAAGGCTATAAGCTCGAAAATCACAAAGGATGGTTTAAGTACACTACGGGTTACCACCAGGTGTACAAGTCTGCTCGAGACGATCGTCAGAGAATAACGGGTAAATACGACAAATTTCAAGGTCCATTCGTAACCGCATATAACGATGGTGAAAGGATTAGTGTTCAGGAAGCCCTTATGATCACTGCTCAAAAATGGTATCCATAAGATACGCAACCTTTTAACCATAGTCTCAGTATACGCAAGTGATTAACTCTCGCTATGCGTACCCCTTTGAAATATATACGAATCGCTCTATGCGCTGCTGTTTTGGTTATTTCCAATCATTTGGTAATTGCCCAGTCAGATTCAACAGCGACAATAAGCAGCGAAAAACTATTCAGACCTCAATTAGGTTTGAATACCGGTTTGATCAATTATTTTGGCGACGTTGGAAGTCTTGATGGCCTAAGCCAACAGTCTAATATGAATTGGGGACAGAGTCTCTCACTGGTTTCGCCACTGACAGATGCCTTTAGCCTGAGGGCATTTGCATTTTTTGGTAAAATCACACAAGAGGAACGAATTGTAGGTGGCAATGCAAATTTCAGCACTCCCATTCGTATGGGCGGACTTAATTTCTCTTACAACTTTGACCACATCCTTCCCGAAACAAGAACTATAGAGCCATATGTTTCTCTAGGAATATCAACATTTGAATTCAATTCGAAGTCTGACCTAATGGATGCCAATGGAGAAGTCTATCACTATTGGTCAGATGGAACCATAAGAAGTTTGCCGGAAAACGCTCCTAATAAGAGCGACGCGAATACTTTGAGCAGAGACTATACTTACGAATCTGACCTTAGAGCCACAGATGAAAACACGGGTTTACCCTATGCATTGCGAGGTGTAAGTATGCCTATCGGAGTTGGAGCAAATTTGAAAATCAATGATTTCTTTACCCTCAATATGGGTACTGAATTTCATTTGAGCTTCACAGACAATATTGACAACATTTCGGATCAACCGAATACCCGATCAGGAAATGATCACTTTATGTTTTCTTCTATTGGTATTCTCTACAATCTCCATCACGAAAAGAAATCTCCTATCGAGAAGTCTACGGGGCTTGAATTTGATGAGATCGAATTCGAAGATGAAGATATTGATGGCATCGCAGACATTATCGATCTCTGTCCATTCACTCAAGAAGGCATTGCAATAGACGAATATGGATGTCCACTGGATACTGACAATGATGGCGTAGCCGACTATATGGATGGCGAATTAACAACACCTGAAGGTAACTTGGTCGACTTAGAGGGGGTAACGCTAACAGATGCTACAATCCAAAACATTTATTTAACCTACAAGGATAGCATTGGGAACCTCAGTTACCAGAAGAGTAAAAAAGAGACCGCCGATTTCGATCGACAGTCCATCAAGGTTAGAGGCAGAAGTAAAGGCTATCGCGTCAGAATTGCCGACACAGAAAACTTAGATGGTTTGGCTATTTCGAAACTGCTGAGTATAGCAGATATACGCGGAACTGAGGACGACAATGGCCTTAACTATTTCATAGGCGATTTCAATAGTCTGGAAGAAGCCTATAGCAGAATGAGACAACTTCAAGAAATGAATTATGAAACTGATTTGGTTTACAATGATTTTGGCAAATTCAGTAATGTAGATGATTCAGAGCTTGATTTGATCGAAAAAAGTTCAGAATCATTCTATTCAAATCCAGATCAAACGACGTTCAGAGTTCAGATGGGTGCTTACAAATACAGACTCTCTGACAATATCTTTAAAGAGGTTGACGACGTATTGGTAGTAACAGGACAGGATGGACTAACCCGCTACGTAAGTGGATCGTTTGATAACATTAAAGATGCCGCGGAACATCGAATAGAGTTGCTTCTAAATGGATTTGAAGGTTCGTTTGTAACGGCATACAAAGGCGGTAAGCGAATTTCACTTAAAGAAGCGGGCGCGAGAGTAAGTAAAAAAGAAGTTATCACAGAAACTCCTGAAACAGGTGGAATCAATTCAGAATTTGTGAAATACTCCATACAGTTGGGCTCCTTCAGCGGTCGAGTGCCTGCCGATATGTTAGGCAAATTCATTGAACTTGATGATGTAAGCCCGATAAGAGGATCGAATGGAACTACTCGGTACATTTATAAATCCTTTACGGATAAAGTAAATGCTCAGGAAGCTTTATCTCAACTAAAAAAGAAAGGCTTCAATGATGCCGTGTTGATCGGACTCTTTAATGGACAGATTATTTCTGAAGAAGAGGCTAGTCGTCTTAAAGGTGAGTAGGTTTTCTGTGATTGAATCATTGAAACTATCCATCAAGAAGGATATAGTTCCGAGTCATTTTGAGAAATAAAAGCAGCTATTTCTCACTAGCCATTAGAGAGTGTTTCCTTTTAAACGCGCAATGAGTTAATCAATGCCTCGCGTAAAGTTTGGGATGATAATAAAGGATCTCCATCTTCAGTTCAAAGATTAGAATCCCATCGGTTTTCCCCTTTCTTTGATTATTTTCATAATTATTCGCTATTCTCCCGGAATTCCTTCAGATTTGAAGTTGTCACCTATCTATCTTCGAAATAGAATTTCTGACTGAATGATGTTATGAAGTATAAATTCGCTCTCATTTTTTTATTCTTTCTCACCTCGGGATTTTTGAATGGTCAAGAATCTACCTTGGATAGTACCCAAGCTTCCATGGAAGGAAAACCCGACACCCTTCAATGTCAAATCTATGCGGATACTTTCAGAGATGTTTTTGAAATCGACCTGGACGAAGCGAAAAAGTATGCAGACCTCTGCTTAAAGTCGGCTATTCGCTCAGAGAATAAGTACTACGTTGCTCAGGCCAATAATCTCTTGGGAATACATCAACTCTACGTTTCAAAATTTGAAGAGGCGCTTGACTATTTTGAAAAAACAAAAGACCTCTATTTAGAAATAGATAGACCTACAATGGCCTTGAGGCCGATGAATAACATGGCGGTTGTTCTCGATAAAATGGGTGAAATCGACCAATCGTTAAAAATACATTTAGACATTTTAAAACTCCTTGAAGAAGAAAAAATTGAAGGTGACCAACTCGCTTCATCCTATTGGAATATTGCTAGTATAAAACAGAGTCTTAGTAAAAACGAAGAAGCTATCAAATGGTATAAAAGAGCATATATTATCTATGCTGAACTTGGTGATACACTTTCGCAAACTGACATCAACTTTAACATTGGGTTATGTCAATTAAATCTAAGAAGACTAACAGAAGCAGAGGTGATTTTTAAGAATTGTATTGAATATTATCAGCGAGCCGGAATGAAGGTCGCTGAAGCTG
>CAZKXG010000210.1:0-695 GCA_964556465.1 uncultured Cryomorphaceae bacterium | reverse complement strand
TATCTATAAAAAGAACTATACAGAAGCTAATGCATCTCTTCTGAGAGCGCTAAATCTAGCTAGTGAACATCAAGGCGGGCACCTAGTCGGACAGATATATCGACGTCTCAACATGCTCTACTTAGAAACGAATGAGCTTAAAAAAGCCGAGAAATATGGACTCCTTTCACTGCAAAATGCAAAAGAGTATGGTCGAGACAAAAAAATAATCAATGATTACCTACAACTTTCTATTGTGTACGAAAAGCAGGGGAAGTTGGGCCTCGCCTTGTCCAATTATAAAAACTACTTTGCTCATAACGATTCTATTTTTGGATTAGAAAAACTGAATGCGATAAATGAGGTTCAACTTGAATATGAAGCTTTCAAAAGAGAACAGGAAGCTAGGCTTTATGAGGCCGAAGCAAAACAAGCTGCGCTAGAAAAGAAAGGATTGATTGCAGGTATTCTCGGGCTATTCGGTTTATTATGCGCTTTAGTATATGGATTTAGACAACGAATGGCTAAGAACAAATTAGCAAAGGCAAAAATTGATTTGGAACTTCAACACAGTAAGGCAAAATTAGAGCAGAAGAAAAAAGAACTTACTGCATACGCTCTGCAGTTAGCTCATAAAAATGAGGTATTGGAGGGAATAAAAGAAGACGTTAGCAGCATTAAGGAATCTAATCAACAACACCTTCAAAAAATTGTAA
>CAZKXG010000209.1:2077-5912 GCA_964556465.1 uncultured Cryomorphaceae bacterium | reverse complement strand
GAGTGAACCTGATGTTCCTATTCTGAAGAAAACCTTTTGATCTGTTGGGCTTTCTACAAAATTCTGGGCATAGATGATCGAGTTTGACGTATAGAAGTGATATTCAAAATCTATCCATTTGTCGTATCGTGGGGAGTATAGGTCAAACCATTTTACCGTGGCTCCTTGCTTGTTGGTAAATTCATACTCTGTTTCAGGGTGAGCCAAAACACCAAAATCTTTATCAAATCCACTTTCAGAGATATTCTGAAAATCTCCTACAAGATTCCACTTTTCAATAGCTCCGATTTGTTCAAAGTAATCCTTCGCCTTGTTCATTTTCGCACTGGAGCGGTAGTGATAGCCAAGGTGCTGAAGTGCCTTGGCTTTCAAAGTTCCTTTTGATCTCTCAACTATAGACTCCAAAAAGAGCACTTCTTCTTCAGTTCTTTTTCCAGCGTCAAAAGACCACAGTGCGTCCAAATAGTAATCAGAGTTTTCGGCAGTCTTGTAAAATTGATCGTAGTGATAGAATAATGTCTCTTTTCCAAGAGCTGCATCCACCAAAGAAATGCCTAAGTGAGCGCTAGCTTCATCAGGTGTGTCAAGCACTTCTTCAAATGCCTTTCTAGATTCTTTGAGTTTATCCTGTTCAAAAAGATCCCAGGCTTTTTTGATGTTTTCAGATTGAGCTTGAACGGAGCTTCCTGCGATTAAGACTGCCAGGAACAATAGTATTTTCTGCATGAAACATAGATTTGAAAGCTTGCAATATAACGATGCTTCAAAAAAGATAATTCTATTGTGAGTAGTTTATTTCTCGAAGAGAGCTATTGTTTTTAGAAAGTTGATTAAAAATTGCTTAAAATGAGGGTGTTATGAAGTTTTGTAGACTAAAGAAACTCGTTCATTTTCTTTAAGAATTTGAGTGAATGAGCTCGAGGAGTGAGTAAGGATGGCCTCTTTTCGGAAACTACTTAATTCGAATTCCCATTAAGCAGACATCGTCTATTTGTTCGGTTTGGCCTTTCCAATTGGAAAAGAATTCACCCAATTGCTCTTTTTGATATTCCATTTCTTGGTGGCTGAGTCCTTTGATAAACTCCAGGAGACTTTTTGCTTTAAGCTTCTTTTCATTCGGTCCTCCGAATTGATCAGGAAAACCATCGGTAAAAGTGTAAATAGAGTCGTTTTCTTGGAGTGTGATGGTTTTAAAGGTAAATCCATCATCTGCACTTTCGATAATGCCGTTCCCAATTGACAAACGATCTCCTTTTAATTCAATTAATTCTCCTGCGCGAACGATGTACATATTGTTTTTAGCTCCCGCAAAGCTCAGTTTTCTCGTTTCTTCGTGATAGGCACAAAGCACCATGTCCATGCCGTCTTTAACACGTAAATCTCCTGCACGTTGTTCATTCAGAGAAGATACAATGACGTTATTTATATAATTCAGGGCGTCGGCTGGATTAGCTAGGTCAGCTCTTAGTCTGCATTGCTCCAAAGCTTGATAGCCCAACATGCTCATCATGGCTCCCGGCACCCCGTGGCCTGTGCAATCTACCGCTGCAAAAAGTTTTAGACTTTTCCCCAAATCCCAGGGAAAAGCCTCCGATGTTTTGCCCACCCAATAAAAGTCGCCGCTTACGATATCGCGAGGCTTGAACAAAATGAAGTGGTCTTGAAAAATCCGACTCACTTTTTCCGCCGAGGGAAGCAGCGACTTTTGGATTCTTTCAGCGTAGCGAATACTATCCAGAATTTCGTCCTTTTGCTGCTCCACTACTTGCTTTTGTTCACTTATTTCTCGGGTTCTTATCACTACTTCTTTTTCCAATTCCTCATTGGCTTTAGCCTTCATGAGGTTGATGGTCTTTAGCCTTTCGTAAGATGCTTCTCGAAAGAGTTTAAACTTGTCGACAATAGCAAAAGAGAGCAATATTACTTCTACGGCCGAGCCGATTTGCAAACCATATGCTGCATAGAAATCGCTGTAAAGGATCCCGAAATTATTCAGAATGAAAAAGAAAACGCTTCCCACCAATACGATGAAGGCGATCAGGAAATACTTTGCCGGTCGGAATTTCTTTTTCACTACGGCTAATACTATCGGTATGATGGCGATGTTTAATAACAGAGCCAGCACATTGATACCTATCACGGAAAGCTTGAAGAAGAAAGGGGTGTGAATCAGAGCAAGGAGAGAATTTACCGCTACAAATCCCCCCATGATGTGAAGCGATTTAAAAATCCGCGGATAGAACTCCTTTAGATTTAGAAAAGTCTGGGTGAATCGAATGAGCGCGAAGATGCTGATCGATGCGAAAAATGGATTGGCAATATTGGCTAAGTAGGTTGATTCAGGCCATAGGTGCTCAAATGCAAATCCGCTAAGCGAAAGCTGCAACATCAACAATGCGAAAATGTAGATCACATAAAAGAGTGAACTTTTTTCGTGTATGATAACGTAGAGAAATAAGTTGAAGATGAGGACGAAAAGAATGATTCCAAAGTAAATTCCTCTGAGCAATCTATCAGTGCCATCCTGCTTATCGAGTTTGGGTTTTTCCCAGAGTTTCAGTGGTACTTGCAGTTGTTCTCCATCTGATGAAACTCGGAGCAACAACTCTTTTGATCTTTTTGCCTCAACGTGAATGGGAAACTGAAAATTCCGATGGTCTATCGGTCGCTCATTGAATGTCAGTTCGTCCCCCGTTCTGAATAGTGCTGAGCTTCGACCTCCTTCTACCTCATAGAGATTGCACTCGTTGAGTATCGGATTATTTACCTCTAGAATTCTATCTATGGCGTGATCTTCAAAATTCAAGATCCTGAGCCTGAGCCAGTGCTTGGAATCGCTAAAGCCAAAAGTGGGAATCCCGCTGACCTCATTGAATAAGTCGTCGTTCAGTAAGGCTACATCCGAAGCAAAGTTGAATTGATCACTTGCTTCCAGGTGGCCAATGATCAGAAGTTGGTCATTAATCGGCTTTATGAAATGGGTTTCGGGCTCTGCTTTATCGGCCAATATCAATACGGCCGAAAGGAGGCATATGGAAAGGAGAGAAAGAAAAATAGTCTTCTTAAAGGGCATGCTAATGCTGATACGCAAATATGGCTTTCAGGTTTAGCTAAACCCCCTTATTACCCGCAGAAGATATTTTCTACTTTCTTCTTCTCCTTCGGGAAGAAGAAGAGATTCCCAGTACCCCCAGTATTCCGCGCGTCAATTCTCGCACGATCGTATTGGTTACACTGCTCTTCATGATGGTCTCTAGTGTTGACTTTTCTCTTGGGGTTGATCGACTTTTGGGTGTCAGCCTTTCTTTCTCTTGAGCTTTGGACAGATCAGCTCGTTCTAATTTTGCCAAAAGTATTTCGTGGGCGCTCTCTCTGTCTACCGATCGATTGTATTTGTCGGCTAGTCTGCTTTTCCCAATCACTTCCCTTATTTCATTCTTATTCAATACACCCATGCGTGACTGCGGTGCTTTGAGCAACGCATGAACCACAGGTGTGGGAATACCTTTTTCATTCAATAGGGTAATAATGGCCTCTCCGATTCCCATTTCGGTCAGTAGCTGATCCATCTCATAGAAAGAAGTGATTGGGTAATTTTCAGCAGTCTTCTTGATGGCTTTTCGGTCTCTAGCTGTAAAGGCGCGCAGCGAATGCTGGACTTTCATTCCGAGCTGCGAGAGGATATCATCGGGGACATCGTCAGGAAGTTGCGTGCAAAAAAAGATGCCCACTCCTTTCGAGCGGATGAGCTTGATAATGGTCTCAATTTGATCGTGAAGTTCTTTAGAAGCCTCTTCAAAAATCAAATGCGCTTCGTCAATGAAGATGACCAGTT
>CAZKXG010000209.1:0-2065 GCA_964556465.1 uncultured Cryomorphaceae bacterium | reverse complement strand
GGGTTCGGAGGCGTCGCCTTGCTCGGGGAATTTTTCGTAAATCTCGGCCAGCAGGCAGAGCATAAAAGTCGAGAAGAGTTTGGGCTTGGATTGCATATCCACCAATCTCAAAATGTGAATTATCCCATCACCATTCGAGTCTCTTCCGAGTAAGTCATGTACATCAGTGCTCGTCTCGCCAAAGAAGCGATCGGCACCTTGCTGTTCTAGTTGGAGGAGCTTTCGCATAATGGCGCCTACACTTTGGCTGCTGATCAATCCGTACTTTTTCTGAATTTCATTTTTTCCGTCTCCGTTGATGTATTGAAGAGCCGTTCTAAAATCCTTTATATCCAATAGTGGCAGTGCATTGTCATCGCAAAACTGAAAGGTGAGAGCCACAATTCCCTGCTGTGTATCGTTCAAGCCAAGAATTTTCGAGAGCAACACAGGGCCAAATTCACTGATCGTGGCGCGCAAGCGAACTCCTGGTTCGTCTGAAAGGGTAAGAAGCTCTACCGGAAAAGTCTTGGCTTGCCATTGACTGCCAATAGCCTGGTGTCTTTCATCTATTTTGGGATGGGATTTTCCTGCCGCTGCCATTCCGCTCAGATCACCCTTGACGTCCATTAGCAAAACAGGCACTCCCGCATTGGAGAGTCCTTCAGCAATGCCTTGCAGGGTTTTTGTTTTTCCTGTTCCCGTAGCACCGGCTATCAATCCGTGGCGGTTGAACATGCTCAGCGGCGTTTTGACTTGCAAACCCGATACGGGTTCGCCATCCAAAATTGCACCACCCAAAATAATGGATTCACCCTTAAACGTGTAGGCTTTCTCTATCTCTGAGGTAAATTCTTCTTTTTTCACGGGTCTGAACTTAGAAATTCAATGATAGGAATTACCAGCGGAACGACCTTGAATTGATTAACCTTTTAAAAAGGAGGCTGCAATCAACAAATCTTCTCTGGTCGTAATTTTGATATTCCTTCGATTGCCTTCTACTATGTCAACAGAATGACCCATGTGCTCTACAACGGAAGCATCATCGGTGAAGATGTTGCGGTATTCCGTTTCATAGGCTTCTTTTAGAATGTCTGACTTGAAACATTGGGGAGTCTGAATGGCTACCAATTCATTTCTGGGAATGGTGTAGCTCGAGTTCCCATCCATTCTGCGGATGGTATCGATGACTGGTACGGCGGGAATGGCTGCACCTGATTTGGACGCACTTTCGAAACAACGTTCGATGGTGTCGGCAGAGACAAATGGCCTCACCGCATCGTGAATGGCGACCAATTTAACTGATTTATCTAAGGCGTCTATTCCGTTTTTAACCGAGTGAAAGCGCTCTTCCCCGCCTTCTACCACGGTGTGTACAAGATCGAATCCATACTCCTTTTGAATCTTAGCCCATTCACCGTGCAGGCTTTTGTAGAGAACCAAAATAAATTGAAGTTCGGGATCGTAAAGTCGAAATGCTTCAAACGTATGAAGCAAAACGGGCTTTTCCGCAAGGGGTAAAAACTGCTTGGCTGTATTGAGGTTCATGCGGGTGCCGGTACCTCCCGCCACAATGATTACCGCCCTCTTCGACATGGTTTTAAATTATGAGCATTGCGTCTCCATATGCCTGGAAGCGGTACTTCTCTTTGATAGCTACTTTGTAAGCGGCCATCACATTTTCGTATCCGCCAAAAGCTGCAACTTGCATAAGCAAAGTGCTTTCAGGAGCGTGGAAGTTGCTGATCATGGCATCGGCAATAGAGAATTCATAAGGCGGGAAAATGAACTTATTCGTCCACCCGTCAAACGGCTTTAAAAGACCTTCGGTAGAAACAGAAGTTTCAACTGCGCGCATTGCGGTAGTGCCCACCACACAAACCTTTCCTTTGGCAAGTTTGGTGCCGTTCACGGTTTTGGCAGCGTCTTCGCTGATAGCCATTTGCTCACTATCCATCTTATGTTTGGTGAGGTCTTCTACCTCTACCGGGCGGAAAGTTCCGAGACCGACATGAAGCGTGATCGGTGCAAAGTGAATCCCTTTGAGCTCCATTCGTTTGAGCAGTTCGCGACTGAAGTGAAGTCC
>CAZKXG010000208.1:0-5916 GCA_964556465.1 uncultured Cryomorphaceae bacterium | reverse complement strand
GGTGTAGCACCTGTATTTTTGGCACTTCAGTTTAATGGCGTTTTCGAGAAAGAAATGCTCTTCAATTGGAAAGCTTTGGCGCTATTCATTCCCATTTTAATGGCGGCATTTTCAGCGTATCGACTTGGGAAATTTAATATTGATACGCGACAATCGACGGGGTTTATCGGCTTACCCACTCCTGCTAATGCGCTTTTTTGGGTAAGCATCGCTCTGGTTGGCACTGGTGGACTCATTGAATTAGAGCCACTCAATTCAGGACTTATGAACTTTAAAGAATCGACGGGGTTGATTGCGTTTGCTTCGGTCTTATTGGGAATTCTAATGGTTTCGGAGGTTCCTCTGCTGGCCTTAAAGTTTTCGGGAGAATCAGGTGGTAACAAATCCAAGATTGCCTTGATGGCCATTGGCCTAGCCTTATTTATCCTGTTTGGGTTTTCATCCATCCCGATTGTGCTACTTTTGTATTTCATACTTTCTTTAATCACGAAATAACGCCATGGAATTTACTGCTGAAATTGACATCATGCCCCTAGACGCCTTACTGGACCCACAAGGAAAAGCCGTAACGGCAAGTATGAAAAACCTGGGTTTGGAAGCTATTACCAATGTTAGAATAGGTAAACACATTTCACTAAAGGTAAGCGCGGACAACAAGGAGGAAGCGGAGAAGAAAGTAGAGATGGCTTGCAAGAAGTTATTGGCCAATCAGATTATGGAGAAGTACAGCTTCCACTTAGAAGAGGTAGAGGTTGCCTAAAGCACCTTCCTTCTCAACTCAAAATTCTTACCTAAATACACTTTTCTCACCTGCTCATCGGAAGCAAGTTCTTCCGCTGTGCCTGACTTGAGAATATTCCCTTCAAAGAGGAGATAAGCTCTATCTGTAATCGATAGCGTTTCCTGCACGTTGTGGTCTGTGATGAGAATCCCAATGTTCTTGGTTTTAAGCTGAGCTACGATAGACTGAATATCTTCTACCGCTATAGGGTCTACCCCCGCAAACGGCTCATCTAAAAGAATAAACTTTGGGTCCGTAGCGAGCGCTCTGGCAATTTCGGTTCGTCGGCGCTCACCCCCTGACAGGAAGTCACCACGGTTTGTACGAACATGACCCAAACCGAGCTCTTCGATCAACGATTCCAATTTATTCGACTGCTCTTTTTTAGTAAGCTTAGTCATTTCCAGTACGGCCTTGACGTTGTCCTCGACACTGAGCTTTCTGAAAACGCTCGGCTCCTGAGGAAGATAGCCCACCCCAAGCTGTGCACGCTCATACATGGCTCTTTCGGTAATGTCTTCATTGTCCAGAAATATCTTACCCGAATTGGGCTGAACCAAACCCACCGTCATATAAAAGGTGGTGGTCTTTCCGGCACCGTTTGGCCCAAGCAAGCCTACGATTTCTCCTTGTTCTACCTGTACGGAAACTCCTTTAACCACTACGCGGCTTTTGTATTTCTTAATCAGGTTTTCGGCTCGGAGAATCATAATAGTTTAGAATTTGATGTCGAATCCAAGAAGCAAGCCAAATTTTGGCGCATTGGGATTATCAAGATAGGTTAGTCGCCATATGGCGTCCACTCTGAAAAAGCGAAAAATATTTTCCACTCCCAGATATGCTTCTGCAAAGGGGCCATCGGTAAATGTATAAGTCAAGTCAGGCAATACCAATTCTTCGGCATTCCCTTGACCGAAGGAACCATAGATTCCGTTTATACCAACTATTTCCCTCCATTTCAACCGCTTGAAAAGGGGAATCTTGTTGAAGAAAAAACCTTCAAAATGGTGTTCGGCACGCATGGAGACATAGCGGTCGCTCACGAATTCAAAGAAGTTCATGGTATTAAAAGCCTCACTATTGTAAAAGAAACTTTCGTTACCCGAGTGGACAAACTGTAAAGGATACGGGAGAGTTTGCCAGGTTTTCCCTCCTTCCAATGAATACTTCGTAGTTCCAAAAGGACCTAAAGGGATTTTATCTGTTGCGGTAAGTGTTAATTTCTGGTACTCGTAGTCGCTCCCGAGCACGCCCTTCACACCAAAATCGACCCTGGCATTGATGATCGGCCAATTGCTGCCAAGAGAAATCCGTTCAAATTCACCTTCAACAAAGTTCTCGCGAAATGCGAACCGCAAACCAACCGAAACCTCCGAACTAACAATGTTAGAAACATCAATCACTTGGGCCTCACCTCCGATATCTTCGTTTCGCTCAAAATTCCATGCACCGGCAGATGACAACTCTCTTCGCCTAAATTCTAACAGAGTAGAAAATCCTGTAAACCAAGTTCTCTCGCTGTATATCCTACCTTGCTTATTTAAGATAAGTCTGTCTTGCGGATTTCGAACGGTAAGTACTTGAACAATGTGGTCACGCGGAAAGTAATTGGGCACCTGACCGATAAGTTCATAATCTTCAGAAAAATAAACCCCTAAAGTTTGCCTGGGCTTCTTACTCAAGAAGTACTGCCCGCCAACCATATACTTGAAGCGTTCGTCTGTCGTTCCGTAGGCGACATAACCTTCTAGTTTTAGTCTAGTGCTAAAGTCATTAGAGGTACGCAATCCGAATTTGGGTCTCAGACCTTCGACGGTATTATAGCTTAAAAACGTAAAGACCGGTCCCCACTCCACTTTACCATCCACCCAGTATCCTTGAAAAATAAAATTGACGATATCGACATAAGTCATAAAGACTTTGTTGGTCTTCAGGCTATCCACCATATCATAAATGGCTTGCTGATCGTCTGATATTTCTTCGTGCCTGTTTTCTTTCCAATAAGTCTCATCCAGGGCGTTGATCTCCGTTTCTACAATGACATTCTCGGCACCTGAATAGAATTCGCTGTCTTTGGGTTCATTGATCACAAAATCCTCATAGGTCGTCACCTTCTTTCCGTAAAAACCCATTTCAGACTTTACCAGACTGAAATCAGCGAGCAGCTTTTCGCGCGTAAGCATCCACACCTCTGGTTCTACCTCATCATACTCATGCCTCACTTTCAAATCAGTTATGAAATTGATATTCGCCGAAGGCAAAATGGCGGCATCAATTTCTTTTATGGCGTAAGTGGTGTCGTTTACCCAAAAATGTCCTTCAAACACGAGTTCGCTCTCATTCTTCGGAAGAAAATCCAACCTATAGCACCACTTATTATCGATGTATGAGCTATCGACTAAGTAGTACTTGTAAAATACCAATCCGTAATCGGAAATCGGACTTACGAAGTTCTTCCCAAAAATACCGAGTGAATTCTGATAGATATTTACGTCTTGATACATCTGGCCAAGAAATTGTGAAATGCTCTCGTTATTGATTCCCGAAACTTTCGTGGCGTGAATAATTTCTTTTCGTCCTTTTGGATTTCTTTGGTAGTAATAATCGCTGAGAGTCTCCGTCATAAAGAACGGCAATGTCACTTTTTCGCCTGTAGAATCTATGTTGTCAAAGATGAAATCGAATGACTTAAAGAGCTTTCTCTCTTTAAACTTATCGGAAAGATTATTGAGATCAAACTCAATTTTATTGTACGTTTCGTATTGATATGCATCGAGTTTCTCTCTGTTATTGATCTTCTTGTTCTTGATAATTTTTTTGAGAAGAACATGCGCAGGGTTCTCAAAATCTTTTGCGTTGACCACTATTTCACCCAAGCTTACGGAACCCTCCTGAAGCGGAAAATCGATTTTCTGACTATCGTCTTTTCGCACCTTAAACGCTTTGGTCTTGTATCCGACAAAAGATGCCACCAAAGAATCTTCAGCGTAATAGGTTTCCATGCGGTAATTCCCGTCCAGATCAGTGGTAGTTCCCACCTTACTCCCTTTAAAGGCGACATTTACAAAGGGAAGAGTCTCCTTTGTTTCGGCATCATATACTTTACCGTACACGATTGTTTTCTGAGCAAAGGAAAGAGCAGGAATCAATAGAAAACAGAGAAGAACTAAATACGTCTTGCTATTCTCAAAAATCGGTATGGAGGCAATTGACTGCATCTTTAAAAAAGGCCGTTTGATCAAGAAGCAGCCTGCTCGCTCTTATTTTTTCTTACGACAACTCGCGCTATCTGGATACTCAACTCGTAGAGCACCATTAAAGGTAAAGTTACCAATATCTGGCTGGTGACGTCGGGTGGAGTAATAATAGCACTAAGAATCAAGACCCCGACGATTGCATGCTTGCGGTACTTTCTTAATGTTTCGGGAGTGACTAGACCAAGCTTCGCCAAAAAGAAAATGACCACCGGCAACTGGAAGACCAATCCACCCGATAGCGTTGTCATGGTAATCGTGGTGATGAATGAGTCTAATGCGATAATGTTATCCACCTGATCGCTTACGGTATATCCACCTAAAAATTGTACTGAGAGTGGAGAAATGAGAAAATAACCGAAGCTAACTCCTATGAGAAATAGAAATGACGTTGCCACGACAGCCCCTCTGGCTGTAGACTTCTCACTTCCACTAAGTCCGGGCATAATGAATGCCCAAAGCTGATAAAACACGTAAGGAAAAGCAATGATAAAGCCCAGCACAATAGACACCAAAAGGTGAGAAGTAAACTGGCCACTCATGGAGATATTCTGCAACTTAAAAGAAGACGCAAGGCAAAGACTATCGTCCAAACCAACCAATTCAGACATGTGACAGAAAAAGCGATAGGTGATAAAGTCTGAATTTTTAGGAGCCAAAATCAATACATCGAATACGAAACTTTTGAACACAAAAGCTGCTATAGCAAACACCAATATTGCAATAAAAGCCTTAATAAGTCGCCACCTCAGCTCTTCAAGGTGTTGTAGAAATGTCATCTGATTCGGGTCAGCCATCCCTTGTTTAGCTATTTTTTTACTGAAAAGGCAAAGCTAATACAATTCACTCCGCACGTATACGTTTTTTCGTAGCTTTAGTCTCGCGCATGAAGATAGTAACACTCCATTTCTAACAGCGTAAGGATTGCCAAAAAAATCTAGTTTAAGAGGTTGCTATTTAGAACGATTGTCGTAAATTGAAAATCCTAAACACCCCTGTAACATAGAAGTGCGGAAAGCAGTACTGAAGGGTAAACTGAATATCTGAAAATGTTATCAGAATTAATTTCGCCGAAAGAGGCGTTGGCCAAGTATTTTGGGTTCTCCTCATTCAAGGGTCAGCAAGAAAAAATTATTGAAAACGTATTAAACGGTAACCACACCTTCGTCATTATGCCGACGGGTGGCGGCAAATCGCTTTGCTACCAACTCCCTGCGTTGATGAAAGAGGGTACGGCTATCGTCGTTTCACCCCTTATAGCCCTTATGAAGAATCAAGTTGATGCCATTCGAGGCACAAGTGAAAATGATGGCATTGCCCATTTTCTAAACTCTTCATTGAACAAATCGGACGTTCTAAGGGTGAAGGAGGATGTAATGAGCGGAGTTACAAAACTCCTCTATATGGCCCCGGAGAGCTTGACCAAAGCCGACTACATAGAATTTTTGAGAGGTGCCAATGTTTCCTTTTTTGCCATTGATGAGGCTCATTGTATTTCTGAATGGGGGCATGATTTTCGTCCTGAATACCGAAGACTAAGGGCAATCATTGAAGAAATCACTGACGTTCCTATAATTGCTCTAACCGCAACGGCTACGCCTAAGGTTCAGCAAGATATTCAGAAGAATCTTGGAATGACTGATGTGAAGGTTTTTAAGGATTCCTTCAATCGGCCAAACCTCTATTACGAGGTGCGCCCTAAAAAAGACGTGGTACGCGAAATCATCAAATTTGTAAAAGCCAGACCCGGAAAGACGGGAATAGTTTACTGCCTCAGCCGAAAAAAGGTTGAGGAGGTGGCCGAATCACTCAAAGTAAATGGCATCAACGCCCTACCTTATCATGCGGGAATGGATGCGGGAATGAGGTCCAGACATCAAG
>CAZKXG010000207.1:0-5962 GCA_964556465.1 uncultured Cryomorphaceae bacterium | reverse complement strand
CTCGGTGTAGAGCTGGTCTTGACTTCCGTGCTCGAACCATTTGTCTTCAATACCTAAACGCTTGACTTTGGCGGAGTAACCGTGATCTACCATAAATTCCAAGACGGCGCTTCCCATTCCTCCCATCAGGCAACCATCTTCTACCGTGATGATCTTGTCGAATTTGGAGAATACTTCGTGGAGTAAAATCTCATCCAAGGGCTTCACGAAACGCATATCGTAAACCGCTACGTCGAGTCCTTCTTTCTCCAGTTGTTCAGCGGCGCTTACCGCAAAATTTCCTGGATGTCCGATACTCAAGATCGCTAAATCGCTTCCATTGCGCACACGACGGCCTGTTCCGATTTTAATCTCTTTGAAAGGTGTTTTCCAATCCGTCATCACTCCTTCACCACGCGGGTAACGAATGCTAAACGGGCCATGTTCTTTCTTTTGAGCAGTATACATCAGGTTGCGCAGTTCGCTTTCATTCATCGGAGCCGAAACAATCATATTAGGAATGGCTCGGAAATAAGCTAAATCGTAAGAACCGTGATGTGTTGGGCCGTCAGCACCCGCAAATCCCGCTCTATCCAAACAGAAAACGACGTTCAAATTCTGCAAAGCCACATCGTGTACCACTTGATCATAGGCACGTTGCATAAAGCTGGAGTATATATTGCAAAAGGGAATCATCCCCTGAGTTGCCAAACCGGCTGAGAATGTCACCGCGTGTTGCTCGGCGATACCCACATCGAATGCACGATCGGGCATGGCCTCCATCATGATTTTCAACGAGGAGCCCGAAGGCATAGCCGGCGTAATCCCCACAATCTTTTCATTCTTTTCGGCAAGCTCAACAATGCTATGTCCGAATACATCTTGGTACTTCGGTGGCTGAGGACTTTTCGGAACGACTTTGATGATTTCTCCAGTTTCCTTGTTGAAGAGTCCGGGAGCGTGCCAAATCGTGGGCGAACCTTTCTCGGAATGCTCGTACCCTTTTCCTTTTACCGTAAGGGCATGAAGTATTTTAGGGCCGGGAATGTCTTTCAAATCTTCCATCACCTTTACCAAGTGATTTACATCGTGACCGTCTACCGGGCCGAAGTAGCGAAAGTTCAATGATTCGAACATATTGCTCTGCTTGAGCAAAGAAGACTTCACCGCGTGCTCTACTTTTTGGGCAATAGCCTGAGCATTTGGCCCAAACTTCGAAATCTTACCCAATAACTGCCATACCTCATCCTTCACCTTATTGTAAGTGTGAGAAGTGGTGATGTCAGTCAAATAATCTTTTAATGCGCCCACATTGGGGTCTATGGACATGCAGTTGTCATTGAGTACCACCAAGAGGTTGGTATCCTCTACCCCACCGTGATTGAGGCCTTCAAAAGCCAAACCTGCCGTCATGGATCCATCGCCGATTACGGCAATGTGTTGTCGGTCAAATTGTCCTTTCAGTCTGCTCGCTACCGCCATGCCCAATGCACCCGATATCGATGTAGAAGAATGACCTACTCCAAACGTATCGTATTCGCTTTCCGATCTTTTCGGGAAACCGCTGAGACCTCCATACTTTCTATTGGTATGAAAATTCTTTCTGCGCCCTGTCAATAATTTATGCCCGTAGGCTTGGTGCCCAACGTCCCAAACGAGCTGATCGTAAGGAGTATTGAACACATAGTGCAAGGCAACAGTGAGCTCCACAACTCCCAAGCTGGCACCAAAGTGACCTCCTTTGGTGGAAACCACATCAATGATATAATCGCGAAGTTGAGCGCTAAACTCTTCGAGTTCTTGCTCTTTGATTTTTGAACGTAAGTCAGCGGGAATTTCGACTTGGTCGAGAAGGTGACCTGCTTTATATTCACTCATAGAGTCGGCATTAGTAGGCAACTAACAAAAGTAAAAAATAAATGTTGCCGAATGCCTCAGTATTCAAGCGAATGAGAGTCACATTTCCTTTACTTTCCGTCAAAAAAAAAGGGAACGCGCAGTACCTTCCCTTTTTTATTAATTTATTCAATGACTTATCTATCAATAGAGTACTCCGTACTTTTCTTGTGAATGAACCTGTACTTAATCTTTGCCAATATCAAATACATGACGGGGACAATCACCAATGTTAAAAATGTCGCGAATGACAAGCCGAAGATGATCGTCCATGACATCGGACCCCAAAAGATCACATTATCTCCTCCCACATAAATCTTCGGATCTAACTCACTAACCAAACTAAAGAAGTCAATATTCAAGCCTATTGCCAACGGAACTAGCCCCAAAATGGTGGTAATGGCCGTAAGCAAAACGGGGCGGAGTCTGGTTCTACCTCCTTCGATTATGGCATAAACCGTTTCCTCAAATGGAAGCTTTTCTTCTAAGGGTAAGTTGAGTTCTTCCTTACGTCTGGTTCGAATTAAGTTAGTGTAGTCAATCAAAACGATAGCATTATTCACCACAATTCCCGCAAGGGAGATTATCCCGATCATGGTCATGATGATGATGAAATCCATATTGAATATTACTAACCCGAGAAATACGCCGATCAAACTGAACAGCACTGCAAAGCCAATGATAAAAGGCGTCGAAATGGAATTGAATTGAGCCGTGATAATGATAATGATCATAAACAGAGCAAGCGCCAAAGCTGTCGTAAGGAAGTCAAGCTCTTTGGCTTGTTCTTCCTGCTGTCCGGTGAATAGAACCTTTGTGTCGGGGTTACTTTCGTAATCCTTCACCATCTCTTTCATTTTTCCTACGATTTCGGTTGAGTTATACCCTGTAAGAACATTGGAAGAAATGGTAACTACTCGGTCCAAGTCACGGCGCTTTACTGCACTAAAAGTGCTTGATTTCTCAGAACGAGCCACTGAAGAAATCGGCACCTGCACAATCTTTCCGGTTGATTGGTCCCGAAAAGTCAAACGCATATTCATCAAAGCGTCTTCATTGTCGCGGTAGTGTTTTAGCAGGCGCACATTGATGGGGTAATCATCTTCGCCATCTTTGAATGTAGACACCTCTTTCCCAAACAAGGCTGTTCTCATAGCGTCGCCAATCTGATATGTTGACACATTGAGTCTCCGTGCTTTGTCACGATCGATGATGATCGGCATTTCAGGCTTACCCGTTTCGATGTCGAGCTTTAATTCTTCTACTCCCGGTATGTTTTGATCCTCAAAAAAGGATTTAAGTCCTTGAGCATCTGCCATGATTTTTTCGTAATCTTCTCCGCGAACTTCAATATTGATAGGGGCACCCTGAGGAGGACCAGCCTCGTTTTTGCTAACGGTAATTTGGGTTCCCGGATATCCTCGAAATTCACCGCGAATGCGCTCAAGCACATCACTTGTTTGGAGGCCTCTTCGATCTTGAAATTTGACAAACTGAACGGTGATACGCGCTTTGTGGGGTGTGTTGGCCTGAGAGAAACCCTGAGCGGGATCGCTCGTTCCATCACCTACCTGTCCGATTACAGATTCAATGAGGAAAGGAATTCGTTCTCCATCTTTTTGGAAGTAATATTTGTCGTCATCCAAAATCTCAATCACCCTTTTCTCAAGCTCGAGAGTCGTTCGATTGGTCTCTTCTATATCAGTACCTATAGGTTTTTCGATGAAAATGTTAAGGTACTGTGGCTCGTTGATGGGAAAGAATTCCACCTTAGGAGGAAAGATCCCAAAGAGCATAAGCGAACCGATAAGCAGAAGAAAGGTTCCACCAACAAAAGCATAAGGTCGCTTGCCATCGAGGGCATAACTTAAAAATCGCTTGTAGTATTCTTCAAGTTTTGGCAGTATCTGATTCTGCAGACGCTTGGTTCCGGGTGCCAGGATGTAAATATTCATTATTCCCGAGATCCCGATAAAGAGCGAAATATTCCCAAAAATCATTACGGTGCTCTGATCTGCAACTACGGAAATAACATCGAGAAAAACTCCAACTGAAACGAAAATAAGACTGTTCTTGAGCATTTTCCGCTTGTTGATATCGGGCTCGCCAACTTTCATATAGACCGATGTCAGCATAGGATTAATCACTAACGCCACGAATAGTGATGAGGATAAAACAATGATCAGTGTGATGGGTAAGAAGAACATAAACTCACCAAAGAGTCCGGGCCAAAAAGCCAATGGCAAAAAGGCCGCTAGTGTGGTCGCGGTTGAGGCAATAATTGGTATAGCCACCTCTCCTACACCTAGCTTGGCTGCCTGAATAGGCGGATATCCCTCATCCATAAGTCGGTAGATATTCTCAACCACTACAATTCCGTTGTCAACCAGCATTCCCAAGGCCAGTACCAACCCAAAAAGTACCATTACATTGAGCGTAACTCCAAGGGCCCCTAAAATCAAGAAGCTCAACAACATGGATAGTGGAATGGCAATACCTACAAAAAGTGCGTTTCTGAGTCCGAGGAAAAACAAGAGGACTCCCGTAACGAGCAATACACCGAAGATGATGCTGTTCAACAGCTCATCAACTTGGGTTCGTGTTTGGTCGCTCTGATCGTTGGTAATAGATATCTGAAGATTTTCGGGAAAAATATCAGCTTTGGCCTTCTCTATTATTTCAGAGATTTTGTCAGAAGCCTCAATAAGATTCTCCCCGGCGCGCTTTTTCACATCGACCATTACCACCGGCTTCAGGTACTCACGCGCGTAACTCTGGGTCTCCTCCTCACCGAAGCTCACGTCAGCCACATTTTTTAGATATACTACCTCTTGGTTCTCTCGTTTTACGATGACGTTTTCTATTTCCTCAACATTGCGGAACTCTCCGATAATACGCACGTTTCTGTTGAACTCATCCACCAATAGATCACCTCCCGAAATGGTGACATTCTCCTGTGCTATGGTATTGGCAATATCATCAAAGCTTATTTTCATTGCCTCAATGGCCAGCAGGTCGACGTCAATCTTGACTTCCTTGTCCATAACTCCGCGGATATCTACCTCTGTAATTTCCGCAAGATCTTCGATTTCGTCTTCAAGGTACTCTGCATAATCCTTGAGTTGTTCTATGGAGAAATCACCCGATAAGTTGATGTTCATTATCGGTATCATCTCAGAAAAGTTCAACTCGAAAACATTGGGGTCAGCAGGAAGGTCTTGCGGAAAATCTCGATCGCTCATAGCGATATCCACCTTGTCTTTTACCTTTCGCAGCGCCTCATCGGGAGTCACGTCAAAACTAAATTTCACCTGAATGGTAGAATATCCTTGAACACTGGTAGAGTTAATCTCGTCCACCCCGGTAATAGCGTTGATTTCCTTTTCGAATGGCCGGGTGATCAATTTCTCAATATCCAAAGGCGAGTTTCCGGGATAGGGCGTACCTACATAGATCTCAGGAGTTACCACATCCGGGAAATTCTCCTTCGGCATGCCCATATACGAGGCTACTCCTCCGAGGAAAATAATAATTGCCAGTACGAAGACCGTGGTTTTATTATCTACGGAAAGCGATGAAAGACCAAACTCTTTATAGCCTTTTCCGCTTTTTTCAGTTGTGTTTTCTGCCATCGCTATACGGTAGTTTTTTTCACTTTATCGCCGTCTCTGACCGTTCGGGAACCTTTATCGATTAACTCATCCCCTTCTGTTATTCCTTCTTTTACGACCGTTTTCCCAAGATGTGAAGGGCCTGTCTTTATCTGAGTTTTTCGGGCAACCAAATCACTGTTTTCATCGTTTTGAAGCGTGAAGACATAATCATTTCCTTCTCCGTCTTGCATGATAACAGATGAAGGGACGACAATCGCGCTTTCTTCGGTGTAGTCATTCACTTTTAGGATTACCAAGGAATTTGGCCGCAACACGGCCACTTTTTCACCTATATCTACCCTGATTTCAAATGATCGATTCGCCGGATTAATGTAATCTCCAACTCTGGAAATCGCCGATTTGATTGTATCGTTTCTGTTTACAATTATCCATACCGAATCGCCTTTCGCGATGTCTCCAATATAGCGCTCCGA